>JAFYBE010000110.1 GCA_017540355.1 Lachnospiraceae bacterium | reverse complement strand
CGATAAGTTCCTCAATCGTCCTGTTTTATGTGCCGTATCCAATACCTCCGGTCTTGCCGGTATCGCACACTGGATCAATACATACTATAAGCTTTCCGATGACAGCAAGCTTGATAAGAACGATCCTTTGGTTGCCGCCGTCAAAGAATGGGTTGATAAGCAGTATGAAGACGGCCGTGTAACGGTAATAACCGACAGTGAATTGATAGAAGTTATTTCGGATAAATGCAAAAAACTCAGTGTTGAGTTAAATTCATCGGTAAAATAGTTTTTGAACCGATGTGTAAAGAGGGAGGATGGAGCGAATATGGCAATTAAGGATGAAGTAACAGATAAATACAGTCTGCGAGGACGCGTATACAACAAGATCCGTGGAGACATTCTTGAGGGACGTTACAAGAATAACGATGAGCTCAGGGAACTTACGATAGGTGAGGAACTCGGAGTATCAAGAACCCCGGTAAGAGAGGCGTTCAGGCAGCTTGAACTGGAAGGCCTTATACATATCGTACCCAATAAGGGCGCATATGTAACCGGTATCACGGCCAAGGATGTCAAGGACATATATATGATCCGTTCAAAGCTTGAGGGCCTTGCTGCCAGATGGGCTACTACGCATATTACGGAAGAGCAGATGTCTGAGATGGAAGAGAATATCTACCTTACGGAGTTCCATGCTTCCAAGGGCCATCTTGACCAGATAGCTACTCTTGATAACAGATTCCATGAGATTCTGTATGAGGCGTGCGGTTCAAAGCTTTTGGAACATCAGCTTCATGAATATCATGAGTATGTTCAGCGCGTCCGTACCAAGACTCTTTCGGATAATAAGCGTTCGCTTGCTTCAACCGGAGAGCATAAGCTTATTATGGAAGCCATTAAGTCGGGCGATGAGAACAACGCCGAGAAGGCTGCCAATAAGCATGTCGAGAATGCATATAAGAACATAGTTAAAAACGGCCTTAAGGAAGCTTATCCGGAAGGTTAAGCCCTTAGCTGTCTGTGTTCTGAATATAGAATAAATTACAGGAGATTAAAATGAGTAAGATTGTGATGACTACGCCGCTCGTTGAGATGGACGGAGATGAGATGACAAGGATATTGTGGCAGATGATCAAAGACGAACTGCTTTTGCCCTACATAGATCTTAATACGGAGTATTATGATCTTGGACTTGAGCATCGTAATGAGACGGACGATCAGGTTACAATTGATTCGGCCAATGCAACTCTTAAGTACGGTGTTGCCGTTAAGTGCGCAACAATCACGCCCAATGCGGCAAGAATGGATGAGTACAAGCTTAAGAAGATGTGGAAGAGTCCCAACGGAACAATAAGGGCAATGCTTGACGGTACCGTGTTCCGTGCGCCCATCCTTGTTAAGGGTATAGACCCCTGCGTTCGTAACTGGGAGAAGCCCATCACATTGGCTCGTCACGCATACGGCGATGTATATAAAAATGTGGAGATTGAGGTTCCCGGTCCCGGCAAGGCTGAGCTTGTATTCACCGATGCATCGGGCAAGGAAGTACGTGAGACTATTCATGAATTTACCGGTGCGGGCATAATCCAGGGTATGCACAATACCGAGAAGTCAATCGAATCTTTTGCAAGAGCCTGCCTTAAGTATGCCTGTGATACAAAGCAGGATATATGGTTTGCGACAAAGGATACAATCTCTAAGAAATACGATCACAAATTTAAAGACATATTCGGTGATATATATGAGACTGAATTTAAAGATAAGTTTAATGAACTCGGTATAGAGTATTTCTATACGCTTATAGATGATGCTGTTGCAAGAGTTATGAAAAGCAAGGGCGGATTTATCTGGGCATGTAAGAATTATGACGGCGATGTCATGTCTGATATGGTATCCAGCGCCTTCGGTTCACTTGCAATGATGACATCCGTACTTGTATCACCCAAGGGCGTATATGAATACGAAGCTGCACACGGAACGGTACAGCGTCATTACTACAAGCATCTTAAGGGAGAAGAGACATCAACCAATTCGGTTGCCACGATATTTGCATGGACAGGAGCGCTTCGCAAGCGCGGAGAACTTGACGGCAACAAAGAACTCGTCGAATTCGCCGATAAGCTTGAAAAGGCAACTCTTGCTACAATCGAAAGCGGCAAGATGACCAAGGACCTTGCACTTATCACTTCGCTTAAGGATGTAACAGTGCTTAACAGCGCCGACTTCATCAAAGCCATTCGCGCAACATTCGACAGTATTTAAGACAATAAGTTTTCCCAGGACTCCATTGCTTCCGACAGTTCGGTTTCAATGGAGTCTTTTTCTTTTTGGAGTTTAAT
>JAFYBE010000109.1 GCA_017540355.1 Lachnospiraceae bacterium | reverse complement strand
GCTGAATTATACTGTCGTTCGTCCGATCCTCTTTCTCTGAAAGAATAATTCGTGTAATGGTCTTTATACTTAAGAACACTCAATAAAGCTCTGTCCGCCAGAGTATCACCGTACTTTGATCTTACAATCGAATAGTCCCTGTTATCTCCGACACACGATAAAACAAAACCCGCTTCCAGATGTTTCTTTAAATAGTCAACATGATTTTCCGTTGCCAAATATGTAATTGATCCTATTGTTTCAGGAACAAATACAAATCTGTAAGTAAATCTTTTAGAAGGCATCTTGGCTACAAATCTTATAAGTTCTGCGGCCAGAGCAAGTCCCGAACATTCATTGTTGGCCATTGAGGGATGACAGAAATATGTTGAAAACATAATCTCCCTGTCTGTATCTCCCGGAATTATAACATCCGCATAAGTCAAATGACCGTCTATCAGTTCACTGTCCACATACATATGATACTTTCCTTCCGGAAGTGAATCCAACATATCCTTTGACATACAGAAGCCGAAGCGATCCTTATAGTACGAGGTAACATATGGTATCACTTCAGGCTGTTTTTCTTCCACATAGACATGTTTTTTCAGTTCTTCAAGGTCCACCCATTCATCAACCGGAAGCGAATAACCGAGTACATGAAGGTTGTGATCTTTTATATCTATGATATGCTCTTTTTTTTCGTTCTCAATGTAGGCTTCTCTTATAATCCATTCACGCGGAACAGTCCAGTCAAAGACTTTCGTTCCCGTAGGAATCTCGCAAATATTCAACTTCGGCGGATTATAACCCTGCTCGGGTTGAGATATATACTCTTCAATATCTTTCAGTGTATCTCTAACACCCTGACCCGTAATGCTTCTTAAATACGGGAATATCCTTGAAGAGAATTCATACATTCTTTTTCCTGATGTGTTATTGTTCATAAAACCGTTCCGGAATATTGTTTAAATATGATAGTAGTTAACAAGTTTCTTAACCGCTGCGATGACATCATCCTGCTGTTCATCGCTTAAGGCATAATAAAGAGGAAGTGACATCATCTGCTCATAGAGCGCTTCCGCATTGGGACATAAACCTCTCTTATATCCTAATCTCTCATAATGCGGGAAATAGTATACGGGGATATAGTGAACGTTGCAGCATATACCTTCCGCGCCCATAGCCTCAAAGAATCTCTTCCTGTCTATCTTAAGCTTGTCCGTATCAAGTCTCAGTATATAGAGATGTCTGCAAGAATCGGACTTATCTATATCTTTCTGTACGATGACTCCGTCGATATCTTTAAAGGCCTCATCATACCTTGCCACAAGCTTCTGACGTCTCTGCTTAAACATCTCAAGCTTATCAAGCTGGCTTATTAAAAGTCCCGCCTGTATATCCGTCATACGGTAGTTATATCCGAGATCAATCTGCTCGTAATACCACGGGCCGTCAGACTCATGCTCCAATAAAGAAGCGTCTCTTGTGATTCCATGAGATCTGTATAACAACAGCTTCTTGTAATACTCATCACTGTCAGTAAGCACGGCTCCGCCCTCACCGCCTGTTACCGTCTTAACGGGATGGAATGAGAACGTCGTCATATCGGCTATTGTTCCGACAGGTCTGCCGTCATATATCGTACCTATGGCGTGTGCTGCGTCTTCAATCGTCACAAGTCCGTTCTCTTTGGCGACAGACAAAATCTCATCCCACTCACATGCCTGTCCGGTATAATCAACCGCAACTATTACCTTGGTCTTATCGGTGATATGTGCCTTTATAGAAGCAGGATCTATGTTATAAGTCTCGGGATTGATATCGGCAAATACAGGCTTCGCTCCGACATACAGAGCACAATTTGCACTTGCTGCAAAAGTTATGGGAGTGGTAATAAGCTCATCTCCCTCTCTAAGGCCTGCTGCCATTGCGGCAATATGCAAAGCAGCCGTACCGTTACTGCAAACCACGGCATGTTTGGCACCTGTAAGTTTACATAACTTCTGTTCCAGCTCCTCTATCTTCGGGCCGCAGGTCAAATAGTCGGATTTAAGTACAGCCTCAACCGCCTTATAATCCGCCTCATCAAGATACTGATGTCCGTAATATAATTTGCTTTCTCTGACGGGCTTACCGCCTTCTATTGCAGGTTTATCCATTATTTCTCCAGATCTACGTCCTTAAGCAATTCCTGAATCTGTTCAACCGAAAGCCACTCTGTATTGTTACCCGAACTGTAAGAGAATCCCTGTTCTACAGGCTTACCGCCGGGGATTGGCTGCTGCCTGTCATTCCATGTCATCTGAGGATAAACGATGAAATGCTTGTCATATTCATAAGTGGTCATTGAATCTTCAACAGTTACCATTATCTCGTGAAGCTTCTCACCTTCTCTTATACCTACTTCAGGCATCTCACAACCGGGAAGCATCGCCTGTGCAAGATCTGTGATCTTAAATGAAGGAATCTTGCTTATGAAGGTCTCGCCTCCTCTTGCTTCAGCCAGAGCCTTTATAACAAGCTCAACACCCTGGGTTAAGCTTATCCAGAATCTTGTCATACGGTAATCGGTAATCGGAAGTTCCTTACCGCCGTTCTGTATAATCTTATTGAAAAACGGAATGACACTGCCTCTGCTGCCTGCCACATTACCGTAACGAACTATCGAGAAGTTAATATCCTTGATTCCGCTGTAAGCATTGGCTGCTATGAAAAGCTTATCCGATACAAGCTTTGTTCCGCCGTAGAGATTGACCGGATTAACAGCCTTATCGGTAGAAAGAGCAACTACTTTGCGAACGCTGCCCGAATCCAAAGCTGCATCGATAACATTCATTGCACCGTGGATATTGGTCTTAATCGCTTCGTTAGGATTGTACTCACAAGCGGGAACCTGCTTAAGGGCGGCTGCATGTACAACATAATCAACACCGACCAAAGCTCTTGAAAGTCTCTCCTTATCCCTTACATCGCCAATGAAGAATCTGAGCTTGTCTGCATATTCCTTCATATCGTTCTGCATAACAAACTGCTTATATTCATCCCTTGAATATATGATTATCTTCTTGGGGTTATAATGCGTGAGCACATATTTTGTAAAACACTTACCGAACGAACCCGTTCCTCCGGTTACCAATATTGTCTTGTCATTTAACATAGTAAATCTCCCTTCGTCCCACCTGGCCGGCGGGATAAACCGTCCACCGGACGGTTTATTATAACATATTTCCTAATTCTGTTCCTTATTGATAAACTTGTTCTCTTCGAGGCTGTAATGTCCGCCCTTAAATATCTTATGCTTTACTACCCACCAGCCGGGAATCCATATCCTCTGCTTCATGGCAGGCGATACCGAACCGATCATCCAGCAGTTTTTCTCACAGTGCTTAACCTGCTCTCTGACCTTTGCAGCCTGCTGTCCGTTCCATATCTCATCCCAGGTATTGTCATGGAGATTACCCATCGACATCTTCTCCGTGGAACCGTTACAGGGAAGCACATTGCCGTAAGGATCTAAGAAGAATCCGTTGGTACCCATCTCACAGGGTAATAATCTCGGCTGCCCATATATATAATTTACAAGGCCGTGATTAAAGTAGGCTCTTCCCCACTTTTTGGGGCTCTTGCTCTGAAGCAGTTCATTGATAAGTTCTTCAAAAGCCTTAGCCACCTTATACTTGTCATCTATCTTATTGTCCGTCTTACGGAAGTAGAAGCTGTTGTGCAGAGTTGCCGTGGCAAATTCCATATCAAGGTCACATGCCATATGATAAAGCGGAATAAGGTCCTTGCAGTTCATATCCTGAACCGTCATACCGAATCCGACATCCTTATGATCCATCTCAACAAGCTTCTGTAATGTGCCGTAACCTCTGTTAAAGCCATCCGGAAGCCCTCTTATCGCATTATTGGTCTCTTCCAAACCCTCAATCGAGATACGGATTCCGATCTCCGGAAATCTCTCGCATAATTCTATAATCCTGTCCGTGAAATATCCGTTGGTGGATATAACTATTCTGGGTGTCTTCTTATACAGAAGCTCTACTATATCCTGAATATCCTTACGAATGAACGGCTCACCGCCGGTTATATTCGTAAATGCCATATCGGGAAGCTTCTCAAGCGTCGCAAGATCTATCTCTTCCTCAGGTCTTGTCGGATCTTTAAAGCAATCGCACATGTTACAGTGTGCGTTACATCTGTACGTGATTATTACAGAACCGTGCAGATTATTCTTAAGCATATCTACTCCTCTTCCATATCTTCGTCTTCATCATCACCGAAAAAGCTTGCTTCACCCTTACGTATCGAAGCCATAAGCACAATGACTATTATCGCCAATACACTTATTCCTGCTCCGAGATAAAAGCCTTCCGGTATAAAGCTTAATTCTATTCTGATATTCTCATCGGGGCCAAGCTCAGCCTGTTGAAGTGCCTCGGTAATGGGAATGTATATTAATGCGTCATAAATCTCTATAGGCTCGACTCTTACTCCCGAAACTTTGACTTTCCAGCCCTTCTGGAACGGGATAGTGGTGAATACACCGACCTCACCGCTGATATCATCTCCTACAGTATATGCACTATCAAGGGTCATTGCAAGTTTTGACGCGCCTATTGAAGTAACCGTCGCATGTCTGCTTATAGTCTTGTTATAGGCCTCTTTTAAAGCCTGTGTATCTTCTGTAACAAAGAATGCTTCTCCGAAATCATCAGCATCTTCCGCCTTAACGTGTACTATAAAGTAATCTCCTCTTTTAAAATATCCCAGGTTCAATACTTTAAGGCAGGCATCATTACCGTAATATGTCAAAAACTCATTATTGTAATATATCTCCAGATTGCGATGCGCACCGATAAGATCCGACATATAAAAATACATCTCTCCGTCCGCATCCGCTATTACTCTGTATTCTCTTACAGGCTCACCGTTCTCATCTCCCGAACTCTGTACATTGGCCGATACAAATATCTCTGTCGGCTCACCCGAAAGCCTGCTGTATATGTCCTCCTGAAGGAAGAATGGATTGGAACTCTCTCCGCTCATCTCTCTGTATACGCCTATTCCTGCAGGTAAGGCGTAAGGATTCTCATATACCTGTATATCTCCGTCAATCCTTAGGTCGTAATCTTTGTGCATTCTGTATCCGTGAGCTCTGTCCGTCATAAGATACTTAATGCCTAGGATTGAATCCGCCGTCTGCGTATTGTCATGTCCGTAGTCGGTATAGAGTCCGTCATCGTTATATCCCATTTTCTGAAGGAAGTATCTGACATAGGTAAGTCCAGCCGAAGAATAGTGCGTGATACCCTTATAATCATGCATCATCGAATCGTTCTGCTGCCTCGGAGTCCATGACTCCATACGATAAAAAGTGGAATCCTGCTTCTTAACAGCGGATACTGTAGACGCTATGCGATCCACGGTCGAACTGTACTCAGCCGCTTTCTCTTCCATCATGGATTCCATCCTGTAGATATACGAAGCATTAATACCGATATCCGAAAACTGGATAAGTGACAATATAACTACTGTTAAAAGACTGATTTTCTTACTCTTGGCTGAACGAAGCGCAAAGATAATAATCAAAGATACTGCCGCCAGTGCAATATTGACTTCCATCTTCCAGCCGTTTAGGAATGCTTCCGGATTTTTAAATATTGCAACCAAAAGAAGTGTGACAATAACTGCAACAGCAATAGAGCTTTTAACGCTCACTCCGTCCTTAATCTCCTGCAAAGATCTGCAGGCACAGATAAGTATTACAAATACAAAGAAGATTGCCTCCCTGTATGAGTATTCCGATGTCTTCATTCCGATATGCCAAAGTACATTTAACTCCTCATAGGCAAAAGATACTGCCATGATAAGAAGCAATGCTCCCATCGAAATCTTCTCTCTTAATGATATGTTCTTATTAAGGAAATACAAAAGCGCCAGGATAAGCATGAGCACACCGCAGAATATCAACGGCTTACCCCAATATAAATCCGCCTGGTCATATGAAAGCGAGAACATCTTGGTAATGATCTGTGAAGGCATAAGATTGCCCATGGCTTCACCGACATCTCCTGCCAAAGCCTCACCGGGGCTTTTAAATAGCTCCACAAAAGTCGGTAATAAGATAAAGGCATCTATACCTATTCCGGCACCCGTACCGAGTATCAGTCGCATTACCGCTTCCTGAGGATTCTTATCCCTTATCTCGATAAGGCGTACCACCGACCACAGAACAACAAATATCAGAACTATGTAAGATATGTAATAGTTAAGATATATGATAAGAGCCGTGAGTATCGTATAGCCCATAAGCTTTCCTTCATGCAACAAAAGTTCAGCCGTGATTATCAGTATGGGCAGCAAGATGAACACATCAAGCCACATCAGGTTTAGTGCGTTCGACATCATATATGCACAGAAAGCATATGAGACAGCGCAGATGTATGCGCCTTTACCGCAAAGCTTCTGTAACAGAACATCAAAAGTAAGGGAAGCAAGCGCAAGCTTAAGTCCGATCACGATCGTGATTCCAAGCGGGAACATATCGACCGGAAAAAGTGCGAGTATCAGTAAAAACGGACTCGTAAGATAATAGGCAAACAGCCCGATCGTTCCGGAGCCGAGTGCCGTATCAAAAGAATAAAAAGGGCTGTTCCCACCGGAGAATAGTGTCTTATAAAAGGCATAGTAATCCAGATACTGACGCTTCATGTCAAAGGATATCCATGTGTTGTCACCAAAAGGAACTATACCGTTAACCTTAAGCAACAGGATATAGAATATTCCCGAAAAAACAAAGGCAACCATAGCATGTGTAATATTCAGTTTTTGCTTAAGATTCTCCTTGGCCATCGTCCTGTAACTTCTTCTTTATATCTG
>JAFYBE010000108.1 GCA_017540355.1 Lachnospiraceae bacterium | reverse complement strand
GGCGCTTGGAGTGGGCGTTGAGACGGACGGAGATTATCTTGATATTGAGGTCAATTCGCTTACGTCGTGCGATGAGCTTAAGGATAAGCTTAATGAGACAATGGCTGAAGGCGTAAGGGTTGAGAATGTTGTGATCCTGCCTGAAGGAACGCCTAATGCCATGAGTTCGGTTGCGGCTGCGGGCTATATTCTTTATAAGAGGGACGGTTCGGCCTTTGATGATGAGGTTGTTAAAGCGGCCAAAGAGGTGCTTGAGGCTGACAGCATCATAATCCGTAAGGAGAATAAGAAGGCCAAGAAGAAGGGACGCGCAGTGGAAGGCGTCAATGACTTTATTGAGACCGATATCAAGGAGCATATATATGAGGCATCGATGACTGGTGAAAGCTTTAAGTGTTTAGTGGATGCTTCGAGTGCGGGTAATGTCCGCCCGATGAATATACTTGATCTTATATACTCGCATGCAGGCCTTGAACTTGATCCGCTTGATATCCAGACCGTAAGAACGGATCTGTATAAGCTAAGCGAAGGAAAACTTGCTCCGCTTGATGAGGTGTGATGTACCGATTGGGATTTTGCTATGAACAATAATGTTGTTGTTATCACATACTACAAAAAGAAGATACTTTGTCTGTACATTGAAGCCGGTGTGCCCAAGGAACTTAAGCTTTTTGATGATGAGGAATTAGGTATACGCAATGTATATGTGGGCAAGGTTAAAAATATCGTTAAGAACATCGGTGCGGCCTTTGTGGAGATAGCTCCGAAGCAGAACTGTTTCTTAAAGCTTGAGGATCTTGATAAGCTTCATGTGCTTAACAGAGAGCGCAAGGAAGCCGATCTTAAGCAGGGTGATGAAGTCCTGGTACAGATAGTCAAGGGCGCCGTTAAGGATAAGGCTCCGGTATGTACGGGCAAGATTAAGCTTCCGAAAGAAGAACTTAACAGGGTACTTGAGATAGCTCCGACAAGAACTGTGCACAGTGTTTTATACAGTGCCAAGCCGGGATATCTGACTTTCCTTAAAGACATAGATCTTAAGTCGACAGACAGGATTGTCTGCGTGGATGATACGATATATCAGGATGTGGATTCTTATGTTGAAAATCTTGGATTTAAGCCGGAATCAGGTGATAAATCATCCGAGACGGGCGGTATAGGTGCTGCTCTTACGGAAGAAGACGTTAAGAACATCAGAGGCAATATCGCAATATATACGGATGCCGAGTACCCGGTTAACAAGCTTTATAAGATAGACAGCATAATCGCGGAGCTTACTTGCCATAAGCTTTGGCTTAAAAGCGGTGCGAACATTGTAATAGACTATACCGAAGCCATGACGGTCATAGACGTCAATTCAGCCAAGTCGATAGCCGATAAGCATCCCGATCATATATTAAGGGTTAATACCGAAGCGGCCGATGAGGTGTTCAGACAGATAAGACTGCGCAATCTTTCGGGCATGATTCTTATAGACTTTATCAATGATTCGAAAGAAGGAACCGCTGCACTTACAGAGCACGTGCAAAAGCTGTGCGCGCAGGATATTGTTGAATGCAGGTTTATAGACGTGACGGGACTTAATATATTTGAGTTTACGAGGAAGAAGCTGGGCAGACCCATATACGAACTTTTATAGATTATGGCGGACAGAATTAAGGCTCTTAAAGAGCGGATGCAACAAAATAATACGGATTATTATATCGTTACGACCACCGATGCTCACAACAGCGAATACGTAAGTGAGCATGATATGGTACTTGAATTCATTACGGGCTTTTCCGGCAGTAACGGAACACTTTTGGTTACCCCTGATGAAGCCCTGCTTTGGACTGACGGAAGATATTATATCCAGTGTGAGAATGAGATAGCAGGCACCGGAATTAAGATGATGCGTGAGGGTGATGACAGAGATCCTTCGGTGCAGAAATATCTTGATGAGCATGTTAAGAGCGGAGAGAGTATCGGATTTAACGGCAATAACGTAACGGCTCACAGAGCAGACATGTGGGTTAAGTCTCTTGCCGACAGAGAATACAGGCTTATAACGGATATGGATTTAGCCGGAGATCTTTGGAACGAGGAAGGCGACAGACCTGCTCCGATTAACGGCAGAATATATGGTCATGACATTAAGTATGCGGGAGAAGATGTTGCATCAAAGCTGTCTCGTGCCTGTGATAAGATACGGACAAGCGGTGGCCATCATCTCTTTATATCAAAGCCTGATGATATCATGTGGCTTTTTAACATAAGGGGTGAAGACATCGCATTTAATCCCGTGGCACTCAGTTATGCGTTTATTACCGTTTCGGGCGCTGATAATGCGTATTTGGCATATCTTTTTATAAACAGCGACCGTATGGAAGATAACGCCAAGCAGATATTATCAGATTGCAAAGTGGATATCCGTGCCTATAATGAAGTCTTTGATTTTCTTAAAGAATATGACTATATCGGGAATGTATCGGCCGATGAAAGAGAGATGTCCGTAAATGCAAAGGCGGCAATATTGGCGGGAATAGATAAGGCCGATAACGCCGATACAAAGCACATTGTATCATGTGTAAGTCCGGTGACAGAGCTTAAGGCAGTCAAGAACGAGACCGAGATTGCCAATATGAAGAAGTACTTTTTGGCGGATTCGTATGCGACGGCAAGTTATCTTTATACCGTTAAGAAGATAATGGGATGTGATATCAAGCCCGAATATGAGCCCTTTGTAAATCCGGAGATTGCAGATAAGTATGACATTAAGAAAGCCGGGGACTTTGACGAACTTAAAGCCGCCGAAATCTGTGATGAGATAAGATGCGCTACAGCTGAGTGCGAGGGCCTTTCTTTTACGACGATAGCCGCATACGCAGCCAATGCCGCAATGATGCACTATGAAGCGACCGATGCCTCTTATGCAAAATGTGAAGCCTCAGGAATGCTCTTAACGGACTGCGGCGGACAGTATCCGGGGGCGACCACGGATGTCACAAGGACGATAGCATTGGGGCCCGTTACGGATGTAGAGAAGCGAGACTTTACTCTTGTACTTAAGGGCTGGCTTGCACTTATGCATGCCACGTGGCTTTACGGATGTACGGGACGTAATCTCGATATCCTTGCAAGGCAGTATCTGTGGAATGAAGGAATGGATTATAAGTGCGGAACAGGTCACGGAGTGGGATATAACTTAAGTGTCCATGAAGGTCCGCAGAACATCCGCTGGCGCTATATAGAAGGTTCATCCGAAGCAATACTTAAGCCCGGTATGGTCGTAACCAACGAACCCGGAGTTTATAAGGGCGGAAGATACGGAATAAGAACCGAGAATACGATGCTTGTTGTTGAGAAATTTGTAAGCGACGGCGAGAGATATCTCGGATTTGAGAATCTGACCTGGGTTCCGATAGATGAAGATCTTATAGATTATTCTCTGCTTGATGATAAAGAAAGCAAATGGCTTTCAGAGTATCAATCCGAAGCTTTAAGCAGGATAAAGAACATATAGGTTTATGAGGAATATAGCATATGGTTAAAAGGATTCTTAAGGAAGTAAGAGAGTATAAGGCCGCATCGATTGCGACTCCGCTTTGCATGATAATTGAAGTCATAGCGGAAATGATGATCCCTTATCTTATGGCATCCATAATCGATAAGGGCGTCAATGCCGGAGATTTTTCACATATCGTCAAGGTCGGAGGAATGATGATTGTCATAGCTGCCATCGGCCTTATAGGCGGACTGGCAGGCGGCGTACTTGCAGCCAAGGCGGCTACAGGGTTCGCCAAGAATCTTCGTAAGGCAATGTTTGAGAGAATCCAGAGTTTTTCTTTTGCCAATATAGACCGCTTCTCAACGGCCGGACTTGTAACGAGACTTACGACCGATGTCAATACGCTTCAGATGGGCTATCAGATGGCGCTTCGAATGATGATGAGGGCTCCGGCTTCGCTTATAGTTGCGCTTATCATGTCCTTTGTGATTAATTCGAGGATAGCGCTTATATATCTTTTTGCGGTCCTTATTTTGTCGCTTGTTCTTTATCTTATTATTTCCAATGCGATGAAGTACTTTAAGCAGGCTTTCCCCAAGTACGATGCACTCAATGAATCAGTACAGGAGAACGTATCGGCCATTCGCGTTGTTAAGGCTTATGTGAGAGAAGAGCAGGAGATTAACAAGTTTAAGAAGGCATCGCAGGCGATATACGATATCTTCTCAAAGGCCGAGGGAATGACGGTGTTCCAGATGCCCGCGATGATGCTTACGGTATACAGCTGTATTATTCTTATCAGCTGGTTCGGTGCAAAAATGATCGTCTCTGATTCACTTACGACCGGACAGTTAATGAGTCTTTTAGCGTACTGTATGAACATACTTATGAGCCTTATGATGGTATCGATGATATTCATCATGTTTTCGATCGGTTCGGCTGCCATTGAGCGAATCTACGAAGTGCTTGAAGAGAAGAGTACGATAGACAATCCCAAGAATCCGGTATATGAAGTTAAGAACGGTTCGATTGATTTTGAGAACGTTAATTTCGCATATAATGCAGAGGCAAAAGAGAACGTTCTTAAGAATATAAATCTCCACATAGACAGTGGTGAGACCATAGGTATCATCGGATCCACGGGTTATGCGGGATCGGAGCTTGTAAGACTTTTGCTGGGACACAGGGAAACTGAGATCGTATGGTACGGTTCCAGAAGTTATATAGATGAGAAATATGCATCGGTATACGGTAACATGTTCAAGCTTGTGGAGGATGTTTGCAGGGACGACAATCTGGAGCAGCTCTCTAAGGAAGCGGACGTGATCTTTACCGCGACGCCCCAGGGCTTTCTGGCGTCTGTGCTGACAGACTCCATTCTGGATAACTGCAAGGTGATCGATCTTTCG
>JAFYBE010000107.1 GCA_017540355.1 Lachnospiraceae bacterium | reverse complement strand
TTTTTTCCGTCAGGCAAAAGACCCAACAGCATATAAGTACCGAAAAAAAACAGTCCCATAAGGATATCCGAAGCAGAGAATCCACCCGTGTTGTAAACCGCGAATGTGATCATATATGAAATTATCAGTCTTAACCAAATATTCAAATGATCGATCCTCTATTTAATCAGGTTCACTAAATCCATCGGTTTATCTATCACATAGTCAGGATCTTTCACCGATCCGAAACCATACGCCGCAAATACGATGGGGACCTTGGCTTCGATACACGCATCCGCATCCATCTGTGTATCGCCGACATACACAGGGTTTTTAAGTCCGTTACGTTCGCATATTATGCATATGTTCTCAGACTTTAGTTTTCCGTTGTCACCAAAACAGATATGGTCTTTAAAGTATTTACCAAATCCCGTTTTCTCCATCATAAGCTCTATGTATCCCGCCTGGCAGTTGCTGACAACATATAACGGAACCTTTGCGCTTAATTGCTTAAGCATCTCTTCAAAGCCTTCATATACGACACCGCCTGTCCGTTCAAGATATTCATGCTCATATTTATAGCAGTAGGGTGCGAATCTAACCCGCTCTTCCTCTTCGCAATCCGGAAGGATATCTCTGATTATTACATCCATCGGAAGCCCGAAAAGGCCTTTAAGTCTTTTGGCCGTAACTCTCTCGGGATGTCCTGCCTCCATAAGGGCTCTGTTCCACGCCTCTTCGACAACGGGAGTAGAATCCCACACCGTTCCGTCCACGTCAAATATTATTCCGTCAATCTTATTCTCGTTCATTCCGTATATTCTCCGATCCGTATCGTTATTTTACATTTGGTCTTTTGGGCCAGGTCTTAAGCATGTTTCTTACGACATTATCCCAGGTAAGCGTCTGCTTTTTATCAAGAAGGGCAACCTTTATACCGTTGCGGAGGTTAACATCTCCGTACATGCTCTCTGCCGCTTCCGTCCAGGAATCAAGTGTCATGTCTTCGGGTATGATTGCGTCTTTACCGGCTTCAAAGAGCATGCCTGCGCCGCCGTTATCACTTGTTATGACGGGCAGTCCGAAATAGATCGCCTCAGCCAAAACCATACCGAAAATATCATATATTGTAGGGAAGAGCATGCAGTCCGCCATCTTATAAATAACAGACATCTCATCCTGCGATGCTTTCGAAGCATATATTACTCTTCCTCCATCCGTCCATCGCTTAAGCTTTGCCAAAAATCTTCCCTTGTACTCGACATCACCGTCTCCTACAATTATAAACCTCACATTTTCATGTGCCTTTAAAAGTCTGATTGCAAGGTCTGCAAGGAACATCGAATTGCGTCTGGGTTCAATCTTACCGACATATATATATGTGAAGAACTTAGTATCCCCTGTGGTTCTTATAATCGAATCGGCACGCATCAGCGCATTGCCAAACTCGGTTCCGACAATCTTTACGGAAACATCCGCCGGGTTTTCTCCCGCAATATCATCCCAGGCATCGGTATCCAGGCCCACACCCACCGGATATACGTTGACAAAACCCTTGCTTTTCAAAAATTCCGCCGCCGGAATACTTTTGGTATAACAGGTCGTCATGGGGGCCGACTTAAGCTTAAGGAAGGTATTGTCAAATACCTTGCATTTAAAATTGTATCCCCTGTTAAATTCATGATAATAAGGTCCGTGATAGATTATGACCTTATCTCTTAACTTCCTGTCGGTATAGTATAACCAGGATGTTATCTGATCGTATTCATGAACCTGAATATAGTCGTAATTCTTACTCAGTTCCTTAAGCGAGAAAAAGAACCCGTTCTTAAGAATACTTACACCCGACAGATAGTAAACCGAAATGAATCTGTCCGGATCTCCGCCGTCTATTCTGCCTTCCGAAGCATATGCATCGTCGCCCAAAAGATCTTCGTCATATCTTATGACACCAGTGTCATCTACAGGCATGAGAACCGTGCGGTCATCTCCCAGTCCTCCGTACAATACCACATCGGCCTGATGCCCCGCTCTCACCCAGGCTTTGGCAAGCCCTATTTCCTGGACGTTATATGAATTTGCATCAATCTTCGACCCGAAGGTACGAACTATGAGTATATTCACTGTATCTCCCCGGCAAATACGCCTTAAAGATTCTTTATCATGACATCATCCAACGCATTGACAATGAACTTAAAAAGCTTTGCCATAAAGCCTTTTACTTCTTCGTAATCGTAGCTTGTCTCCGTAATGCCGCCGAAGCTTTCCTTAAATTCCGTGATATTTATCACATCTTCGCCTCTTCCGGCTCCGCCCCAGTCATATATCTTAAGGCCCTTATCCTTAAAATGTAGCATATCCATATAGTGTAGATATCTGTTCGCCATACCGATGATATTGCGGCTGTCACTCTCTTCATCACCGATAAGTCTGTATAAAGACGCGGAATGCAGAAGTCTGGCTCTCTCATCATCATATACATATGTATGATATACGGCGTCCTGCCCCTTAACCTTTGCCACGGCAAAAGTAAGAGCACCTGCTTCCCTGTACGCCTTAAGATCTCTTCTCACCTCTTCTTCTCTGTCAAAAGCACTTCCCTTGCTTTCCCAGAACGTTTTGAAAAACGCAAGAAAAATCTCTATCTTTTCATCCGTAATCTCAGCATCGTCAAGGAATCTGATGTTCACATCCTCTCTCTCAGCCCTGTTAACCTTATACCTGCAATTTTTGGTAAAGGCTCCCTTAATCTCATCCGGAGTTTTCGTGATATCCGAAATAAGCGTTATAAAATTATCCGAATTCTTACCCTGCAGCGCGGACTGATTGTATGTGATTACCCCGCTTTTTTTAAGCGGTTCCTTCGCAAACCATACTTTATAAAAATCCACTCCGTGCTTTCTTGTCTTTACTTCTATCATATTCGTATTCCGTCGGATTATTCGGGAATATATTCGTTAAGGACCGTGAAATCATAATCAAAATAGCGGTTCCTTATGCTGTTGACATATTCCTTATAATTGTCCTTATCTATCAAATGCTTTCCTGCTGCCATATCTTCAAACATCATATCGCTGACACCCGCATCATAGTGTATTGTATCACAATATCTGTCCAAATCACCTGTCAGCTCAAATTCATCATCAAAGCCGTATATCGTAACGTTATCAAACTCCGTGAGAATTGACAGCATATATTCCATACCATCGGTCACATAAGCAAGTTCGCCTCTGTTATAATATTCGGCCCATCTTGCAATGCTTGCGGGTGGGATCAAAAGTTTGAATTCCGTATCCGGATTGGCTTCTATAACGGGAACCATGTTGACATGGATGTTATAGTATATCCTTTCTTTATCTCCATCGCTTAACTGCCTCTGCAACCCGTCGGTATCTTTATCTATCTTTTTTAATGTTGCGCATGCGGCTTTTGGTCCGCTTTCCCTTACCCATGACGAATAATCGTCAAAGCTTGTGTTATCCTTTCCAAGCAGGGTCATTCCGAGATTATAAAGCGTTCCTCTGTAAAAAGTATCCTTGTTAAATATATACTCCGCATCGTTAAAAAGATTATCGTCATACAGATACGTGGGATAATCATTGTATCTGTGCCACGAATATCTTCTCATGATATCTTCCGTATCGGTACATACAACAACTTCTTTGACGCTGTTATTATACCCGCTGCAGGCATTGTACGAATCAATAAAATCAGCTCCGTCTTCTTCATCGTAACTTAAAAGATCAACAGACAGCGGCTCTCTTCCCACAGCCCTTCCGAGTGCCAGCCACAGTTCCCTGGTGCCCGCCCCGGAATATGGAAGTTTGACACTTTTTACATCATTGAGTGCATCATACTGCCCGGTCTTAAAATTCTGGAACAACGAGTTGCCGATTATTATCGCATCATAATCAAAATGCCTTGCAATGCCGTCGTTGATATATCGCTCGTAGTTAAGCCTGTATTTTGTTACGGGCTTATGATAGTGAAAATACGGGTCAACTGCGATATTTAAGCAGGCAAAGATTACAAGCAGCCCCACGACAAACACCGAAGTGAAGACAAACCATTTTCCGTATGCAGTTTTCCTGTTCTGTCCGTTATCGCTCATGTTATCAGAAATTCCAGTAAATATATTCCGTTACTCCGCCAAAACTTATCACGCACCATGCAAAAAGAATCGCTATCGCCGCTCCCGATACAATGACAGCAGCGCCTGCCTTATTGCTGCTTTCAATATCTTTGAGTCTGTTATGCCATTTTGCCGTCAGTTCTCTGCTGTTTGGAGCGAACAGACAAATGGCGGTAAGAACAAGGAAAATAATGGGAACAATGATGCCGTTTATCCTGTCGTTTAGTTTAAGTACATCCAGATGAAGTATCCATGATATCTCAACAACCTTACCGAATGGCTCATATATAGACTCCGCAAGTCCGCTCCATCCGCCCGTAAAAAGCTTCCTGATCACATCAAGAGCCTGTGCTGTATTCCTTGCCCGGAAAAATACCCATGCAAGATTTATAAAGACAAATACAACAACCGTCTTAATCATTGTCACGAAAGAACCTCTGTCTTCTACAGCGCCTTCCGGTACGTGGCCGTCACCGGTTCTGCGTGCATCCCTTATCGCACGGCTTATAAGCATTGCCGCTCCGTGCATTGCACCCCAGAGTATAAAACTCCATTCGGCACCGTGCCATAATCCGCTTATAAGAAAGACGATAAAGACATTGATATATGTCCTTACGGCACCTTTCCTGCTGCCACCTAAGGGTATATACACATATCTTGTAAAAAACCTCGTTAGCGTGATGTGCCATCTGTCCCAAAACTCATCTATCGAACGAGCCTTATACGGAGAATCGAAATTCTCGGGAAGGTCGATATGAAACATAAGTCCAAGTCCAACAGCCATATCCGAATATCCGCTGAAGTCAAAGTATATCTGTAAGGTATATCCGAGTATCAGTACAAGGGCTCCAAATGCCCTGACCTCCGACAGTTCGCCGTATCCTCCGTCAACGGCCCTGGCTATCGTATCAGCAATAATCACCTTTTTTGCCAGGCCGAGAGTGAATCTGTAAAGGCCACTAGATGCATATTCACTGTCCCAAGCCTTCCTGCTTTCATCACGAAGCTGCGGAATAAACTCACTCTGAAGCGTGATCGGTCCCTGAACGAACTGCGGATAAAACGAAATGTAGAGGGCATATTCGAGTATGGAGCAGGAAAGCTCCTTATCCCTGTAGTAATCGACGAGACAGCTTATCTGCTTAAACGTATAGAAACTAATTCCGAGCGGAAGTATAAGATTAATCGTGACAAAATCAGTCTTAAATATGCTGTTGACGTTGTCGATAAAAAATCCCGAATACTTAAAGATTGCAAGCAGGAGCACGTCAAATACGACTCCCGTTATCATAAGCAGTTTTCTTTTCTTATCATACGGGTGGCACGGGCCGTTTATAAGATGACCGATAAGATAATTGATAAGTATCGAAGGGATGAGAATAAGAAGATATATGATATTCATATATCCTATAAAAAAGAAACTGCCGAAAAGGAGGAACAGCTGTCCTCCTTTATGGCTGAATTTATTAATCAGATAGTATCCCGCAATGCTTAAGGGAAGCATCAGGAAAATAAAAACATATGAGTTAAATAACATTCTTAACGCTCTCTTTTACGATCTTTAAACCCTTGACAAGATCCTCTTTATCTATCGTAAGCGGAGGCAATATCTTAAGCACACAGTCCTCTCTTCCGGCAAGTTCTATCACAAGACCGGCATCAAAGCATTTGTGGCAGGCTTCCAATGCGAGTTTCGAATCGATTGCCGAAAAGTCAATTCCCGCTATCATACCTATGCCTCTTATCTTAAGCCTTTCATCCAAAGGCAGAATCTCCTCACGGAGATAATCCATTATTATATGACCGTAATCGGAAGCTCTCATATCAAGCTTCTCTTTATCAAAATACTCTATACCTGCCCTTGCGCCGACAAAAGAAAGCTGATTGCCTCTGAACGTACCGTTATGCTCTGCCGGCTTAAAAAGGTCGTACTCAGGCTTCATCAAAAGCAATGACATGGGCAGTCCGAAACCGCTTATTGACTTGCTTAACACTACCATGTCGGGCACAATATCGGCTCTTTCAAAAGAGAAGAAATAGCCTGTCCTGCCCACACCCACCTGAATATCGTCAACAACCATAAGTATGTCGTTCTCATCACATATCTTTCTTAATCTCTTAAGCCAGTGAACCGGAGCCACATTGATTCCGCCCTCGGCCTGTACCGTCTCAAGGAAAATTGCGGAGGGTCTGTCTATACCGGAATGATCGTCCTTAAGAACCGACTCAAGATAGTCAAGAGATGTCATCTCATCTTCAAATGCATTAAAGTACGGCATGAACGTAACATTGCCAAGCGATGTTCCCGCACCTTTTCTTGAGAATCTGTCACCCGTCATTGCTAAGGAGCCGAGAGTCATTCCGTGAAATGCTCCCGAGAAGGCAAAGACATTCTCTCTTCCCTTAACCTTTCTGCAAAGCTTAAGTGCCGCTTCCACAGCATTGGTACCCGTCGATCCGCAACACATAACCTTATAAGGAAGATTACGCGGCGCCAACACCTTCTCTTTTAAGGCAAGCAAAAAGCCTTCCTTGGCTTCGGTATACATATCAAGCGCATGTATTATCCTGTCCTGCGAAAGGTAATCCACTATCGCCTGCTTGATATACGGATTGTTATGTCCGAAATTGATTGCTCCCGCTCCTGCAAAGAAATCAATATATTCCCTGCCGTCCCTGTCTGTAAGTCTTGCGTTCTTCGCATGAGTAAATACCGTAGGAAACTTCCTGCAGTATGACCTTACTTCGGACTCATTCTCTTCAAATACTTCAAACATTTTTGATTCTCCGTCTCTCTCCAAATAATGTGATCAATGCCATATAAAACAGAGGCATGTTATATATAGTGTATCTGGTCTGGCAGAATATAACTGCCGACACAAGTGTCACATTTCCAAGTATGCTTATAAGCGTCATCAAACCGAAAAGAACCTTCGCACCATAAAGCTTTCGCATATATGAGGGATCGGCTCCTTTACATATGTCCGCTCTTTTCCCGTATTTAAAATACATGACCGCACTTCTTATCAAAAGTGCGATAAATACGATATATATGACTATCGAATAAATGCAAAGAACCATATTTTTCTTTGCAACCGTATTGACCATTCCGTTAAGAAAATTATATGCAAAAACCTTAAGCAGTCTGTCGCTTTCATGAGGAATAAGGCTCTTATTAAGGGACGCTCTTACTACATCCACTTTCTCCGTCTTGGTCAGACCATCCGCAAATACGACAGATGATTCATCGACAAAGTCTTCAAGCATAAGCTGCATCGTGTCCAGCTGTATGTGATCGTAATTGTCGGCAAAATGATTCACCGCATCGTTCCATCCCGTAGGTGCATCATGCATCAGCCATCCGTTTTTTTCACATTCGTCATAAATCTTAAGATATATATCTTTATATTCCGGCTTAACATATTCCGAATACTCTCTTTCGGATGTATACATTGCCATCGTCGTGACAAACCTGTTGTCCTCTGTATGTATGATGAACGAATCTCTGATAACCATGTTGAAAGTACAGTCAAAGAGTACTGCTATTCCCACTATCATTATCGTCGTAAGAATAAGCTTTAAGATTCCGCCAAAGAACGATCTGCTCTTATAGATTACCGCAATCAGAAGAAGACATAAGAGCACATACATCTGCTTACGTACGGATATGCCCGTAAGAACACACAGGCAGGCCATCAAAAACGAATATCGCGTACCTTCCGACATATATTCAAGTATGTATCTGAAGGCAAGCAGGTAAATACTTATGGCTATACCTTCGGTCATGATGCTGTTTGAATACATTGATGCTCTTCCGGCCAGAAATCTGTTAAGCAAAGACACCGATAACGGAATCGCCAGCAATATGTATGCATAAAATCTCTGCTTACTGCCGCACTTTATACATTCCGCCTTACCGGCATTCGTACACATCTTCCTTCCGTAGAGAGTACTTCCCAATAACGCTTCGGGATAAAAGCGTCTTACCAGATATACGGTCAGACTTCCCGCAGCCACCGCAGCAAGCACGCTCTGTAAAAAAGCCATGACAAAGAGGCTTATGTTATTCTCGGGATCCGCTCCCTCTCCGACTCCGCATATAAATCTTAATAGCGCAAGAAGAGTAGGATACAGAGGTTCCCTGCACGCATGCATCTTAACATAGCTGTCACTGTCGGCGCACCAGACCGCTCCGTCCATGAACCAGAATGCCAGATAAAATACAAGCGGAATGATCCAAAGGCTTGCAATAAATATTCTGTTGCTCTTTTTAATTTGAACTTCGCTCATATAAGTTCTTTCCATGCCGTTACTATCTTATCAACACTGTTGGTCTGTCTTATCAGACCTGCATTAATACCGATTTTGTTTCTTAATTCGCCGTCATCCAACAGTCTCTTTAATGCCTGTGCCATAGCCTCTTCATCCCCTACCGGAGTTAACAGTCCGTTGACACCGTCTTCAATAAGACTCTTGGGGCCTCCGCAAGGACAATCCGTAGCGATGACCGGCAGGTTAAGCGCCATTGCCTCCATCAAAGCATTGGGCAAACCTTCCGTATCCGAAGGTAATACATAGATGATTGCATCAGATATATCCTCGGCTACCGCAGAACTGTCTCCCGGTAAAAAGACCCTGTCTTTAAGCCCGAACTTCTCTATCTCTTTTTCAAGTTCTTCTCTGTAAGGGCCTTCACCGTATACGGTTACATTAACATCCGGATAATCTTCGGATATATGCTTAAATGCCCTTATTAACATCCTGTGATTCTTATAATCAAAAAGTCGGCCGGTTGCAACTATCTTACCCGATACCTTATCTTTTTCAAAACCGTCAGCCTTCTTAACTTTCGAAAGCTCCTCTGCTTTTTTTACAAACTCTTCAAATATCGGATTGGATATGACCGTACATTTTCCGCGAAATCTCTCGGGGAAGAAATCAACCTGATATTCCGTCTGGCATACCATACGCTCACATCGATTCATGGCCCACATAAGAAGTGTTCTGTTAAGTCCGCTGCTGTAATCATCATATGGATTGGATCTTACGGCTCCGATAATCTTATGGCCGGTCAAAACCAGTGCAAGCGCCGCTCTTATAACGCTTGAAAGCATAAAGACGATTATTTTATCGGGATTCTGTCTCTTAACGCAGCTTCTTATAACCTTCAGACGCGTTATTGCAGAAACATTGTCCGCCTCTTTATCTATTACTATCCTCTTAATTCCTTCAGAGGGCTCATATTCAAGTTCGTCCACGGTATCGGTAAGGATGGTTACATCATATTCATCCGACTTATTCAGTTCTTCCGCCACCGTAAGCAGAACTTTCTCCGCCCCGCCTTTATTAAGCGAATGTATGTAGAACAATACCTTCTTCATAGGGATCCTCAATCACAAGGAGTCTGTTACTTATCAACAGGCAGTTTTAAAAGGCTGCCGAGATATAATTCATCTTCTTCATTCGGGAAGAGTTCAAATCCCGAACCGTCATAGAAAGTAATCTCGCCGAACAGAAGCTTACCGTGAAGCTGATACCAGTCGATTCTGGCATGGTACATATCCGCCGCTATCTTCTCCGAAAGCCTTAACATCTCATCCGCACACTCCGGCCTGTCTCTGTGCTCCATACAGGGATTAAGTCCGTGCTGAACTATCTTAAGCCTGTTCCAGTCTCTGTCATAGAAGGTCTGGGTATGCTCTTTGCCTTCAGTAAATCTGTTCTCATGAACTTCTATAACTTCCGCTCTTCCGTTAAAACACATGACCTTATAATCCATAAGATCACCGTTCTCGTCCTCAAGAAATTCCTCTGCTATGATCCTCGGCTTAACTCCCTTATAAGGCCACTCTCTGTATGTGCTGTAATAATTCCTCTTAAGTGCTTCGTTAAGCCTTCCCTTTGCTGCCAAAAGATCAAAGGAGCTTCGGTCTTTGCATATCTCAACACTTCCCGAATCGTGCGTACACTTAAGCACATATTTTTCAGGGAGCGCATTCTCATCAATCTCATCAGCCGAGTCATAGACTCCGTATAACTTTATAAGATATTCATCTCCGAGTGTACCCGATATGTACTCCCTTACATCATACTTATCCACCATCTTATGGTAGATGTCTTTGCGATCGTAAAGTTTAAGCCACTGGAGCTTTTCGTTGTATAACTTCGGAGTCTTAAGATCAAGTCTCCTTTTCATCACCGCTCTGTATAAAAGCTTAAGATATGCCCTGTCACTTAAAAAATCCAGATATCCCTTTGAAGCCGGTGAAGTGATGAAATATACCGGATTATCCAAAAAATCTTTTATCTTACTCATATCTTCTGTACCACTGTTCCAATACAAACACACTCCATAACAGAGATGCGTTCTCACCGCTTTCCATGAAACGACGCATAAGCTTATCAAGGCCTGCTTTGTCTATATATCCGTCCGTAGAAAGCTTTGAACCGGTTAAGATGTCCCATGCAAAATCGTGAACCGGACCTTTTTGCAACCAGTTTTTAAGCGGCACTGAAAATCCCTTCTTGGGTCTGTCCATAATATCCTTTGGAACATATCTGTAAAGAACTTCCTTAAGCACATATTTGCTTATAAGGTTTCCATCCTCACCTTTTCTTAACTTATATTCCGCAGGCAAAGAAAAAGCCAGGTCAAGAACATCCTTATCAAGCATCGGGACTCTGTTCTCCAAAGAGACAGCCATGCCCGCTCTGTCAACTTTGACCAAAATATCATCGGGATGGTAGCGCAGCATATCCCTTAACATCATCTCATCCGTGATATCCGCGCTTCCGTTGCGGATCTGCTCACCCAAAATATATTCCTGCTCATATGCAAGCCTGTCACCCGTAAGGTCACGTGTCATGCGCGTCATATCATAACACACCGATTCGTGAAGTTCCGCTATGTTCTTACTCTGCATACAGTGTGCCGAACGATACAGGGTATTGTTATTGCTTCCGCTTAACATACGGCCGACCGGTATTCTTGCAAAACCCGGTATCGGCTTAAGCTTATTGTACAGTCCCGCGGTCTTCCAATAAGTATTGTATCCCGCAAAAAGCTCATCTCCCGCATCACCCGATATGGACACGGTCACCTTGGATTTTGCAAGCTTACTTACAAGATAGGTTGGTATCTGCGAACTGTCCGCAAACGGCTCGGTAAAAATCTCAGCCATATGCGGAACAACATCAATAAGTTCTTTTTCCGATATTGTAAGACACGTATGATCCGTTCCAAGATGAGCGGCTATCTTCGCAGAGTCCTTCGACTCATCGTACTTCTCATCCTCAAAGCCTATGGTAAAAGTCTTAACCGGATCCTTACAAACTGACTGCATAAGTGCCACACATACCGAACTGTCTATTCCGCCCGACAAGAAAGCACCTATCGGCACATCCGACACAAGCTGGCTCTTAACGGCAGCTTTAAGTGTCTCTTCCAAAGCATCAACCGCTTCAATTACGCTTCCTTTAAAACGTCCTTCCGTGCAGCCTTTAACATACTCATTACATAAGTCATAATATGGTCGGCTTTTTCCTTCCGGGTACGGCTTGTCAAACTTAAGCACCGTTCCCGGAACAAGCTTAAAAATGTCCTTATATACAGTCTTCGGAGCCGGAATGAAACCATACCTTAAGTATTCATTCAATGCGACTCCGTCAATATCATTGTCAAAACCGGGATATGCACGTATGACATCAAGATCTGAGGCAAAAACAAGATCTCCGTGTACGTGTCCGTAATACAGAGGCTTCTCGCCGACTCTGTCTCTTGCAAATTCTATGCTTCCCGTATCTCTGTCATATACGGCCAGTGCAAACATACCCTTTGTAAGAGTCAGCGCTTTGTCCATTCCGTATTGTGCGATCGCTTCCAGGAGTATCTCCGTATCGGATGTTCCTCTCCATTCCGTGTCCGGGACATCCTTTTTCAGACTCTCCTTTATCTCCGATGCGTTATATATCTCTCCGTTATAGATCATGACATATCTGTCATTATGTGACCTCATCGGCTGCGATCCGGATTCGGTAAGATCTCTTATCGAAAGTCTTCTGTGTCCGAAAACAACGGAGCCGCTCTCATCGATATAACAGTCTCCGCTATCGGGGCCTCTGTGGATCATACGCTCATTCATGGCAAGAATGGCGGCCCTTTTGGCATCCGTATTCATATGTGTATTACAGAATCCCGCTATACCGCACATATCATTCCTTTACTATCTTGCCGTTCTCGACTTTGTATATGATGTCACAGTTCTCTATTGTACGAAGTCTGTGAGCGATTATCACAAGCGTCTTGCGTCCGTGCAGTCTGTCAATGGCTTCCATAATCGCCGTCTCCGTATCATTATCAAGTGCCGATGTGGCTTCATCAAACACCATGAGTTCAGGATCGTGATAGAGTGCTCTCGCTATGCCGAGTCTCTGCCTCTGACCACCGGATATGCGCACACCTCTCTCACCTATCTGAGCATCAAGCTTATCGGGGAGTCCCTCCACAAATTCCTTCATCTGTGCTTCGGCCAGAACTTCCCACACTCTTTTATCATCGATGTCCTTATCCTCGACACCGAACGCTATATTATGTCTTATGCTGTCATCAAGCATATAAATATTCTGAGGAATATAGCCGATGTGCGAAAGCCACTGCCCGTAATGCTCCATAACATTCTTACCGTCGCATGTTACGGTTCCCGAACCAATCTTCAAAAGGCCTAAAAGTATATCGACTATCGTACTCTTGCCTGCACCGGACACACCCATCACACCCACTGACTTGCCTATCGGAATCTCCATATCCGCATGATCAAATATCAGCTTATCGGTCTTAGGATATGCAAAAGTGATGCCTTTAAGGTCAATGGCATGCTCCATGGCAAGCGGCTCATCCGAAGCGGCCGCAACTACAGTTTTATCATTATCATTCGAAGCGGAATCGGTTGCTGTCAAAAGCACATGTTCGGCATACTTAACAAGCACATTCTCTTCGCTTAATCCTCTGGTGTCCACGTTCTCGTATATGAAATTCAGCGCGGGCTCATAATAGGCTATATTGGCCATGTATGTATTAAGCCTGTTAACACTCGGCAGAAGTCTCATAGCCGCTACGGCAAATGCCGAAAGAGTAGTCATAAGCGATGCTATATCCGTACCGAAAGCCATGCTGAGCATCACATAAGTAAGGATTCCGACTATGGCTACGGTCTCGATAAGAAGCCTCGGAAGATTGGTAAGAACATTGTATTTAATCTGATTGTCGGCATAACCTTCAACGCTCTTTGAATACTTATCAGTGAAGTAATACTCCTTCTTAAGAACTTTCACGTCCTTAATACCCGATGCCGACTGCAAAATCCATTTATACATTCCTGCCTGTGTGATACGTGCCCCCTCACCCGCAGCATTCAAATGCCTCTTTATAACCTTGGTATTGTAAAGAGTGAGCAGGCCCAAAAGACCGGCCACCAGAATCGTCATCTTCCAATCCATAATAAGAATGAATATGCCAAGGCAGGCCGAAACAACAAGCTCTGCGGCAAAATTCATACACTGAAGCAGGAGATTGAAAATATTATCCATATCTCCGTATATCGTACGGATTATATCCGAAGTCTCTGCATAGAGATAGTATTCATAAGGTCTGTGAAGAAACTGCCAAAGAAGATTGGTAGTACATCTGGCACGGTTGCGATTGGCAAATCTTGCCAGCAGATAAGTCTGGAATACCAAAAAGGCATTCTTGATCACAAAAGCCGCCATTATCACGCCCAACAATACGAACGTGAACTTTCTGACATTGTCAATGCCGGTGATATCCATTGCCATTATCACATACTTATTCGACGAGAACTTCTTCTCATCCAATACGGCGCTTACAAGCGGCAAAATAAGTGATGCACTGGCCGTCTCCAGCACACCGCCTATGAGTATCAGGACCATCAGTCCCGCTATTTTAATCTTCTGCCCTCTGTCAAGTATCGCGGAGAGCTTATGAAGCATATCTCTAGACATATCTCCTCTTCCCGACGATCCGGTATATATCAAACCGTCCACAAGTGCCCTGTACCACGCGCTCGAACGCACTCAGACACTCTTAGTATTATATCATTATAGCAATAAATATGCTATACTTACACTATGCAATACATGGTACGTTTGGATGATATAACTCCATATATGGACAGGGCTAAATTTGCCGCAGTGAAAGCGGTTTTGGACAAGTACGGAATACGTCCCGTAATCGGTGTCGTACCCGAGTGTAAAGACAAGTCCATATACGGTGCTGAAGATAAGAGATACGAAGAGGCAGAATATATTGCGCTTATCGAAGAACTTAAGGATAACGGCTGGGTAATTGCCCAGCACGGTACCGAACACGTATATAAGACCGAAGATTCCGGGCTTTTGGGAATCAATCCTTTCAGTGAATTTTCCGGTCTTTCATACGAAGAACAATATGACAAGCTTAAGCGCGGACTTAATAAGCTTAACGAAGCGGGTATTAAGCCGGATCTTTTCATGGCTCCGGGGCATTCTTTTGATCTTAATACATTAAAGGCATTAAAAGAACTCGGCTTTAAAGCGCTGACCGACGGCCTGTACAATAATCCTTATATCCGCGAAGGTATACTTTTTGTTCCCTGTACGCTTACGGCATATTCCAGACTTAAGGGAACCGATACCGTATGCCTGCATCCGAATATGATGGATGAGAATGATGTGGCGGAACTTGATGCATTCTTAAGCGAACATCGTAACGAAGCAATATGCTATGACTACGAGAAGTTGTACGCCATGGCAAAAGAATACGGTCCTTTAATTTCGTCCGCAGAAGCAAACGCTCTGAAGATGAGGCAAAAGCGAGACAAAGCGGCAAATTCACCGAAGTTATCAAACTATCTTGTCTATACGAACCATCCCAACAGGGTGATAAAGATGATAAAAAGAGTATTTTTATCGCCCCTTCTTTTGACAGGGAAGTTTGATGATATCGACAAAACAAAGTAAGATACAGTTTAGAGGTACATATGTGCGGAATTGCGGGAATAGCCGGATATAGCGGCGATCCTATCACAGATATCGAAGCAATGAATAAGCGCATGCACAGGCGAGGTCCCGATGCAGGCGGACATTTTCTTGATGAGAACAGGCGTGTAGTCATAGGACACAGGCGCCTGTCTATTATTGACCTTTCGGATACGGGCGCTCAGCCCATGGAATCCCCTGACGGAAGATATGTTATTGCTTTTAACGGAGAGATATACAATGCTCACTCAATAAAAGATGAGCTTGAAGCGCAGCATGGTCCGCTTAACCTTAAAGGAACATCGGACACCGAAGTGCTTCTTAATGCGATATCACTTGGGGGCCTTACGGACACTCTGAAAAAGTCGCGCGGAATGTGGGGAATCAGCCTCTACGACAAAGAATCCGGAGATATTATGTTAACCAGAGACCGAATGGGCGAAAAGCCGTTATACTACGGTACTGTCAAGGGTCAGTTTGTCTGGGCTTCTGATATCAATTCAATCACAGCGGTATCAGGCTTTGACAATCCCGTAAGGAAGGACATAATCCCGGTATACCTCCGCTACGGATACATACCCGCACCTTATACGATATACGAGGGAATATACAAGCTTACTCCGGGAACCGTTCTTACAATTTCGGCCCCGTATAAAGTCAATGATGACATTGCGTCCGCAGTCGGCGCAGACGCTTACAACAATATGCAAAGCACGGGCTTTAACATAAAGCCTTACTATAACATTAAGGAAGTGGCCGCTTGCGGCCAGTCAAACCCCTTTAAGGGAAGCGAAGAAGAAGCAGCCGATGAACTTGAGGCAAGACTTAAGTCGGCACTTAAGGGTCAGATGCTTTCCGATGTTCCTTTGGGTGCATTCTTATCGGGCGGCATAGACTCCACTATGGTTGTAAGTCTCATGCAACAGATATCCGACGATCCTGTCAGAACCTTTACTATAGGATTTGAGGAAGAAGAATTCAATGAGGCTTCTTTTGCTGCAGCCACTGCCGCACACCTTGGCACTAAGCATACCGAGATGTATGTCGGTTACAAGGATGTAATCAACCTGCTGCCTTCACTCGGAGAATGTTACGGCGAGCCTTTTGCCGACTCTTCGCAGTTGCCCACAATGCTTGTTTCGGGTATGACAAAGCAGCACGTTACGGTTGCACTTTCCGGCGATGCAGGAGATGAATTCTACTGCGGCTACAATACATACAAGGATGCGATCAGGGGTCTTAACGTCATGCAAAGCAAACTCGGCTTTTTAAAGGGCGGATTAAGGCAGGCAGCCGGTAACACCGCAGGCGCTTTTGACAGACTGCTCTCTTCCTCAGGTTTAAGTCTGAGCAATGATCTGCATAAACTTCACAATGTTTTGACCGTGAATACCATAGAAGAATACTACAGGGCAATGAGTGACAGTGCTCACATATCAGGACTTACCGGCAAGAGTTTCATTTCCGCAGGTCTGCCCAAAGTATCGGATGATATATATCCTGACGGCCTGCTTTACGATCCCGAAAGCAATCTCATGCTGATGGATATGATGCAGTATCTTCCCGATGATATATTAACCAAGGTCGACAGAGCCGGAATGTATTATTCCCTTGAGACCAGAATACCTCTGCTTGATGCGGATGTGATCGACTTTGCCTGGTCTCTGCCTTTGTCATATAAGATGAGTGACGGTATTACCAAAAAGCCCCTTCGCAATATCTTATATCGCTATGTCCCGAAGGAAATGATGGACAGACCCAAGAAGGGCTTCTCCGTTCCCGTCTCAAAGTGGCTTTTAAGCGGAGAGATGAACACATGGGCCGAAGACGTGCTTTTATCCGGACGTAGCGCAGCTTCTGAATACATAGATATGACGGCATTTGACAGAATCTGGCAGCAATACAAAAATGACGGCCGCTACTCGACCGTCATCTGGTATGTACTTATGCTCTGTCAATGGTGTATGCGTTAGGCACCGAAGTTCGCCTATGCGATTACTTGGAACCGCGTCCCGTGAATACGACTATTATGGTCTGCAACAAAATCTTCAAATCCAGAAGAAGCGACCAGTTATCGATATATTCAAGATCAAGTTTCACCACATCATCAAAATTACGTATATCACTTCTTCCGCTTACCTGCCACATGCCGGTAAGTCCGGGAGTGATTGACAGCCTCCTTCTGTAATGGGGACTGTATTTTTCAAACTCGTCTTCCGTGGGCGGTCTCGTGCCCACAAGGCTCATATCACCCTTTAAAACGTTATAGAACTGCGGAAGTTCATCCAGACTGGTCTTACGAAGGAATCTTCCGATCGCCGTTATTCTCGGATCGTCTTCCATTTTAAACATAAGTCCGTCCATCTCGTTGTCTTTAAGCAGTTCTTTCTTGCGCGCTTCAGCATCCGTATACATCGAACGGAACTTATACATCGTAAATCTTCTTCCGCCCTTACCGATACGTGTCTGCTTAAAAAGTACGGGACCCTTGGAATTAATCTTTATTGCCAATGCGATAAACGGTGTAAGTACAATGGTAATCACAAGCCCTATAATCGCACCGATAACATCAAATATACGCTTGATGAGCCTGCGCCTGTAATCTGTAGCCGCATTCTCATAGGTGATCACAAGGTGTCCGGCGAAGTCTCCGATCGACTGCATCGATCCCCTGTGCTTAAAATCTCCTACGCTGTAATAGCACTTAACACCCATAGTCTCGAAGTAATTGATGATCCTCTCAACCGCATCTCTGCCCATATGAGGAAGATACAGGAATGCCGCATCCATTACTTCGCTTGTAAGGCCGTCCATTATTCCGGCTCCGTTGGCAACAATGGGGATACCGTTTATCTCTTTCTCATCGGAATCCACCACCGCATCCATTAAAGCAATGGCCATGACTTCATAACTCCACTCATGATCCTTACGTATGTCACTAAGCAGTTCGTCCACGTACTCCCTATATGTTACGAGCATAACCTTCTCAGAGTTCACGCTTTTTTTGTAGTAGCCGCTTAGGAACTTTTTAAAAAGAGTGTGCATCAGGTATGTCAAAACGATATCGATGATGGCGTACCAGCCGAACACCAAACGCGAGAAAGCCTCGCCCTGACGCAGGATGAACACCGTAAAGCCCAAAAGGACAGTCATGCTCACTGCATATTTGACAACCGCAACCAGTTCCTCGAAATATCCGCGTCTGAAGATGAAGTGATTCCAGTCAAGCAGCACTCCGTAAAGAACACAGAAAAGGACAAGTCCGAGACATATCATGTAGTCCACCTGGCCCATATGATATACGCCTCTGTATCTTAAGTAAAAGGAGCACACATAAGAAACCAGCACACACAATACATCTATGAGCACCAGCGAATATGTCTGTATTATATTGTCTTTCCTGTTAAACGAATTCATTTGACTATTTTCTCGAAGTCTTCCTTGGGATGCTTGCATATCGGACAGATGAAATCATCCGGGAGTTCTTCTCCCACATATTCATATCCGCAGATTCTGCATCTCCATACGGTCTGACCCGCAGCTGTCGTACCCACCTTTTCAGGCTTGGGCTTGATGTTGTTCTGATAATACTCATATGTGCAAGACGAGGTGTCGGATAAAACTTCCATCTCCGTCGGTTCGCATATAAACAGTGTATGTGAACCCAAGTCTACCGTCTGCTTAACCTTCAAAGAGAAGTATGCGTTGGCTCCGGCAGTCACAACGGGAATTCCGTTGGCAACCGTCTTATACTTATCCGCTCCGAAGTCCGCAAACTTATCAACATCCCTGCCGGACTGGAAACCGAATCTCTTAAATATCTCAAAATCCGCATCCTGACTGAGTACGGATATATTGCACACACCCGTATCCTTAACCATGTCGTGTGTAAGATTCGCCTTATTGATGGCTACCGATATGGTATTGGGGTCCGAAGCAATCTGTATTGCGGTATTGGTGATACAGCCGTTTATCTTGTCTCTCTTAACCGCCGTACATACGAACAGTCCATAAGAGAGCTTATACATAGCTTTAGTATCCATATTGTTATATATACCTCCCGATATCAATAATTCTCAGCCTTAAGCTGGAAGTAATCCCTCGCATGATTACATACGGGGCATACCTCGGGCGCTTCTTTGCCGATTACGATATGTCCGCAGTTGCTGCACTGCCAGATGCAGTCTCCGTCTCTTGAAAATACAATCTTATCCTCTATGTTCTTAAGAAGCTTGCGATATCTCTCCTCATGCTCCTTCTCTATTGCCGCAACACCCTCAAAAAGCTCGGCTATCTCATCAAAGCCTTCTTCTCTTGCCGTCCTGGCAAAAGAAGGATACATCTCATTCCACTCGTAAGACTCGCCTTCTGCCGCCTCTTTAAGACAATCTATGGTGCTGCCGATACCGGTAAGAATCTTATACCAGATCTCCGCATGCTCTTTCTCATTGGCAGCTGTCTCGGCAAAGATATTGGATATCTGAACATATCCTTCCTTCTTGGCCTTCGAAGCAAAGAAGGTATATTTGTTACGGGCCTGTGATTCTCCCGCAAAAGCCTCCTGTAAGTTCTTCTCTGTCTGAGTTCCCTTAAGATCCTCAGCTCTGCATCTCCATTTATTCTCTGCCATATACGTAGTCCTCCCCTATAATTCCTTAACCCACAATCCGTGAAGGTTGCAGTACTCATAAACCGCTACGGCCTTATCGCCTGCTGCCACATTAAACTCTGCCACGGGCTTATCCCCTGCCTTAAGATTCTTAATCTGATAGCCGCCTGCAGTCTCCAAGACTATGAACTGAATGTAGTGCTCCTCCATCATGGGATGCTCCACTTCACCAATCTGTACCTTAACGATGCTTCCATCTACGGTCACAGCAGGTACATGCTTCTCAAATGCCCCGTCAGTCGCACCCGGAACCAGCTCCTTCATAGGCTGTCCGCAGCACACAACCGGAACACCCGAATCATTAAGCTTAATCACAATGTTGCCACAATGCTCACATCTGTAAAATTTCATAGTTTAACCCTCCAATCCGATCGTCTGATCTTAACAAATTCCGAAATCATTCGTATAGAAACATTATATACGCAGACCATAAGCCGTTCAACATATATCAGTATTAATCCGTAAATAATTTCATAATAAAATCAGTCCCATATCTCCCTTGACTCACCCTCCTTCTTCCCTTAAAATCTATAAGGCTGAAAGATAACAGATTCTATATATACAACGGAGAAATCTATGCGACTCAGACATATCAAAGGGGCGGAAGAAATGATAGCCGCCAACCGTTTTGTCATACAGACACCCGATGAATTCAGGGGCAGCTGGAGCAAGGAGCAGCCTCTTCATATAGAGGTCGGTACCGGCAAGGGAAGATTCATCATGACGCTGGCGGGACAGAATCCCGACATAAAATACATAGGTATAGAGAACCACTCAAGCGTTTTGCTTCGTGCGGTACAGAAACTTGAGCAGGAAGAACTGCCCAATTTAAGATTCATACTTATGGATGCGGTTGCGATAGATGAGATATTTGCTCCCGATGAAGTCGATAAGATATATCTTAATTTCTCAGATCCCTGGCCGAAGGATCGACATGCCAAAAGAAGGCTTCCTTCGAGGCAGTTCCTGGCCCGCTTTTACAATATATTAAAGCCCGACGGAACTATAGAATTCAAAACGGATAACAGAGTGCTCTTTGATTTTGCGCTTGAAGAACTTAATTACAGCGACTTCGAACTTGTTGCTAAGACATATGACCTGCATGCCGACGAGTCCATGAATGAAGGCAATATAATGACCGAATACGAAGAGAAGTTCTCTTCAATGGGCAACCCGATATGCAAATACATAATCAAAAAGAAGGCCGTATCGAAATGATACGACCTTCTTTTAATTCATTACTATTCCAACAGCCTGCTGAATTCATCCTCAGGAAGCGGTTTATAGAAATAATATCCCTGAATATAATCACAACCGGCATCACGTAAAAAGGCAAGCTGTTCTTCCGTCTCAACACCTTCAGCCGTAACCGTGGCGCCGAGTGCATGCGAAAGCTCTATTGTGGACCTTATAATGATCTCCGCTTTCTCCTGTATACCTATCTTACGTACAAAGCCCATATCAAGCTTAACGCTGTCAAACTCAAAATTCTCAAGAGTAGAAAGAGACGACATACCGCTGCCGAAATCATCCAACAATATCTTGACTCCGAGATTCTTAAACCTGTTTAAATAGTCACTGGCATTCTTCTCAAGATCAGCATAGGCCGATTCCGTGACCTCTATACGTACGTACTCTGTTGCAAACGGAGTATTGCTGTATACATTCACAAGGTATTCCATAAGTGCGGCATTATAAAAATCTATACGTGAAAGATTGACCGCACAGGGAACCGTAAACTTGCATTCTTTGGCTCTGGAAGAATTGAAATTGATTATCTTCTCTACCATAAAGCGGTCTAACGCCGATATCTGTCCGCCTGTCTCAAAAGCGGGAATAAACTCACCGGGCGAAATCATTCCGAACTTACCGTGCTGCCATCGAACCAGTGCCTCGGCGCTCGATATCTGACCCGTCTTCGCATCCACTATCCCCTGGAAATATGCCTTAAATTCGCCAAGTTCCATCGCCTTGTTCATGTCCGATATAAGAACTCGCTGCTTGACATAGTTGACACGAACGTCATCATTATACACAACATAAGAATGACCTACTTTATCCAAGGTGGCCTTCTCGGCAAGCTTGGCTCTGTCAACCATCTTGCCAACCGATACTTCTCTGTCATGTATTCTGTATATACCGCATCTTATCGTAAAATCATAATGCTTGTAGCCTTCGGTATAAGTCTGAGCAGCCTTGTTGTCGAAGGTGCCG
>JAFYBE010000106.1 GCA_017540355.1 Lachnospiraceae bacterium | reverse complement strand
TCCTCAAATACGGAAACCGTGAAGCCGTAAGTATCCTTTAAGGAGTTGGCAAAATCAGCACCTGCCGTTGCATTCTTAACAGCCACATTCTTGCCTGCCAGATCTGCAAAGCTTGCAATATCGGAATCTGCTGCTACAACGAAGGTCTGTGTTGCATCAAAATATCCGTCGGAGAAGATCCAGCCGCTGTCTTTTCTCTCCTGTGTGATCGTTGCACCGGCGATCATGCCGTCAGCCTGTCCGGACTGGATCGCTGCGATCGCTGCATCCCATCCGAGAGACTGTAACTCATAATTGAAGCCCTGATCTTTTGCGATCGCATCCAGAATATCCACATCGATACCCACAAAATCATTGTTCTCATTTGTGTACTCGAAGGGCTTAAATACTGTATCTGTTGATACGATCCACTTCTTTGAATTTGCATCCGATGCGCTTCCTGTGCTTCCGCAGCCTGTAAGCACCATAGCCATCACGGATAAGCTTAATACTAATGCTATAACCTTTTTCATTGTCTCTCCTCCTTATAATGTTGTATACAATGATACAACTCTTGCTTTGTGTAATTCTACTATATGAATGTATGTTTTGTCAAATATGATAAATATAAACTTTCTGTGAATAATTGCCTGACAGGGCTTTTATTCCTTGCCTATATTCCTTTTCGCATGTTAAACTTAAAACTCAAGGAGTATATAGTACTTGTATTGGAAATGGGGTTTATATGGATCATAACGTATACTCAGAAGTTACGCCTGAGATCGTCAGGCTGTCTGAGCTTTGTCGCAGTGTCTCACTGATCGATTCCGAGCTTTACACAGAATATGAAGTTAAAAGAGGGCTTCGTGACCAGAACGGTAAAGGAGTCCTGGCCGGTCTTACGCATATTTCGGATGTAAGGGCTACTAAGATTGTTGACGGCAAGACTGTTCCCGATTACGGCGAACTGTTTTACAGGGGATATAATGTCAAGGATCTTTGCCACGGTTTCTCATCAGGTCGTAAGTACGGATTTGAAGAGACCTCATATCTTTTATTGTTCGGCAAGCTACCTACAGAGACTGAACTTAAAGATTTTTCGCAGCTTCTCGGTTTTTATCGTTCTCTCCCGACAAGTTTTGTGAGAGACATAATCATGAAGGCGCCGAGCAAAGATATGATGAACACTCTTGCCAGAAGTGTTCTTACATTGTATTCATATGACGATTATGCGGATGATGTTTCTCTTCCAAATGTATTGCGTCAGTGTCTGCAGCTTATAAGCCTTTTCCCGATGCTTTCGATATACGGATATCACAGTTACAAGCATTACCATGACGGCGAAAGTCTGATCATTCATCAGCCCGATCCGTCGTTTACGGCTGCCGAGAATATACTTCACATATTAAGAGATAACGGAAAATTCTCAGAACTTGAGGCTAAGATACTCGATATATGTCTTGTTATTCATGCCGAACACGGAGGCGGTAACAATTCATCATTTACAACTCATGTTGTATCTTCCACCCTTACGGATACTTATTCCGTTATGGCGGCTGCAATAGGATCTCTTAAGGGACCCAGACACGGCGGAGCCAACATCAAGGTTGTTCAGATGTTTGAGGATATTCAGGACAATGTACGTGACTGGACTGATGCCGATGAAGTAGGTGTATATCTCAAGAAGCTTCTTCACGGCGAGGCATTCGACAGATCCGGACTCATATACGGTGTCGGTCATGCAATTTATTCCAAGTCCGATCCGCGTGCGGAAGTACTCAAATCGTTTGTCAAGGAACTGGCAATAGAAAAAGGTCTTGAGAACGAATACGAACTGTATTCCATTGTCGAGCAGCTTGCGCCGAAGATTATTGCCGAAGAGAGACAGATGTTTAAGGGCGTCAGCATCAATGTCGATTTCTACTCAGGCCTTGTGTACCACATGCTCAATCTTCCGCTTGAGTTATATACTCCGATATTTGCAATGGCGCGTATCTCAGGATGGAGCGCGCATCGTATGGAGGAGCTTTCCAACAACGGCAAGATCATACGTCCGGCCTACAAAACCTTATGTACGGATCGTGAATATATACCGATTAAAGACAGATAAAAATGGATGGGTGTTTAACACCCATCCATTTATTTACTTACTTAAGGAAATCAAGTACCGACTGCTTCATCTCTGAAATCTCAACCACTTTATCGTGCTTGATAGGAGCCGTACGAATCTCCTCTACCGCCATCGGAACCTTAACCCCCGAAAGTTTTGACAATCTGTCAACAAGAGCAAAGGGATCTTCATTTGCATCGACCTTATCGATTGCAGTCATAACATTCGGAGTGAACTTATAAGGGCTTGCTGTTGAAGCAATAACCGTCTTGGTTGTATCGCCCGTCTTTTCTTTGTAATCTGTATATACAAAACTTGCAACAGCCGTATGTGTATCGATTACATATCCCGTATCCTCATAGAGCTTTTTAATCTGTTCCAAAGTCTCCTGCTCTGTTGCACTGCCGCCTATAAAGTCATTAAGCTTAGCCTTCATATCTGAAGTGATCTCATATTTGCCTTCACTTATAAGCTTACTCATAAGTTCCTTGTTCTTTGCATCATCCTCACCTGCTATAAGATAAATAAGTCTTTCGAGGTTACTTGAAATAAGGATGTCCATCGAAGGTGAATTTGTAAGTTTAAAATCTCTGTTACGGTCGTATACGCCGGTCTCAAAGAAATCGAATAATACCTTATTCTCATTGGATGCACATATAAGCTTATTGACGGGCAGACCCATCTCCTTTGCTATATAAGCCGCAAGAATATTGCCGAAATTACCGGTGGGAACGGTTATATTTATCTTCTCGCCTTCGGATATCTTGCCCTCGGATAAAAGCTTGACATATGAATATACGTAATAAACAATCTGAGGCACCAGACGGCCGATATTAATACTGTTGGCCGATGAGAACTGATATCCTCTCTCGGCAAGAGTTTTCTTTAACTCAGTATCCGCAAAAAGCTGCTTAACTCCGGTCTGAGCATCATCAAAGTTTCCCTTTATTCCGATGACACATGTATTGGTACCGGCCTGCGTAACCATCTGTCTTTCCTGGATAAAGCTTACTCCGCCCTTGGGATAGAAAACGATTATCTTAGTTCCGGGAACGGAATCAAAGCCTGCCAAAGCGGCCTTACCCGTATCCCCTGATGTTGCGGTAAGAATTACAATATCATTCTCAATATCATTCTTCTTCGCAGCCGTAGTCATAAGATGCGGAAGAATCGAAAGAGCCATATCCTTAAACGCTATTGTTGAACCGTGGAACAACTCAAGATAATATGCTCCGTCGGCATAGACAAGATCAACTATATTCTCAGTATCGAACTTTTCATCATAAGCCGATGCGATACAGTGCTTAAGCTCCTCTTCCGTATAATCCGTCAAAAACAGCTTCATTACCTCATATGCCACTCCTCTGTAATCCATGGCACCGAGTTCTTTAAAGCTTTTATCAAACGAAGGGATCACAGTAGGCAGAAAAAGTCCGCCGTCCTCAGACAATCCCTGAAGTATTGCTTTGGATGCAGGAATCCTAAGCGAACTGTTCCTTGTACTTTTATATAATACCTCTTCCATAATCTATAGATTTCCTCCTAAACTTCTGCTAAGTACACATTATAACAAAACTTATACGACATCACAAGAAAACCTTTGAGTTTATCATTCTTTCTGTATATAATTATTTCATGGGCGAAGAAAAGAACACTCCGGCCGGAGTATACACTGCAACAAAAAAGGACGGAACAGTATATTACAGGTCCTCATTTACATATAAGAACAAGCATATTTCTTTGGGAAGTTTTGACAATCCCGAGGATGCTCACAGAGTCTATACCTCTGCCAATCTGTTGGTTTCATCCATGCATCTTAACATAGACGATTACAGCGCCAATCAGCTTTTACCCTTTGATAAATGGGTAATCATAATCAATTTCAGAGATAATGACATATACTTCACAACTCCGATATATATGAGAAAGAATTATTTCTCATACTATCTTTCGCCCACCGAGGAGCTTAAGTTCTCAATAGACGATCTCTTCTATTATTCATCACACAAGATAATGAAAAGAGGTGGTCACCTCTTCGTGTCCGACTACGGTATGCAGGTTTCAATAGTATCAAGATACGGTATTAAGCCTTACGCTGTAATAGGCAGGGACTATAAGCATATCAACGGCGATACTTATGATTTCAGATATGAGAATATCGAAGTAGCCAATATATATAACGGAGTCAAGATAATTACGAGAGGACACCGAACCCGTTTTCAGGCATTCATACATATAAACGGCAATTTTGTTGTCGGTTACTATGATGATGCCATCAAAGCAGCCATAGCATACAATAAAGCCATTGATATTCTTCATACCAACGGCTTTAAAAAAGCATATACGCCCAATTATATTGAATCCATACCGGCATCCGTATATGCCGATATCTACTCTTCTTTGGAAATCTCACAAAAGATTACCGACTACAGACCTACTGAGCCGAATAATCAATAAAGCACACATCCATATTTACGGGTCCGTTCACACCGAACACATTTCCGTTTGTTGAGTATTGCCACAAAGAAAACTGATAGGGATAATCCGGCATTTCCGATTCATCTGCAAGCCATACGCCGGCCACAGGCAATTTCTTTAAATCCACTCTTTTTACAAGCCATTCCTCATCGCCGTATATCATCGGCTTATAGCCCGCCTCGGTTATTCTGTTAAGGAAGGTGCCCGTTATAACAGTTCTGTCATCTTTACTTAAGCTCTGAACTCTTGATATATCGTTATCAACAAGTTCCATATCAAACGCAACCGGATACGTAAGCTTATAATCCTTGCAGGCTTCAATCAAAAGATTGGCTTCTTCCAAAGCTTCCGCTTCATTGACGGCCTGTGAGTAAAAATATACACCGACATCAAGTCCTGCTTCTTTTGCTCTGGTAATATTCTGAGTAAAGTATTCATCCAAAGCAACCTGTCCGGTCTGATATCCTCTTGCACCGACTCTTATCATAACAAAGTCTATACCGGAATTCTTGACCTGGTTAAAATCTATATCCTTCTGATATCTGGATACGTCAATACCAAGGAATGATGTCGCTCTTCCGTCATTGTAGTATTTAAGTTTACCGTCATTGGAGATAAACTTGGTAAAATCGTAGTTATTGCGTTCTCTGGTAGTGTCGATTGTGACCCACTCGGACGAACCGTCTTTTAACTCGATCTTAAAATGTTTACCGTCGTTATACTTCTCATCATCTTCCACTCCGGGTGACATTGTGGGTAGAGGAGAAACAACAGGTGACGGAAGCGGTTTGGAATTATTCTCCGACTCATTGTTATCAGCGTTCGCACTTTGCGAAGAATCATCTTTCTTATTCTTGTACATATCCCATATGTCAAGATCGTCGGCCGTTCTTTTGCTGTTATTTACGGAAACAGACTCTTCTTCAGTCTCCTGCTCATTTTGTTTTGACGCAACATATTTGGCGTAATTACCGCTGCCCTTATTGTTTTTGTTGTTGGAAGCGATGATTGCGCCAAGCAAAATAAGTATAAAAAGAGAAACTCCGAGAGTCATATAGATTATGGGTGCACCGCCGCTTCTTCCTCTCTCGGAATAATCATCCTCATATTCGTATTCATTATCGTCATCAAAGTCAAATTCGTCTTCTTCTCTCATCTTATAATCCTTATAAGGTTGTCAGTCTTCTTTGATGATGGCCTTCTTTGGACACTTCTCAATACATGTACCGCACTGAGTACACTTTGTGTAATCAATCTTTGCAAGATTATCCGTAACCGTAATGGCCTGTTCAGGACAATTACGTGCGCACAGTCCGCATCCTATACACGCAACGTCGCACGCTTTCATAGCAACAGGGCCTTTGTCTTTTGAACTGCAGCTCACTCTGATCTTAGAGTCATAAGGTATAAGTTCAATAAGTCCCTTGGGGCATGCCTCTACACACTTACCGCAGGCCTTACATGCATCCTTGTCAACAACGGCAATACCGTTAACCACATGAATAGCATCAAATGGACAAGCCTTCACACAGTTGCCGTATCCGAGGCAGCCGTGATTACAGCTCTTAGGACCGCCACTGGGAACAAAAGCCAACATCGAGCAATCTTTTACACCCGTATATTCATAGTCCGTGTGCGCTTTGTCACAGTCTCCCTGACACTTAACAAATGCCGCCATCTTAACTGTCTCACCGGCTTCAACACCCATAATCGATGCTATAACCTTAGCAACGGGCTCTCCGCCTACGGGACATCCGTTAACCGGAGCCTCACCTTTTGCTATGGCAGCAGCAAGTCCCGAACAGCCTGCAAATCCGCATCCGCCGCAGTTATTGCCCGGAAGCGCATTTAAAACTTCCTCTTCTTTGGGGTCGGTCTCAACCTTAAACTTTATGCCGGCAATACCCAAAAACACTCCGACAAACAGTCCGACCAAACCTATCAATAATGTCGCTATCAATACACCCTGTACCACAATTAATCTCCCTTTAAGTCAATTCTATATAAGTCCCGAGAAGCCGCAGAACGCAATGGCCATAAGACCTGCTGTAAGTAAAACAATCGGCATTCCCTTAAGGGGCTTCGGTATATCATTATATTCAAGTCTTTCTCTGATACTTGCAAGCAAAATGATGGCTATAGTAAATCCGGCAGCCGTCGCAAATCCGTTCACTATGCCGTATAAGATTCCGTATCCCTTCGTAACGTTTGTAAGCGCAACACCAAGCACGGCACAGTTGGTTGTGATCAAAGGAAGATACACACCAAGCGACTGATAAAGGCTGACCACATATCTTTTAAGGAACATTTCAACGAACTGAACAAGTGCTGCTATTACAAGAATAAACACAATAGTCTGCAGATATTCCATATGGAGCGGAACAAGTATATAGTGATATACAACACCCGCAACCGCACTCGAAAGTGTTATTACGAATATAACGGCAACACCCATTCCTGCAGCAGTCTTAACCTTCTTGGATACACCAAGGAAAGGACACAGTCCCAAAAACTGACTCAAAACAACGTTGCTGACAAGTGATGAGCCTATAAGAATTACAAGCAGTTCTTTAACGGTATTCATACATTGGCCTCCTCACCTACGGTATTCTCTGACACAGTCTCGGGAGAAGCTTTACGGTCTCCGCAACCTGCTACGTTACAATTCATACAATCAGAACCGCATCCCGACTGAATCTTGGACATATCCTTGCCCTTCTTCTCTCCCGCAATCTTAATTTGGTTCTGTATGGCCGTAAGTAATGCAAGCACAAAGAACGCACCCGGAGCCATCTTAAATATACTTATGGGAGTAAATAATTCAAACTCATAACCAAATGCAGAACATCCGCCTAAGAATTCTCTTAAAAGGCCGATTATCGTAAGCGCAATGGTAAATCCGAGTCCCATTCCGAGTCCGTCAAAAAGCGAAGGAAGTATGGGATTCTTATATGCATAAGCTTCGGCTCTTCCGAGTATTATACAGTTGACGACTATAAGCGGTATATATATACCGAGAGACTTATAAAGACTCGGTATATAAGCCTGCAGCAGTAACTGCATTATCGTTACGAATGAAGCTATGATAACGATAAACGCGGGTATTCTTATCTTGTCGGGAATAATATTCCTTAAAGCCGCGATTATAATATTGCTCAACGTAAGCACTACTGTTGTGGTAAGTCCCATTCCCAATCCGTTGATGGCGGAGGTCGTAACCGCCAGGGTCGGACACATACCAAGCATGAGTACAAGCGTCGGATTCTCTTTTAATACGCCGTTATAAAGGCGTTCAACACACTTATTCATTACATATTCCTTTATTTTATCTGTCTGTGATCTTCAAAATACTTAAGGCAACAGTTAACCGCATTGGTAAATGCATTAGTGGTGATTGTCGCACCGGAAATGGCATCTATCTCATTATCGGAGGAAGCACCGGTCTTGGTATATATAAAGCTGTCAGCCTGTTTACCCGCAAACTGAGGCTTTAACACCTTCTCAGCATTTATTCCGAGTCCTGCGGTCTCATTAATAGTAAGTATTGAAATACCGCCTATAACCTTGGCATTATTGATACCTACAACTATCGTGATATCTCCGCCGTATCCTTCGGAGGTAGTCACCTTATATACATAGCCAAGTTCACTTCCTTCGGCACCTACGGCTCTTACAACTTCATCAATTGTAACCGCCGAAAAACCTGCCTCATCAAGTTCCGCTCTGTAAGCGGCAGACATTATCTCATCTTCTACGGGCTTAAAGTCTGCGGCATCGGCAAATACTTCTTTGTATGCTGCCTTTTTATCAGCTTCCTCTCTGGCCGCTATAGTATCTTTGGTAGTCTCATAGACAAGTCCGAGAATAAGTCCTGCAATAACCGTTATGGCAAGGAGTATACCCGCGTTCTTAATCATCTCTTTCATATACGCTCACCTCCGTCACCGAAAGCCTTGGGGGCCGTAATCTTCGTAATAAGCGGTGTAAGCATATTACCGATTATAATCGCATAGGAAACGCCTTCCGAAGAAGCACCGAATACTCTGAATATACCGGTTAAAAGGCCTAAGATAATTCCGAATATAATCTGGCCGAACTTGGTAACCGGACGTGTAACATAGTCGGTAGCCATAAAGAACGCACCGAGCATAAGTCCGCCACCCGCAAGCTGTGCAGAAATATAGTAGGGATTAAATCCGTGACCGCCGAATATTCCGTAAAATATAGCGAAAGTTATGATATAACTTGCCGGAACTTTAAGATCGATTATTCCGAGTAAAAGAAGGATACATGCACCTGCAACAATGGCTACCATGGATGTCTCACCTATGGTACCCGAAGTCTTACCGATGATCATGTTATATACATTGACACTTCCTCCGCTTTTAAGTACGGCAAGCGGAGTGGCACCCGTATATGCATCACATTCAAAATTCGTCATTATGCTCGGGAAAGAAATGATCAAAAAGCATCTGGCTGCCAAAGCAGGATTCATGAAATTCTGACCCAGTCCTCCAAACAGCATCTTAACAACGATAATTGCAAATACACCACCCATGGGGCCTACCCACAAAGGAGCAGCCGGAGGCATGTTAAGTGCAAGCAAAAGGCCTGTTACGACTGCCGAAAAGTCCAAAACAGTCACCTTTTTCTTCATTAAAAGCTCATATACAGCTTCTGCCAAAACACAGGAAGCTACGGTAAGCAGGATCTGCCATAAGGCATATATCCCGAAATTCCTGACACCGAAACCCGCAGCAGGTAAAAGTGCTATAACAACACAGAGCATTATCTTGTCTGTTGTTACTTTCGACCTTATATGCGGATTTGATGACACGTTCATCATATCACTCATTGTCTGTCTCTACCTCACTTTCCTGCCTTTTTCTTATTAGCCAAAACCATCTTACGCGCTGATTTGATGGATTGCGTAAGCTGCCTCTTGGCAGGACAGATGTAACTGCAACATCCGCATTCGCAACACTCTAATCCGTTAAGTTCTTCAAATCTCTCAAGGTCTCCGTGATTCGCACACTCGGCCAGCACTTTCGGCATTACTCTTCCGGGACAAACTTCCAAGCACATTCCGCAATTGATACATGCCGTAGGCTCATAACGCGAAACTTCGTCTTTGGTCAGCGCCAAAAGAGCTGATGCTGTCTTGGTAGTCGGAACATCAAGTCCGTATAAAGCAAATCCCATCATGGGACCGCCGGAAATAACTTTGCCGGGCTCCTCTTTAAATCCGCCTGCAGCTTCAACAAGTTCGCTGTAACTCATGCCTATGCAAACCCTGAAATTCTGCGGTTCTTTAATCGCATCACCTGTGACCGTTACTATTCTCTCCATTAAAGGCTTGCCGTTCCATACGGCATTATATATGGCACACAAAGTATCCACATTATTGACAACGCAGCCGACATCAGCCGGAAGATTCTTGCTTCCGATTGCTCTTTTCGTCGTTGCGAATATAAGCTGTCTCTCAGAACCCTGAGGATACTTGGTCTTAAGAGTTTTAACCAGTATTCTTGGTTCGTTCTTGGTAAGTGCTTTAAGCTTTGCAATACAATCGGGCTTATTATCCTCGACCGCGAGAATACCCTTCGCATTGTCAAAGAGTCTTAACACGCACTTTAAACCCTCAATAAGCATCTCGGGCTGTTCTATCATTCTTCTGTAGTCACTTGTCAGATATGGTTCACATTCTGCACAATTGGCTATACAGTAATCTATCTTCTCCGGTTCTTTGGGACTTAACTTGACGTGAGTAGGGAATCCGGCACCACCCATACCAACGATACCGGCGTCCTGAATACGCTTAAGGATCTCCTCCTTAGTCATATTATCAATATCGATTTCGTCGCAGACATCATATTCCACTTCGTTGTATTCACCGTCGTTGTCAATTATAATACTCATAACCATATCGCCGGTTACCGTACGTCTGGGTTCGATTGCTTCAACCGTACCCGATACGGTGGAATAGATATTGGATGATACAAACCCCGCAGCTTCTGCTATCTTCTGACCCCTTAATACATGATCTCCCTTGGCAACTATTGCCGTAGCGGGAGCACCAATATGCTGGGAAAGCGGATAAACGAGCTTGCCTTGCGGTAATATGTCCTTAATTGGCTTATCTTTCGATAATTCCTTGCCGTCAAAGGGGTGAATACCGCCTGTGAATGAATGCTTTGCCATACATACCTCCAATAATAATATCTCATTTATTTTACTATCTTTCGGTACAAATTTCCACCCTGTATGATATACTTTATGGTATGCGAAAAGAGAACAGACTGATAGGTAACGACATAATAAAATACGACATGGGCTCCCTGTATGATCCGGCCAAGATTTTGTTTTTGGATATAGAGACAACAGGTCTTTCCGCGACCAATTCTTATATATATATGATAGGCATGATTTATATGCTTAATGACAATTGGCATTTTGAGAGTATCATGGCCGAGAACGCTTCGGAAGAGAATGCTCTTTTGGTTGAATTCACGTCTTTTGCCAAGAACTATGATTTCCTTATACATTTTAACGGCAATACCTTCGATCTTCCGTTTATAGTTAACAGATGCAAAGCAAACGGCATTGATTTTACCTTTGACGGATTTAACGGCATCGACTTATATAAACGTATATCCCCGTATAAGCATTTGTTGGGATTATCAAACTGTAAGCAGAAAACGATAGAGATCCTGCTTGGTGTAGGCAGGGAGGATGAATATTCCGGAGGCGAACTGATACATGTTTACCGTGAATACTCACAGAGTCGTGAACAGAAACTTTACGATCTTCTCTTTACACATAATCACGAAGATCTTTTGGGTATGTTAAAGATACTTCCGATGTTGTGCTATTGCACATTATTTGATGCACCTGTCACGGTTGATTCGGTAAAGCTTAATACATATAACGATGTTTTTGATGCGGTCAAGAAAGAACTCTTAATAGAGTTTAAAACGGATGGACCGATTCCGGCTCCGATAAGTACATCATCAGAGGGATGTTTCTTATCTCTTAAAGGAGACAGGGGCGTTCTTAAAGTGCCCGTATATCATGAAGAATTAAAGTACTTTTTTGAGAATTACAAAGACTACTACTATCTTCCGGAGGAAGATATGGCGGTACATAAGTCCGTCTCTATATTTGTAGATAAAGAATTCAGGCAGCAGGCCAAAGCGTCGACCTGTTATGTCCGAAAGGAATCGGACTATCTGCCTGAATGGGATTACATATTCACTCCGTTTTTCAAACGCGAGTATGATTCAAAAGAAATCTTCTTCGAATTAAACGAAGAGATTAAATCCGACCGTGATGCTTTCAGCCGTTACGTTCTTCACATCCTAAGTCGTATGACCAGATAACTTATCTCTGATAGAAGAAAGAATCCAGTCTGTTATATCCTATATCTTTGTACCTCATAATCTGTTCGGTACTTCCGATAAAGAGAACTCCTCCGTCGGCAAGCGACTGATAATACTTCTCAAATATCTCGTCTTTTGCTTCCTCGGTGAAGTATATAAGCACGTTCCTGCATACTATAAGATGCTGGTTCTTAAAGAAATCATCCTTTAAAAGATTATGCTTCTTAAATGTAATACAGTTCTTGATCTTATCGGATAACTGATATGCCGGTCCGTTCTGAGTAAAGTACTCTTTCTTGTACTTATCCGGTACATTCGCAATACTCTTCTCTCCGTAAAGACCTATCTTGGCTTTGGCAACAACCTCATCGCTTATGTCGGTTGCCGTTATCCTTATTCTGCTTAAAGGAACAAACTCCGAAAGAGCCATTGCAAGGGAGTAAGGCTCATCACCTGTCGAACATGCCGCACTCCATATATTAAGACTCTGTCCGAACTTATCAATAAGCATCGGGAAGATTCTCTTTGTCAAAATCTCCCACTGATCGGGATTACGATAAAACTCGGATACATTGATTGTTATATACTCAACAAACTCATCAAGCGCTTTCTTGTCTTTTTTAAGGACTTCGATGTATCCCGCATAGTCTTTAGCCGGGCTCTTGGAGATATGCGTATCGATACGCCTCTTCATCTGCGCCTGCTTGTAGAACGAAAGGTCTATCTTTGTAAGCTTTAAAATGTCCTGCGTAAAAGCATCGTAATCATATAATGCCATAATATATCGATCCTTAATTACTCTGTAGCTGCCTCTTCCTTCTCGGCTTCTGCCTCAGCAGCGATTACTTCATCAATATTGACAGAAACAACATCCTCATCGGACTCTTCTGCCTTCTGCTCCGGCTCATCAGGCTCAAGTGTTGCCTTGATACTTAAACTGATCTTCTTGTCATCGAGGTTGAAGTCAACAATCTTGGCTGTAACTTCGTCACCGACCTTCAAAACATCACCGGGCTTCTCAATGTGATCCTTAGAGATCTGAGATACATGTAAGAGTGCATCAACACCCTTCTCAATCTCTACAAATGCACCGAAGTCTGTCATACGTGCAACCTTACCTGTAACGATGTTACCGATAGCAAACTTCTTATCTGCATCCTTCCAGGGATTCTCATCCTCAAACTTCATTGAAAGAGCTATCTTATTACCCTGGATATCCTTGATAAATGCTCTTACAGTATCGCCTGACTTGAATACCTTCTTAGGGCTCTCAACTCTGCCCCAGCTCATCTCGGAGATATGAAGGAGACCGTCTGCTCCGCCGAGATCAACGAATGCACCGAAGTCTGTAACGTTCTTTATTGTTCCTTCGATTACATCGCCAACATGAATCTTCTCGAAGAGTTCCTTCTGCTGCTTATCTCTCTCTGCTGTGAGAAGCATACGTCTGTTACCGATGTATCTTCTTCTCTTGGGATTGTATTCAGTAACAACGAACTCGATCTCTTCGTCTTTATACTTGTTAAGATCCTTCTCATACGTATCTGATACAAGACTTGCGGGGATGAAGATTCTTACTTCATCAACCATAACGCATATACCGCCGTCGAGTACCTGAGTAACCTTAGCCTTAAGTACTTCCTGATTGTTAAATGCGTCTTCAATACGCTTGTTGCCTTTCTCGGCTGCGAGTCTCTTGTATGTAAGGATAACCTGACCTTCACCGTCGTTAACCTTAAGGACCTTAGCCTCCATCTTGTCACCCACCTTGACTACGGTAGTGAGGTCTAAGTTGGATTCGTTGGTATATTCGCTTCTTGTAAGAATACCGTCTGCCTTGCAGCCTATGTTAAGGATAATTTCATCCGGCTTAACAGAGAAAACTGTACCCTCTACTACCTCTCCTGTATGGATTGTTTTGAATGATTCATTCAGCATTTGTTCAAAACTCATTTCTGACATAATTTTGAACCTCCTCAATTATATTGTTTGGGGTCGATGCCCCTGCTGTAATACCCACCAGTCGAACAGATTTAGGTAGTTCTAAATGCAAGTCATCCAGTGTCTGTATAAAATAGGTCAGCTCACAACACTCTTTGCATATCTCGTATAATTTATGCGAATTCGAGCTGTGCGCACCGCCTATCACTATCATGCAATCCGCCCTGCAAGCCAGTTCTCTGGCCGCTTTCTGCCTCTCCTCTGTCGCATTGCATATAGTATTCACAACATTAATATAATAACCTTTTTTTGTGATATAATCAACTATTTCTTGAAATTTATTGTAATTATATGTCGTCTGCGCGACAATTGTTATTTTCTCATCTTTTCCGTACGGTATTGTATCAACATCTTTAATATCTTTGATGATATACGGATCGCCTATACACCAGCCTTTTATGCCGACAACCTCGGGATGCTTATCATCTCCGACGATTATGATTTTGCCGCCGTTTTCACTCTCTTTTCGTACCGTATTGTGAATCCTTTTTACGAACGGACAGGTTGCGTCGACTATGGAAAAACCGGTTGCTCTGAGTTTGTCTTCAGTCTCTTTTGCAACTCCGTGACTCCGCAGAATCATCGTTCCGGGGGCACAAAGCAATGCTTCATCCTCATCAACGGCTTTAACACCCTTTTTCTCCAAAGAAGCAACAACCTCTTCGTTGTGTATTATCGGACCGTATGTATATATCGGATATTCACTTTTCTTTTCAGCCTCTGAATTGACTATTTCAACAGCCTTGTTGACACCGAAGCAAAAGCCGGCGTGTTCGGCTAATTCTACCTGCATTGTATTACCTCTTGGTCAGATCGATTACCGCATTTACAACTTCATCTATCGACATATAAGAACTGTCGATTAAAGTTGCATCCTCCGCCTGTTTAAGCGGACTTATCTCTCTGTTCATATCTCTGTTGTCTCTTTCGATTATATCGGCCTCAATCTTATCTATATCAGGGGTCTCCCCCTTTGCGACAAGCTCGTCATATCTTCTTTTCGCTCTTACGGCACTGCTTGCAGTCAAATAAACCTTCACTTCGGCATTAGGCAATACAACCGTGCCTATGTCGCGTCCGTCCATAACCACGTCGGTTGTGGCGGCCAGCTTCTGCTGCAGTTCGACCAGTTTTTTACGAACATCTCCGTTAACGGAAGTTGCGGAAGCCATATTGCCCACTTCCTCGGTTCTTAACATTCCCGTCACATCTTCGCCGTTAAGCAAAACTACCTGCTCACCGTTACGATATTCGATGCTTATGTCGGCATCTTTACACTTACTGCTTATTGCTTCACCATCATCAGAGCTTACGCCGATCCTTATAAAATACAATGCCATCGCTCTGTACATTGCGCCCGTATCAACATATATATATCCGAGTTCCTTCGCAATTCTCTTAGCTATCGTACTCTTACCCGCTCCTGCAGGTCCGTCAATTGCAATATTCATATCATATCCTCCTTTTATTTCATCTGACTGTTTAAACTATTCCGTTCTTCCGGCTAAATATCCCGTACTCCAGGCTATCTGGAGATTAAAACCGCCGGTTAATGCATCCGTATCCAAAAGTTCACCCGCAATGTACAGCCCGTTTATAAGCTTCGATTCCATAGTGGACGGATTCACTTCCTTAACGCTTACTCCGCCCTGAGTAATTATCGCTTCATTAAATCCCCGCATTCCGGTTATATGCAGTTTAAAATCCTTGATATCGTCTATGAGTTTTTCGCGTTCTTCCTTTGTGATATCATGTATCTTTTTATCAGCCGGAATCTCACATCTGTCTATGATCACAGGTATCATACTGCTTGGCAAAAGTCCGGTCAGTACATTTCTAAAATCCTTGTTCTTGGCCTCTTCAAAATCTCTTAAGATACGGGTATCAAGCTGTTCATGTGAAAGTGCCGGCTTAAGGTCAATTGATAAGATGACCGGTCTGTCATATGCTTTTTTCACATAATGACTGCTTGCGCTTAAGATAAGCGGTCCGCTTACACCGAAGTGGGTAAAAAGCATTTCCCCGAAGCCTTCGTATATCGGCTTGCTCTTCTTTTTACTGCGGTCGTCCTGCTTATTCTCATCCGGCTGTCTGTCTTCGTATAACCTGACGCTGACATTTTTTAAAGTAAGGCCCTGCATCTGCCTGCATTCCGAAATCTCGGAAACTTCAAGCGGAACAAGCGCCGGCTTACATTCTGATATATTGTGTCCGAGGTGTCTTAATACTTCATGCCCTTCCCCGGTAGATCCGGTCGAGGGATAAGAAAGACCGCCCGTTGCCAATATCACCCTGTCACAGTCGATCTTCTCTCCGCTTTTAAGCGTTACACCGATAACTTTCGATCCGTCCGTGCGAATATCCTTGCAGGGAGTGTTTAACTTGATCTTCACTCCTGCCTTAACAAGCGCAGTGTTCAATGCTTTGATTATATCCGAGGAATGCTCCGATACCGGAAAGACTCTGCCGCCGCGTTCGGTTTTTAAGGGGCAGCCGTTCTCTTTTATAAACTCCATGAGCATATTATTGTCAAAACCGTAATATGCACTGTATAAAAACTTGGGATTGGTGACTATATTGGCAAAGAAATCCTCTGGCGTGCAGTCATTTGTGACATTACATCTGCCCTTACCGGTTATATATACCTTCTTGCCCAGCTTTTCATTCTTCTCAAGAAGAATGACTTCATTAAAAGATTCGGAGGCACTGTATGCCGCCATCATTCCCGCAGCACCGCCTCCGATCACAACACATCTGCTATTTGTCATGATTGTCTCCAAGCAGGTCTTTATGAAGCGAATAATCAAGCATAGGCTCATCGTCGATGAAATTGATCTCATCTCCGAGATAAACCTGATAATTGCTCCATGTACTCTCAAGCGTCTCGAGGTTGTCTTTAACGGCATCCGGAGCCTTAAGACAAAGCGCAACTACAAGTGCATTGATTACGCTTAAAGGTGCAACAAGAGAATCAACTATGGAAACCATGTCGCTCCTTGCAAAAAGCTGACACGAACTGTACATGCACATGGGCGAATACTGGTTATCCGTTATGGAGATTATCCTTGCATTCCTGTCCCTTGCAAATTCCATCACCTTAAGTGTTCTCATCGAGTATCTCGGGAAACTTATACCGATGACACAATCTTTGTCATTGACTCTTATCATCTGTTCAAAAGTCTCACTGACACTTGTGGTTCTTATAAGATTTACGTTGCCTCTTATCATGTTAAGATAAAAGCTTAAAAATCCGGCAAGCGGCTCACAGCTTCGAAGTCCCATAACATATACGTTCTCCGCAGCAAGTATCATGTCTACCGCGCTTTCAAAAGCATCAGGATCTATATCGCCGAGTGTATCCTGAATCTTCTCAATATCACCGGTTAATACAGAAGATAAAATCTCAGACTGAGTGCTTCTGCCGTACTTGGCGCCTATCTTCTGAACCGTGTTAAGCTTGTTCTTAACCCAGTCAGCCAAAGCAGCCTGGAATTCCGGAAAGCCCTTGTATCCAAGAGAAGAAGCGAATCTCACAACAGTGGATTCGCTTATACCCAGACTCTGACCAATCTTGGCCGCCGTCAAAAAGACGGCTTCGTCATAATGCTCTTTGATATAATTGGCAATGGCCTTATGGCCTTTGCTCATCTTGGGAAAATGATCGTCAATGATCTGAATTACATCCGCACCTGAATTCATGAATAGTCACCCTTTACTTAAATGCCTTGTATGTGTCGGACAAAAGCTTGACTGTATCTTCTTCGCTCAAATCATAATCGCCCGTGATACTCATGCATGCGGCCCCGTGGATGAATATCCACATCTTTGTGAAGAGATCACCGCTGTCCTTACATCCGGCAGCCTTAGCTTTGCTCATCTGCTCGGCAACAACAGCCTTGTCTCCGTTTAATATCTCATACATTGTCTTATCAAAACGCTTATCCGACAAGAAAAGCATCTTGAACAGATGAGCCTCTTCCGTTGCAAACTTTATATATACAAGACCGAGATCCAAGAAAGGCTCTTCATGGCTCTTACTCATCTTCTCACAATAATATGAAAAGTATTCGCAGGCCCTGTAAAAAACTTCCTTTAACAGGTCTTCCATATTATCGTAGAGTCTGAATATGGGCTGTGTGGAACATCCTGCTTTTGCGGCAAGTTTTCTTGCCGTCACATTCTCCACACCTTCCTGCTTAGCAAGCGTAAAAGCGGTCTCAATCAGATAGTCCCTTGTTATGGTTTCTTTACGTGGCATATAACCCACCTCCAAGCATAGAATTTTGCCTTTACATAATAACACATGGTATTTATTATATCAATGCTTTATAACAAAAAAGGTGGTGACAATTTGTCACCACCTTGATTATTTGTTTATAACACGAAGCATTTTAAACAATCAGACAGGATATGCCTTGTTTGCCGTGTCAGCCTTTGTAACATCGACAGAAGTCTGCTGCGCCTGACGATACTTAAAGAAGTCAACGGCAACCTGAGGGAACAGTGCATATGAAAGCACGTCCTCATCCTGCTGTTTCCATTCCTTCATCTCTGCCTCGATAGAAGCAAGCTCGGGCTCCGTATGGCCTGTAGCTTCTGCAGAACGAGCTGTAGAACGCTTCTCACCGGGGATAACCTTGTTAATCACCTCTTCGTTCATAGGCTTAACAGTCTGTCCGTAGTTACCTCTTAAGAGATCTTTAAACTCACCTGTAGCCATCTTGTATCTCTCACCCATAAGGACATTGAATATAGCCTGAGTTCCCACGATCTGTGAAGAAGGAGTAACAAGCGGAGGCTCACCGCAGTCCTTACGAACTCTGGGGATCTCCTCAAGCACTTCGTTATACTTATCTTCAGCGTTCTGTTCCTTAAGCTGGCTAACCATGTTGGATAACATACCGCCGGGTACCTGGTAAAGAAGCGTCTTGATGTTAACACCAAGCACCTTTGTACTCATAAGGCCTGACTCTATGCACTCTTCTCTGTAAGGTCTCCAGTAATCGGCGATCTCTGCAAGAAGTTTCTGATCGTATCCCGTATCATAGGGAGTACCCTTGAATGTCTCAACCATAACTTCGGTAGCGGGCTGAGATGTACCGAGTGCAAAAGGTGAAATAGCACAGTCAATAACATCTACACCGGCCTCAACAGCCTTAAGGTATGTCATTGAAGCCACTCCTGAAGTATAGTGTGTATGAAGCTGAATAGGAAGCTTTGTATTCTCTTTAAGAGTCTTAACAAGTTCAGCGGCTCTGTAAGGAACGAGAAGTCCTGCCATATCCTTGATACAGATGGAATCAGCACCCATCTCCTCGATCTTCTTGGCCATATCAGCCCAATACTCAAGCGTATAAGCATCACCGAGTGTATAAGAAAGAGCTATCTGGCTTGAGCCTCTGCCTTCCTGTACTTTTATCTTATTCGTTGCATCAACGGCTGCCTGAAGGTTACGAATATCGTTAAGACAGTCAAATATTCTTATGATATCGATACCATTGGCTATGGATTTCTCAACGAAAGCATATACCACATCATCAGCATAAGGACGATATCCAAGGATGTTCTGTCCTCTGAATAACATCTGAAGCTTGGTGTTCTTAAATCCGTCTCTTAACTTACGAAGTCTCTCCCAAGGATCTTCCTTAAGGAATCTGAGTGAAGCATCGAAAGTGGCTCCGCCCCAGCACTCAACGGCTGCATAGCCGACTTTATCCATCTTATCTACGATCGGAAGCATCTTATCGGTAGGCATTCTGGTTGCTATCAGTGACTGATGAGCATCACGAAGTACCGTTTCCATTATTCCAACCGGCTTTTTTACAACTTCTGCCATATGTTCTCTCCTTAAATATATTTAATCAATAACCCTTCCGTTCGCCTAAGCGAACGGGCTGTTTGTAGTAATTCCCGGCGAAACTGCCCTTGCAGTGAGTCGTTGGAATTACTAAAACAAGCTACATTATGCCGTATACTGCCATAAATGTTCCGGCAGCAACCGCCGTTCCTATAACTCCTGCCACATTAGGTCCCATTGCATGCATCAAAAGGAAATTCGTAGGATCTGCTTCTGCGCCGACCTTCTGTGATACTCTGGCAGCCATGGGTACGGCAGAAACTCCTGCCGATCCGATAAGAGGATTTATCTGTCTGTGACTTAACAGACACATAAGCTTTCCTAACATTACTCCTCCGAATGTACCGAAGGCGAATGCTATAAGTCCCAATACCACGATCTTAAGGGTCGCTGCATTCAAGAATGCCTCGGCAGATGTTGTTGCACCTACGGATGTACCGAGGATGATAACAACGATATACATAAGAGCATTTGAAGCAGTGTCTGTAAGCTGTCTTACAACGCCGCACTCCTTAAAGAGGTTACCTAACATGAGCATACCTACAAGAGGAGCTGTGGTCGGAAGGATCATACATACCACGATAGTAATGACTATAGGGAAAAGTATCTTCTCAAGCTTAGATACAGGACGAAGCTGTCCCATCTTGATCTTACGCTCGCTCTCTGTTGTAAATAACTTCATGATGGGCGGCTGAATAATCGGTACAAGTGACATATAAGAATATGCCGCAACCGCTATAGGGCCCAAAAGGTTTGTCTGA
>JAFYBE010000105.1 GCA_017540355.1 Lachnospiraceae bacterium | reverse complement strand
GGCGGAAGAAGCGTAGGACCCTGGATGACGGCTTTTGCCTACGGTACCTCTTACTTCTCTGCCGTTGTGTTCATTGGGTATGCCGGACAGTTCGGATGGAAGTTCGGTCTGTCATCTACATGGATCGGTATCGGTAATACGGTGATCGGTTCTCTTTTGGCATGGGTAATACTCGGAAGACGTACAAGAATCATGACCAAGCATTTACATGCGGGTACAATGCCTCAGTTCTTTTTTGAAAGATTTGACAGTAAGGGACTTAAGATTGCTTCTTCGGCAATAATCTTCATCTTCCTTGTGCCTTATACTTCTTCCATATATAACGGTCTTTCAAGACTCTTCGGTATGGCATTCGACATTCCTTATGTAGTATGCGTTATAGCAATGGCTGCCATTACCGGTATATATGTAATCATGGGAGGATACATGGCAACCGCAGTCAATGACTTCATACAGGGTATCATCATGATAATCGGTATCATAGCCGTTATCGCAGCCGTTCTTATGGGACAGGGCGGATTTATGCAGGCTGTGACAAACATGGCTCAGATAGAAGGAACAAATGTGATTGGCCAGGTTCAGCCCGGTGTGTTCACATCATTCTTCGGACCCGACCCCGTAGGACTTCTTTCGGTAGTCATCCTTACATCGCTCGGTACATGGGGACTTCCTCAGATGGTTCATAAGTTCTATGCAATCAAGTCAGAGGATGATATCGCAAAGGGTACAATCATTTCGACGGTATTCTCTATAATAATCGCAGGCGGTTCTTACTTCCTTGGCGGATTCGCAAGACTGTTCGATACACCTGAGATATATAAGGCAGACGGAAGCATCGCTTTTGACTCTATAGTTCCTCAGATGCTTTCAACGGTTCCCGATATCCTTATGGGACTTATCGTGGTACTTGTTCTTTCTGCATCGATGTCTACACTTTCATCACTTGTGTTAACATCATCATCTACACTTACACTTGACTTTGTTAAGGGCAACCTTGTTAAGGATATGAAGGAGAAGACATCGCTTACTCTTATGAAGGTGATGGTTGTGGCATTCATTCTTCTTTCGGTATTGCTTGCAATCAAGCCTCCGACATTCATCGCTCAGCTCATGGGTATCTCATGGGGCGCACTTGCTGGTGCATTCCTTGCTCCTTTCTTATACGGACTGTATTGGAAGGGGGTTACCAAGGCAGGCGTATGGGCATGTTTTGTGACAGGTGTAGGCCTTACGGTATGCAACATGTTCTTCCACTGGTTCTCATCACCCATCACATCGGGTGCGGCAGCAATGCTTATAGGTTTTGTGGTAGTACCTGTTGTAAGCTTAATCTCGCCTAAGCTTGACGGCTCTATGGTTGACGGAATCTTCACATGCTATGACAAGCAGGCCGTTGTTACGGTTAAGAAGGTACTTGTTGATGAAGAAGAAGAGCAGAAGGCATAATACGGTTAAAAAATTTATTACGATAATCTGATCATTTTAATGAAATATATGCGGGACCGTTAGGGTTTAACACCTGACGATCCCGCTTTTTTGCTGTATTTAACAAAACTTCAAAATTTTTTTAAAAATCCTGAAGACTTTTCTGATACTATTACGTTATATAGAATGTAAGCGCTAAGGAGGTGGGTAATACGGATTCCAAAGAAAACTTAATACGTATGATGGAACAGTACGGTAATCTCGTATTTTCCGTCTGCTTACGGCTTACGGGTGATTATTTTACGGCAGAGGATATTGCCCAGGAAACCTTCATAGCAGCCTACAACAGCTTGGATTCCTTTGACGGAGGGGCAGAGAAAGCCTGGTTATGCCGGATAGCCACCAACAAATGCATAGATTATAAGAGAGAAGCAGCCAGACGCTTAATACCCACCGCGGATGATGAGATTCCGGAGACGGCGACGGCCTCGGATAACGAACCGCTTGATAAGGCGGTATGCACGGATCTGATGTTCAGATTAAGAAATGTATGTGAGAACATGCCGGAACCGTACAGGGAAGCAGCGGTAGGATATTTCGTCGAAGGCAAAACGGCCAAAGAGATATCGATACAAAGCGGTACCGAACTTAAGACCGTGCAGACAAGGATCTATAGAGCAAGAGAGATGTTAAAGAAGATTATAAGAAAGGAGGACCTGCTTGAATGAATGAAGAAAAATATACTTATCTGTCGGATGAAGAACTTTTAAGTCTGATTGAAGATACTGAAAATAATGCAATGTTTACGGCTCCTCCCGATCTTATATCGGATGTCATCGGTAAGATCGAAGCTAAGGAGCGTAAGGAGAAAGAACCGGCAAAGGGGGATGTGGTAAGAAACAGCGTTATCGAATACAGACGCTTCTGCATGAGAGTTGCGATAGCGGTTGCGGCAGCGATAGCACTGATATTCACGGCCCCGCTTTTGATGCCGGGTATAAGAAGCGGATACTCGGATATGCTCTCCGGTAAGTATTTATCGGGAACGGAGCAGGCTCTTAGTAAGGAGGAAGTTCTTAAGAGAAGAAATATTCCGACTAAAGAAGAAGTGGTGAGCAGCAATATCCCTTCAAAGGAAGATGTACTTAAAGATTCCGTGATAACGGATCGAATAAGAGATTCACACGTCATCAGCGATCTGTATAACGGAAGCAACTCGTAAAGTGACCGCTTAAGGTTACGGTAAGGTTTTTATAACAATAATTAAATGAGTATCGATTATGGAGGTAAGATTGATATGGTAAAAAGTAATAAGAGTAAGGCATTCACATTTATTTGTTCGTTCCTGCCGGGAGCAGCCGAGATGTATCTCGGACTTATGAAAAACGGATTGACGCTTATGCTTGCGTTCTTCATAAGCTTCATGTTACCGACGGCATTACGCGCGGGAGATATTTTTATAGCATTTGTATTCGTAGTATGGTTCTTCGGATTCTTTCATGCAAGGAATATTGCAGGTTTGAGCGATGATGCATTTGCGGCCCTGGAAGATAAGTACATATGGGAAGAGTTTACCGAAAGCAAGTTAAATATTGACAGCGTGGTTGCCAACAAGTGGTTTGCTGCCATCTTAATTCTCATCGGTGTATGCGTGCTCTGGAACAATATATCTGATATCGTATGCAGATACATACCGGAAGCGATATGGAATGACATCTATCCGATTTTAAGCGGAATCCCCGGAGCAGTGTTCGCGATACTTATAATAGTAGCAGGCGTAATGCTTATAAAGGGTAAGAAGGAGAGCATCGATGAAGAATAATATGCCGACAGCAGGTGTCGATAACGCGGAATGCGGACAGATAAGAGTGCGCAGAGTGGGCAGCATCACCGCCGGAATCTCACTTATATCATTCGGTATCATGTTTTTATTAAGAATCTTTACGGATGCAGTAAGTTATCAGATGGTATTTAAGTTCTGGCCGGTAATAATAATAGGGATCGGAGCAGAGATACTTACAGCCAATACAAAAAGATTTGAGATTAAGTATGACAGGGGCGCTGTATGTTTGATGGCAATAATGATGGTGTTTGCCTCGGGAATGGCAATTGCATCGGAAGTAATGATGCATATGCAGGTTAATATAGGATAGTCGTATAAAAGGGAAGAAGTGACAAGAGAAATGAGGAAGTATAATGGAGGAATTGATCACAATCCGGGATATGAGCAAGATCTATAATCCCGGAGAGAATGAGGTCAGGGCACTTGACCGCATTAATCTAAGCATAGCCACGCATGAATTCGTGGCTATCATCGGACAATCCGGTTCCGGAAAATCCACACTCATGAATATGTTAGGGTGCTTAGATGTACCGACTGAGGGAGAATACATCTTAGAGGGAAAAGATGTATCGGCCTTAAGTGATGATGAGCTGTCGGACATAAGGAACAAGAAGATCGGATTTATATTCCAGGGATTCAATCTTATACCGTCGCTGACGGCGCTTGAGAACGTAGAACTCCCGCTCATGTATAGAGATGTACCCAAGAAGGAGCGAGAGAAGCTTAGTAACGAAGCGCTTGATAAAGTCGGCCTAAAGAAGCGTAAAGATCACAGGCCGTCGCAGATGTCGGGAGGTCAGCAGCAGCGAGTGGCAATAGCAAGAGCCATAGCTCAGGCGCCTCCCATAATTCTTGCCGATGAGCCGACGGGTAACCTGGACAGCGGCTCGACGGCTGAAATAATGAACATACTTAAAGATCTGTATTACGGCGGAAGAACCGTAATACTCATTACACACGATAACGATATTGCAGCCAATGCGGGAAGAATAATCAGGATAAAAGACGGGAAGATTGTGGAGGACAGGATTAATGAAGATTTTAAGTAAAGTAAGGAATATGTCAAAAAAGCGCGTGACTGCGATAGTATGCGGAGCACTGGCAGTAGTCCTGATCGGCGGAAGAGTCATCTCGGCAAGCGCGGCTCAGCCTGTTGATACGGCAAGGGTCGTAAATGACAGTATGGACAAGGAACTTGAGTTAAACGGAAAGATAAGAAGCAACACCGTCTTAAGCGTATATTCGGATGTGGAATGTAAGGTAGGCAAGATTGCTCATACCGCCGGTGAGGCTGTAGGCAAGGGTGTACCCGTAATCGAGTATGATAAAGAGGATCTTGATTACAGACTTAAAACAGCCAGACTCAATCTTGAGGCTGTAGGCGAAGATTATGAAGACAGGGTACAGTCCAACAATAAGATGGCAGGTCTTTATTCCGAGGCAACATCCACTCTTAAGAATTTAGATGTGCAGATAGCTCAGTACCAGGCAGCCATCGATCAGCTTGATATAGATATAGAGAATAAATCGGCAGCTCTTGCCGATGAAGGAGCAAAGCTTCAGATATCTCTTATAGACTGGGCAGATGAACCTGATTCGGAAGAGTATGAGAATCTTCAGAAGCTTGTTCAGAGCAATACGTATGAGCAGGGACACAATGCAGCTTTGGTTCAGATGAAGCGCACAAGAGAAGAGTATTCGGAATTACTTTCTGAGTGCAAGCAGAAGAAGAGTGAGATGACAAGCCAGAAGTCTACTTCTTATACCAATATGATGACTTCGGCAGGAAAAGAGAAGCTGGAGAATGACAAAGAGACAAAGGAATTATCGTCCGCCCAGAACGTAAGCAACTTAGAGAGTGCACTTAACGGAGTTTCGACCGATTTTGCCGGAATAGTCACCAATGTAGCCGTTAAGGAAGGCAGTACGGTAAGTGTGGGACAGGAACTGTATACGATAGAATCCACCGAGGATATGGTCGTATACTGTAGGGTCAATAAGTACGATATAGGTGAGCTGGCCGTAGGTCAGAGTGCAAGGATCAAGGTCAATAACAAGGAGTATACCGGTAAGGTTACAAAGATTGAGCAGGCTGTCACGGAGGATGCCAAGGGCGTACCCGGTGTCGGTGTTGAGATCACTCCGGATGGGCCCGATGAGGGATTCATAATAGGACTGGATGCCAAGGCATATGTACTTACAATGTCTGAAGAAAGCGTGATGCAGATTCCTTCGATGGCGGTAAATTCGGATGCCGACGGAGAGTTCGTATATGTTTATAAAGACGGTAAGGCCGTTAAGACCGCAGTGAGCGTCGGCATAAGCAACGGCGAGAAGATTCAGATACTTAGCGGCCTTAAGGTAGGTGATGAGGTCATCTTAAGCGAGGACGGCAGTCTGGAGATAACCGACGGTATGGAAGTTAAGGCTAATAAGGGGCAGGATGAATAATGACTAAGTTGATGGAATACTTAAGGGTTGCGCTTCGCAATCTCAGGGCCAATAAGGGCAGAAGCCTGCTTACGATGCTCGGTATCATCATAGGTATATCTTCTGTCATAATGATAATATCCGCAGGCGGCGGCGCGAAGTCCACAATTAATGATTCGCTGGATTCGATGTTTTCCGGTATGGTGTACTTCTATGTGGATGATGTTGAAGCGGCGGGATTTGATACCTTTTCCGAAGAGGACGTGGACCTGGTCAATGACCATAAGGGTGAATACTTAAGCGGTGCGACATATGATTACTCGACATCATGTTCGGTAAGGACCATAAGAGGAAGATTCGATGCTACGGTGCACGGAGAGAACGCTGTCGGTGAGTTCATATCCACCAATCCGATAATTAAGGGAAGATACTTTAACGATGCTGAGTGTGCATCTGCGGCCAATGTGTGCGTACTGTCGGAGAATACCGCCAAGAAGATGTTCGGTACGATTGATGTTATAGGCAAGAATTTCGAGGCGACGATTAATGATACAAGCGTGGAACTTACGGTCATAGGCATAAGAAAAGATCCGAAGTCCGCCGGAGCCATGAGTTCACTTATAGGTGATGACAGCAGCATGAAGTTGGAGATGCCTTATTCATACATATCAAGGAACTGCGGAATCGGAGATTACAAAGGCAAGTATCTGCTCATCATAGCGGATAAAGACCATACGTATGAAGCTGCGAAGAGTGTCAAGAAGCTGCTTGAGGAAAAACACGGCGTAACTGATACTAAGGCAATAGCCACGGAAAACTGGACGGACTATGCTGAACAGTACGATGCGATATTCAGTACCGTCACACTGCTTGTTACGGTGGTTGCCGGAATCGCACTCTTAGTCGGCGGTATAGGAGTCATGAACATAATGCTAGTATCGGTAACCGAGAGAACAAGAGAGATAGGTATAAGGAAATCACTCGGAGCCAGGACCAGGGCAATCCTAATGCAGTTTATTGCAGAGGCGTCGATGATCACACTGATAGGCGGAGTCATAGGAATAATATTCGGATTGCTGCTTGCAAGTCTTGTGTGTGTCGCGCTTGGTACCACACCGGCCATATCCGCAGGGTCGGTATTAATAGCCACGATCTTCTCATGCGGAATAGGATTGTTCTTCGGAATATATCCCGCAAGAAAGGCGGCAAAACTTAATCCGATTGAAGCCTTAAGGCACGAATAATACAAATGCCATCGGACAGTCCGATGGCATTTTTGTGTTAAGCAATTCTGAATAGGGTGACCGCAAGAAATTGAATGTGCAAATGAAAAGTGGAATGTTATATTACAGATATAGCAAGACAGAATAAAATGCATTACTATGCAAATATGAGAAGACAAAAGAGGTAAAAGATGTTACTTTCAGACAGCGGGATTAAAGACAGCAGATCGGATTTTTTAGACAAAGGATACAGCCTGCCGGAGTATGACAGGGATGCGGTAAGAGAGGCAACAAAAGCTTCTCCCGAATGGATTCATTTCGGAGCGGGCAATATATTCCGTGCATATCAGGGCAATCTTATGCAGAGACTTCTTAATGCGGGTGATATTAAGACAGGCCTTATCGTCTGCGAAGGCTATGACTATGAGATCATAGAGAAGATGTACAGGCCGCATGATAACTTAAGTATACTCGCGACTCTTAAGGCAGACGGAACAGCGGATAAGGTTGTTGTCGGAAGCATAGTTAAATCCCTTGTTCTTGACAGGGAGTGTTCGGCTGATTTCTCAAGGCTTATCGATATTTTTACATCCGATTCGCTTAAGATGGCATCTTTTACCATAACGGAAAAGGGCTATGTGGTATATGACGGTGACGGCAGGCCTCTGCCTTCTACAGAGGCTGATATTAAAGCCGGTCCCGATAAGACATTAAGCTACATAGGAAGAATAGCATCACTACTGTATGCAAGGTACAGAAGCGGTGCCAAGCCCATTGCCATGGTATCGATGGATAATTGCTCACATAACGGGGATAAGCTTAAGGAAGCAATCCTTTGCTTTGCAAAAGGCTGGAAGGAATCGGATGCCGACGACGGCGGATTCTTAAGCTACTGCACGGACGGTAATAAGGTTTCGTTCCCCTGGAGCATGATAGATAAGATCACACCGAGGCCTGATGCCAAGATTGAGGCTATGCTTGCGGCAGACGGAATAGAAGGCCTTGAGCCTGTGATCACGTCAAAGAGTACTTACGTGGCTCCTTTTGTAAATGCGGAGGAGACTGAGTATCTTGTCATTGAGGATGATTTCCCGAACGGACGCATCCCGCTTGATAAGGTAGGTGTGATATACACGGACAGAGAGACCGTTGATAAGGTTGAGAAGATGAAGGTCTGTACCTGTCTTAACCCGCTTCATACGGCCCTGGCTATATTCGGCTGTCTGTTGGGATTTACCACGATTCATGATGAGATGGAAGATGAAGATCTTCGTACTCTGGTATATAAGCTCGGACATGAAGAGGGGATGAAGACCGTTGTGGATCCGGGTGTTTTATCGCCGGAGGAGTTCCTTGATAATGTGCTTATAAAACGTCTTCCCAATCCGTTCATGCCCGATACGCCTCAGAGGATTGCATGCGATACATCGCAAAAGTTACCGATCAGATTCGGCGAAACAATCAAAGCCTATAGGGCAAGGACGGAACTGTCTGCGGATAAGTTAAGGCTCATACCGCTTGTCTTGGCCGGGTATCTGCGTTATCTTAAGGGGATTGATGATAAAGGCAATGCATTTGAATTAAGTCCGGATCCGATGCTTGATAAACTTGTCGGCTTATCTGCGCGTGAAGTGCTTGGACATGAAGAGATTTTCGGTACGGACCTTTTTACCGACGGACTCGGTGAGAGGATTCTTGCTTTGTATGAGCAGCTTGATGCCGGTCGCGGAGCGGTCAGAGAGACACTGCATAAGATGGTAAATATGTGATATACTTACCTAAGGAGGTATAGCCATATGCAGCAACTGGAGAAAGAATTTCATATAAAATGTGTTAAGGGTGATGTCGGAAGATATGTGATCTTAGTCGGAGATCCCGGCAGATGCGAGTCGGTAGCGGCTAATCTGGACGGGGCAAGACATGTTGCCTATAACAGAGAGTTTAATATATATACGGGAAGCCTTGAAGGTGTGCCTGTGAGCGTATGCTCAACAGGTATCGGTGGTCCGTCCACGGCCATAGCGGTTGAGGAACTTCATCATATCGGAGCGGACACTTTTATCAGATGCGGCACCTGCGGCGGAATAGATGTGAATGTTAAATCGGGCGATATTGTCATCGCGACCGGCGCCATAAGATATGAGCATACTTCGATGGAATATGCGCCGATAGAGTTCCCGGCCGTTGCAGACTTTGATGTGATTGCAGCGCTTAGGGAAGCGGCTAAGGAAGCCGGTAAGACCACGCATGTCGGAGTGGCTCAGTGTAAGGATTCCTTCTACGGTCAGCATTCGCCTGAGACCATGCCTGTGGCAGACGAACTTTTAAGCAGATGGGAAGCCTGGAAGAAGCTCGGTGTCAAAGCATCCGAGATGGAATCGGCAGCGCTTTATGTCATAGCTGCGGCAAGAGGCTGCAGAGCAGGCGCATGCTTCCATGTAATATGGAACCAGGAACGCGAGAAAGCCGGCCTTGATCAGAACATGAGTGAGGACACTGATGCCGCCGTTAAGATTGCCGTCGAAGCCATGCGCAAGATCGTGATCGCGGATAAAGGATAAATTTATGTTTTTATTGCCTGTTAAGGCTTTAATGTGCTAAAATCGTACTGTCTGTTCGCGAGGAAATATCGCTTGCAGGCAGTACATTTTTTTAGGTATGTAAGGAGACGGAATTAAATGGCTGAGAGTAAGATGATGCTCGGTAATGAAGCGATAGCCAGAGGTGCCTATGAAGCGGGAGTTAAGGTATCTGCGGCATATCCCGGCACACCGAGTACTGAGATAAGCGAGAATCTGGTACAGTATGATGAGATCTATGCTGAATGGTCACCCAATGAGAAGGTGGCTGTTGAGGTGGCAAGCGGTGCATCGATAAGCGGTGTACGCTCGATGGCATGTATGAAGCATGTCGGATTAAATGTGGCAAGTGATCCCCTCTATACAATGTCATATATAGGCGTTAAGGGCGGAATGGTACTTGTTGTTGCCGACGATCCGGGTATGTACAGCTCACAGAATGAGCAGGATACCAGAATGATAGGCAGAGCATCCATGGTGCCCGTTTTGGAGCCTTCGGATTCTACGGAAGCCAAGGAATACATGAAGTATGCTTTTGATTTATCGGAGAAGTATGACACTCCGATGATACTTCGTACAACAACGCGTCTTGCGCATTCACAGGGACCGGTTGAATTCGAAGAGAGAGTTGAGCCCATTGATATTCCTTATGAAAGAGACATTGCCAAGCATGTAATGATGCCTGCAATGGCTATTAAGAGACATCTTGTTGTTGAGGACAGACTTAATCGTATGGCAGATGATGCTGCCGATATGAAGCTTCCTTCGGGAGTTGCTTTAAACAGAGTCGAGTACGGTGATAACAAGATCGGATTTATCACATGCGGTATCGCATATCAGTATATTAAGGAAGTAATGCCCGAGGCCAGTGTGCTTAAGCTTGGTCTTGTGAATCCTCTTCCTCTTAGTCTTATTAAGGAGTTTGCAGGGAAGGTTGACAGACTCATCATATTCGAGGAACTTGAGCCTGTTATCGAAGAGCAGGTTAAGGCACTCGGCATTAAGTGCGAAGGCAAGGAACTCTTCACACGTCAGGGTGAGTACTCAGCCAATATGTTAAGAGAGAAGGTTTTGGGACTTAAGCTTGATATTGAGGAAGCCGAGAAGGTTGCTCCCAGGCCGCCTATTCTCTGCCCCGGATGTCCTCACAGAAGTGTATATTCGGTGCTTAACAAGCTTAAGATACATGCAGCCGGAGATATAGGCTGTTATACACTTGGTGCCGTTGCACCCTTAAGTGTTGTCGATACAACGATATGTATGGGATCTTCAATCTCATCTTTACACGGTATGGAGAAGGCTAAGGGTAAGGATTATATCCGTAGCTGGGTTGCCGTAATCGGTGATTCGACATTCTTACACACGGGTGTTAATTCCCTTATGAACATGGTATATAACAAGGCTACAGGTATGGTAATCATTCTTGATAACTCGACAACAGGTATGACAGGTCATCAGGATCATGCAGCTACCGGTAAGACTCTTAAGGGAGAGCCTACTTATGCAATCAACCTCTATAACCTTTGCAAGTCAATGGGTATAGAGCATGTATATGAAGTGAATGCATTTGATATAGTTGCACTTGAAGAGACAATACGCCGCGAGCAGGACAGAGACGAAGTATCGGTTATCATCACCAAGAGCCCCTGCGTACTTTTAAAGGGTCAGGTATTCCCCGATAAGTGCGTACCTATCCCTGAGAAGTGTAAAAAGTGCGGCGCCTGCTTAAGACCCGGATGCCCTGCACTTACGCGTAACGAGGACGGAACAATATCAATAGATGATACGATGTGTAATGCTTGCGGACTGTGCATGCAGTTGTGTAAGTTTGAAGCAATCAAGAAGGAGGCAAAATAATGGCTACAACAAATATTATGATCGTCGGAGTGGGCGGTCAGGGAACCCTCCTTACAAGCAGAATCTTGGGTAAGCTTGCACTTGCCGCAGGATATGACGTTAAGATATCCGAAGTACACGGAATGAGCCAGAGAGGCGGTTCCGTAGTAACATATGTAAGATACGGAGATAAGGTCGCAGAGCCCATAGTTGAAGAGGGTCAGGCCGATGTGCTCATAGCATTTGAGAGACTTGAAGCATTAAGATATCTCCATTTTGTTAAAAAGGACGGCACTGTGATTGTCAACGACCAGCGCATGGATCCCATATCCGTGGTGACCGGTCAGGCAACATATCCCGAAGGAATAATAGAGACACTTAAGAGTAGACGTAAGACCATGGTAGTGGATGCCATGAGTATTGCCAAATCAATCGGTTCACCTAAGTCATTCAATGTAGTGGTACTCGGAGCATCGGCTAAGAGCATGGATTATACCAAAGATCAATGGATTGAGGTAATCAAAAACACCGTACCGCCCAAGACAATTGATAAGAATCTTGAGGCATTCGAGGCAGGTTACAATCTGTAATCTGTAAGGAGCACTTAGTTAGGAGGGAACATGATCTGGAATGAGACCAAGGAGTGCATGAGCCGCGATGAGATGACGGCGCTGCAGTCCGCAAGATTAGTAAAACAGGTGAACCACGTATATCATAATGTGGAATTCTACCGTAAGAAGATGCAGGAGGCAGGACTTGAGCCCGGTGATATCAAGGGACTTGAAGATATTGAGAAGCTTCCTTTTACCACCAAGGCAGACTTACGTGACAATTATCCGTTCGGACTTTTTGCAGTTCCGAAGTCAGAGATAGTTCGTGTACATGCATCAAGCGGAACTACGGGTAAGGCTACTGTTGTAGGCTATACCAGACGTGATATAGATACATGGGCGGAGAGTGTTGCCAGATGTATAACAATGGCGGGACTTTCAAGGGAAGATACCATTCAGGTAGCTTACGGATACGGCCTGTTTACCGGAGGATTGGGTGCTCATTACGGAGCAGAGTGCATCGGCGCAACGGTTGTTCCCCAGTCAACGGGTAATACCAAGAAGCTTGTTACCATGATGTGTGATTTCGGTGTAACGGGTATCATGTGTACACCTTCATATCTTCTTCACATCGCGGAAGTTATCCGTGAGATGGGCCTTAAGGATCAGATCAAGCTTAAGTCAGCTATATGCGGAGCCGAACCGTGGACCGAGAAGATGCGACTGCAGATAGAGGAAGAACTCGGAATAAGCGCTCATGATATATACGGTTTGAGTGAGACAATGGGACCCGGTGTGGCCTGTGACTGTGAATATCACAAGGGCTTACATGTATGGGAGGATTACTATCTTCCCGAGATAGTTGATAAGGATACGTTTAAGCAGCTGCCTGACGGAGAGACGGGTGAGCTTGTTATCACCAACCTTCAGAAGGAAGGCATGCCGCTTATAAGATACAGAACCAAGGACCTTACAAGCATCACACATGAGAAGTGTGAGTGCGGACGTACTGCAGCAAGAATCTCAAGATTTAAGGGCAGAACCGATGACATGCTTATTATCCGCGGTGTCAACGTATTCCCTTCACAGATTGAGACGGCATTGCTTGAGGCAGGCGGTGTAGCACCTCAGTATCAGATTATTGTGGATCGAGTTAACAATCTCGATACTCTGGAAGTACTGGTTGAGATGGAGGAGAGTTCATTCTCCGATGAGGTTAAGGAGATCGAGGCACTCAATAAGAGAGTAAGCCATGCGATTCAGCAGATGATAGGACTTGCCGTTAAGGTTAAGCTTGTTGCTCCAAAGACCATTGAGAGAAGCATGGGCAAGGCAGTCAGAGTCATTGATAACCGTAAGTTTGATTAAAGGGGGTATGGGTTATGGCAGATGGATTTGTTAAGCAGTTAACTGTATTTATAGAGAACAGAGTCGGCACACTTGAAGAAGTGGCCAAGGTGCTTAAGGATAACGAGATCAATATCTATTCGATATCACTTGCCGATACAAGTGAGTATGGTCTTTTACGTATGATAGTATCCGATCCCGATAAGGGCAGCAAGGTGCTTAAGGAGAACAGCTTCTCAGCTAAGGCAACCGAAGTTGTTGCGGTAAGACTTGAGAATAAGGTCGGAACCTTAGAGCATCTGTTTAACACCTTATCAGGTGCAGGCATAGGCATAGAGTATATGTATGCCATGGCTACATCAAAAGAGGGTGCGATGATCCTTAAGACATCGGACGGTAATAAGGCGGTGGAAGTACTTAAGGGTGACGGTTTCGGTTTGCTTGATGAAGCCGGAATGTTTAATCTTTAAAGTCAGGCATAAAAGATGAGTGAAATATTAAACGATTATATAGTCAGAGCTACGGCAGCAGGAGGCGAGATAAGAGCCTTTGCTGCCTATACTCTTAATACGGTGGAGGATGCAAGGAATAAGCATAAGTTAAGTCCCGTTGCATGCGCGGCGCTCGGCAGGACGCTTACGGGTGCGGTTATTATGGGTACGATGCTTAAATCCGATGATGATCTTATCACCATACAGATTAACGGAGACGGCCCCATAGGCAATATAATGGTGACTGCGAACAATAAAGGTGAGGTCAAGGGATTCGTGGGTAATCCTTCTGTGATGTTGCCTCCAAGTCCCGTAGGTAAGCTTGATGTAGGCGGAGCCGTAGGTAACGGCGTAATGACTGTCATTAAGGATATGGGCCTTAAGGATCCTTATGCCGGACAGGTTATCTTGCAGACAGGCGAAATAGCTGAAGATCTAACTTATTATTTCGCAACATCCGAGCAGATTCCTTCAAGCGTGGGCCTTGGAGTCTTAATGAACAGAGATGATGCAACTGTTGCTCAGGCGGGCGGATTCATCGTACAGCTTATGCCGTTTGCATCGGATGAGACTATAGCTAAACTTGAAGAGAACATCAAAGGACTTGATTCGGTTACGAGTATGTTATCAAAAGGTTTAAGCCCGGAGCAGATGCTTGAAACACTGTTAAACGGATTTGACCTTGAGTTTACCGAGACCGTACCTGTAAGATTTCATTGTAACTGTGACAGACAGAGGATTGAGAAGGCACTTATCAGTATAGGTAAGGATGAGCTTAAGTCCATGATAAATGACGGCAAGCCCATCACGATGAACTGCCATTTCTGCAATACCGATTACACGTTCACAACAGAGGAATTAAAGCAGCTCCTTGCATCAATGCGAAAATGATACCTGTCAATATATACATCCTTACAAGAGCAGACGAAGAGCATGATCAGGAGAGACTTGAGAAGCAGATGTCTTTCAGGGGACGCTTCCTTAAGATCAAGGAATGGGAGATTAAGGGACTGCGTACTTTGAGCGAAAGACTCTGTGATGTCATGGAAAATGCGACGGCACTTAAGTTTTTCTATTCCTTCACCATGCCTAAGCTTGGCAAGGAGTTTGATCTGTTACGTATAGGAAGCGACAGCATAGTTAACATCGAGCTTAAAAGCGGCAATGTTTCCGATGAAGTCATAAAAAGGCAGCTTGAGCAGAACAGATATTATTTATCTACTCTTGATCGTACGATATATTCATTCACTTATATAAGCGAAGCCGACAGGCTTGTGAGGTTATCAGGCGGCGGCAGGCTGCTTGATGCAACCTGGGCTGAACTGGCTTCGGCACTTGATAAGCAGCAGGATTTGTATGAAGGACACGTGGAGGAACTTTTCAGAGAAGACAGATATCTGATTTCTCCGCTTACGGATCCGCTAAGGTTTCTAAGAGGCGACTATTTCTTAACAGCTCAGCAGAAAGACATAAGAAGCGAGATACTTAAGGACGTTCTGCAAAAGCCGGGTGTAATAAATAAGAAGGTATCCGTGCACGGATTTACCGGACTTCCCGGAACGGGCAAAACAATCCTTTTATATGACATAGCGATGCAGCTTTCAGTGACAAGCAGCGTATGCGTGCTTCACTTCGGTTCGCATGAGAAAGAACTTGAACATCTGGATGAGCGTCTTAAGAGAGTAGACTTCTATTACTGCGATAACGATAAAAAGATTGAACTTAAAAAAGAGTATTCCGCAATCCTTGTGGATGAGGGTCACCGACTGACGGCGGCCAATCTTAAGGAAATAACGGATCTGACAGAGTTAAACCAGCTTCCCGTTATTATCTCTTATGACAGAGAGGATTCGATAGCTTATGAGGAGCGTAACCATGACGGCTCCGAACTGATTGAAAGCATTGAAGGTTTTCACGGATATAAGCTGACCAACAGGATAAGACTTAACAGCGAGCTTTCCTCTTTCATAAGTAAGTTGATGTACTTAAGAGGCAGTCAGAGACGTTCTTTCCCTTCGGTATCGGTTGCGTTTGCGACGGATGCTTTGGAAGAAGACATACTCATAAAGGACTTTATAACTCAGGGTTATAAATACATATATGATGACGATACGAGAAAAGCGACGGCTCCGGATAATGACAGTATAGAGGTTTCGGAGGCGACCTGTCGGGAATTCGATAGGGTGGTGATGTTGCTTGACGATTCCTTTACCTATGACGATAAGGGATATTTAAGAAGTGTAACGTCTCCGGATTTAATCGGTAATTCGGTTGTAAGAGATCTTTTCCACGGTCTTTCGAGAGCAAAGGAGAAGATTGCGATAGTAGTAAGAGGCAATAAGCCCGTATTTAAACAGATACTTACAATACTCCAGGGTGATATGGGCAAATCAGGCAAAGACTGAGGATTATATATTAAGTAGGAACGGAGGAAAAATAATGAGAGATCTGGTTATTATAGGAGCAGGTCCTGCGGGACTTTCGGCAGGTATATACGGTAAGAGAGCTGGGCTTGATACCGTTATTATAGAAGAAAGCGGAATCGGCGGCGGTCAGGTGCTGACCACTTATGATGTTGACAATTATCCCGGAATGCCCGGAATAAGCGGTATGGAACTCGGTACGAAGATGCATGAGCATGCAATTGCCGAGGGTGTTGAATTTATAGAAGCTGCCGTGACGGGTATCGAAATTGCCGGTGATGTTAAGCGTATTAAGACTTCCTCTGAAGAGATTGAAGCCAAGGCCGTAATAATAGCTACGGGCGCTGTTCACAATCATCTCGGCATCCCCGGTGAAGAGGAACTTGGCGGAATGGGCGTATCATATTGTGCGACCTGTGATGGTGCTTTTTTTCGTAACAGAGTAACAGCGGTCATCGGGGGTGGCGATGTTGCACTTGAGGATGCGATATTCCTTGCACGCGGATGTTCCAAGGTATACCTGATTCACAGAAGAGACGAATTCCGCGGTGCGAAGAAACTTGCGGATATAGTTAAGGCTACGGAGAACATAGAGATACTCTATGATACGGTTCCGGATAAGATTACGGGTTCGGATGCGGTTGAAGGTCTTGACGTTCATAATGTAAAAACGAACGAAACCAAGTCGCTTACATTGGACGGTGTATTCATAGCCGTGGGAACTCATCCGGTAACGGAATACCTTAAGGGTGTTGTGGATATGGATGAGAGAGGTTATATATGTGCGGGTGAAGACTGTGCGACGAATATACCCGGAGTATATGCCGCGGGTGATGTACGTACCAAGGCACTTCGCCAGATAGTGACGGCTGCTTCCGACGGAGCCAATGCCGTGACTTCGGCAACGGGATATATTAACAGCCTCTGATTATAAAACGGAGTAAGGTATGAGTAAGACTGTGATGATCACGGGGGCTTCCAGAGGAATAGGCGAGGCTATCGCAAGAAGATTTGCGGCAGCAGGCTTTGATCTGGTGCTCACATGTCTTAACAACATAGACAGAATGGAAGAGATAGCAAAAGAGCTGTCGAACAATCACAAGGTGTCCGTCAGATGTTTCAAGGCGGATATGGGTGATGAAGCATCAGTTGCCGACATTTTTGACAGGATAGACGGAGTGGACGTGCTTATAAACAACGCGGGAATCTCTTATGTCGGGCTGCTTCAGGATATGAGCGGCGAGGAATGGCGCAGGGTTATGGCAACGAATCTTGACAGTGTCTTCTATACATGCAGGCATGCAATAAAGCGTATGCTTTATAATCATGAGGGCAGGATAATCAATATCTCGTCCATGTGGGGAAACGTCGGTGCGTCGACGGAGGTTGCCTATTCGGCATCGAAGGGCGGAGTCAATACTTTCACCAAGGCGCTTGCCAAGGAACTTTCGCCGAGCAACATCCAGGTCAATGCTATTGCATGTGGCGTGATTGATACGGATATGAACAGTCATCTTAATAAAGAAGAAAGGGAAGCGCTTACGGAGCAGATACCGGCCGGCAGGTACGGTGATCCTTCCGAAGTTGCCGAACTGGCATATATGGTTGCGACCGGTCCGACTTATCTGACCGGGCAGGTTATAACGATGGACGGAGGTATGCTTTAGGCATGCCTTTTTTTACGTAAATATGTAGTAAATGTAATAATTGAGATGGACAGAGTTAACATAATACATTATAAAGCCGCACAGTTGACATAATGCACAATATGTAGCGGTTGACAATAACTGTTTATCGTGGTATATTTGTTAAGGATTTGTAACAAATTATTACAAAAGGCATTAAAAGGTATGAATAAGAACAGAACAATAATAGCAACTATTGCTACCATTGGAATAATGACTACCGGACTTTGCGTAAGCGGTCTGCCCGTGTATGCGGCTACATTATCCGATTCACTTCCTTCGGCAGGTTTTTCGATCGCCGTAAGTGAAGGTACATCAGTTAAGGATGTTAAGGAAGAGGTCAAGAACATGGTTACTCCTGAGGCTGAAGAGTCTGATCAGGATACCAAGAGCAAGGCTTCTGAGGAGACATCGGAGGCTGAAGAGACCAAGAAGGCTACGATGGAGAAGACGATTGACTTTGACAAGGAAGTTGTTGAAGTTACGGTCAGAACTCCCGCCGATTATATAGAAGAAAGAGCAAGAGAGGATTTCAGTAATCTCGTTATCGCTCAGGTTCATGACTACGTCAATGTCAGGGATTATCCGGACGAGCACGAAGGCAAGATAGTCGGTAAGCTTTACAATAAGTCTGTCGGTGAGTTCATCGAAGAGAAGAACGGCTGGTACAAGATCCAGTCAGGTAACTGTACAGGATGGGTTAAGGGTGAGTATTGTGTCACCGGTGACGATGCCGTACAGCTTGCCAAGGAAGTCGGAACTTTACATGCGATAGTTAATACGACAACACTTAAGGTTAGAAAAGAGCCGGGTCTGGATGCACCTGTACTCGGACTTGTTCCCATAGAGGACGACCTGCTCGTGGTTGAGGAACTCGACGGATGGGTTAAGGTTGATATAGAGGAAGGATACGGATATGTATCAGACGAATATGTCAATCTCCATACAGAGTTCGTTAAGGCAGAATCCAAGGAAGAAGAAGAGATCCGTCTTGAGAAGGAGAGAGCAGAAAGAGACAAGGCCAATGCGGCAGCAAGAAGTGCCACAGCCGGCAACAACAATAACACCGGCAACAACAACGGCGGCGGAAGAACCTACGGTTCATACTTCCCGGCAGAGCCTGTCACTCATGTAAGCGGAGACAGTCTCGGAGCACAGGTTGCCAACTTTGCACTTCAGTTCGTCGGCAATCCTTACGTATACGGCGGAACATCACTTACACACGGAGCAGATTGTTCGGGATTCGTATTGAGTGTATATAAGAACTTCGGTGTATCACTTCCTCACTCGGCTACAGCCGACAGGAACATGGGATATGCGGTGGGCAGCGTAGCGGAAGCTCAGCCCGGAGACCTGTTCTGTTATTCGGGACATGTAGGCCTGTATATCGGTAACAACCAGATAGTACATGCCTCAACATCCAAGACAGGTATCATCGTATCGAACGCAACATACCGTCAGCCGGTATGTATCAGAAGAATCTTCTAGAGAAGAACTTCAATGAATAATGTGAGTAAAGGACCACGGTTTTCCGTGGTTCTTTTTTGGTTCAGAAAGGCCGATTTGCACTAAAGTGTCAGACTTTTTGATTTTTGAACTATTCTGTTGACAGCGATTACGTTGTTTATTATGACGAAAAAGGCGCATGACCGATTTGGTCAAACGGTCAATAAAGGGGTGAGTTATCCACATACGCAATCGGAATATATGCCTTTTTGAGGACTTATTCGCCCACTTATCCACATTATACACATGTGTCAGGTTAGAAATGGTGGAAAATTATGGTAAACTATCGAAATTTTGTTTTGGAAAAGATGCACAAAAAAAGAAAAATAAAGGCATATTGGGTTAAAAAATAAAGAATGAAAAAAACAATTTATCAATATAAATTGTCAGAAAATTTACAATTTGTTAAGTAGACATCCAAGCCCCCGATATGGTAAAATAAACATACGTCAAGGGGAGACAATCTTATGGTATTCCCATGGCGAATCTGAATAAGAAGGGACTGATCAGTATGAAATTCATCATCAGCGGCAAGAACATTGATGTAACGGAAGGCTTAAGAGGAGCAGTTCAGGACAAGATCGGGAAGTTAGAGAAGTATTTTACACCGGAGACAGAGGTTCATGTAACCTTAAGCGTTGAGAAGGATCGTCAGAAGATCGAGGTTACGATACCGGTTAAGGGTACTGTTATCAGGTCAGAGCAGGTCAGCAATGATATGTATGTATCAATTGACCTTGTAGAGGAGATAATCGAGAGACAGCTTAAGAAGTATAAGAATAAGATAGTAGACAGACATCAGAGCGGAGATTATTTCAAGCAGGAATTTATCGAGAAGGATTATGTTGATGAAGAAGAGGTACAGATAGTTCGTACCAAGAAGTTCGACATCAAGCCTATGTATGCTGAGGATGCCTGCATCCAGATGGAGCTTACGGGCCACAACTTCTTCGTATTCGTTAATGCGGAGACAGACCAGGTGAACGTGGTCTACAAGAGAAAGGGCAACACCTATGGACTCATCGAGCCCGAATATTAGAACAGGATACAGACTTAAGTTTTATGATGCCCTGCCGCTTACGACGGCAGGGCTTATTCTTGTGCTCTATGCGCTTGCGTATTCCAAAGCCATGGAGCATATAGTTTTCTTTATCGCGTTTTACACGGCTTATCTTATGATCCGTGCAATTAAGAGCAAATGGCGTCCGGCTGCCGATACGGTGACAGATGTTGCGGCCTTTGTCATCATCAGTGTGACGGTTTCTTTACTTATTAAAGATCATGTGGTCAAGTGGTGGGATGATGTCAATTTCTGGGCTACCGATGCCAAGGGCCTGTATTATTTAAGCGGCTTTACGGGCAAGTACGGTAATGTGGCTCCGGAATTCGGAGACTATCCGCCCGCCATCCAGATAGCAAAATGGTGTGCGCTTAAGTTTTCTTTAAATGAATACAGAGAAGGCTATGCTTTTGTCGGCTACAGCCTTATGAATATGATATTCTTGCTTCCGCTTATGAGAGTGGCGGATAAGGTAACCGCAGGACTTAACAGGGTGCTTTCCGCAGCGTTAAGGATTGTATGGATGACAGTCATTATGCTGATTCCGGGAATCGTCAATGATGTATGGAGCTACGGAGCCTGTGCGGATGTGACCATGGGTATCGTATACGGAGCCATGCTCATGGCGATATACGAAGTCATATGCGGTGATAACGACAGACCGGAATTTATTCCGTATTTAAAGGTTGCGCTTTACGGTTGTGTAACGGCGCTCTGCAAGAACACCGGATTTATGTGGGTGACCTTTGCGATGATCCTCTTTATCGTACTGACCATTCGTATGAAGAGACCGTTTAAGAATACGCTTCTTACCGCACTTTGCATATATCTTATTCAGGGTTCGTGGTGGGCCAACTGTCTTATCAACAGACGTATAGCCAAGCTTACGGGAGCGCTGGCCAGAACGGCCACGGGCGGCATGAGTATGCCGGAGGATGCTTCGGATAAGTTAAGATATTATCTTCTTGGATTTATCAAAGAGCCGATGCATACGGCACATACTCCCGTACTTGATATATCGGCGCTTGCTATGTTTATTATCCTTACGGCTGTTGGTGTTGTGACTATCTTATCGGGGAAAAGAGACGGCTCCGGTTTGGGACGAACACCTGCGCATAAGATAATGATTGTATATACGGTCCTTTCGGGAATGGCCATATATGTGATAGTTCTTATGAGTCACATGAGCATATTTGCAACGGAGACTCAATACGGTTCGTCTGAGGTTATGGCAATCTCAATATCCAGGTACGGAGCTCCTTTTACTATAGGAACACTCATGCTGTTGTTATGTGTCATGTTTGACGGCATGAAAACTGACAGACGTGTCATAATATCTTTTGCGGCCGCAGTATTGCTGATAATTCTTACTACGGACTATCCGGCATACGGCTATATGCTCAGGGGTTATATGGCAGACAGGGATGCAGATCTTAAAGCCCGTGCCGATATGATTGACCAAGAGGGTCAGATGTATATAGATTACCTGAATTCGCTTTCAAAAGATGAGTATGATGAGATAAAAGGACACAGAGTTCTCTTTATGAGAGACGGAAGCCGTATTCACTGGGTTAATGATACATATATCAATTATGCCGTTGCACCGATAGCAACTGTATATGCAAGTTATGAGGCCGATATGAGCGAAGAAGATGTTGCGAATATCGTTAAGACTTCGCATGCGGACTACATATATTATGCGGGAGAGAAGATAAGCCCCGCTTATTAAATATACTTTTACAAATTTCTTTCTCGTGATATATTATGTGTATCGGCGTAAGGACGGCCGGTCGGCGACGTGAATCGGGCGTCGGCTTTTAATCTATGGAAGATAAGACCAATAAGTTTTTTAATAAAGCACTTGGGGATTTTGCCTTCGATGTTGCGTGCGGAGCTGCGATAAGGCATCTTAACGAACTGGGATATACTCCGGAGCAGATAGCGGAGAGACTTGACTATCCCATATCGGCGGAGAGAGTTAAGACCTATGTTGAGAAGCTTGCCGTATCGGGTGAGTCCGGTGAAGGCGATGAGGGTTATGAGATAGTGCGTGAATATGACGGGTACGGTCGAAGCTGTTTTGTTCGCGTCAAAAAGGAGTGACTTATGGAACTTGACAGAATGATAAGTGACGTAAAATTAAAAGCGTGTCCCGAGTGCGGACATACTATAGATTATAAAGGACTCGGTGAGTATTTCTGCCGTACATGTGACAAGACCGTATATGACGATTACGGCAAGGTAAGACATTTCTTAGAGGAATATCCGGGTGCCACCGTATTACAGATATCCCAGGCCACGGGCGTTGACAAGGCCAAGATAAGACATATGGTGGATCAGGACAAGTTCGTGATCAACGGACACCCGAGAGATTCTTTAATGTAATCAGTTCTTTTTGGCCTCTTCTGACCAAAACGTCCCATTGCAAAACAAATCTGCCTATGTTAAAATAATAAGGCACGACAATGATAAAAAAATAACAATCTAAAACAACCGCCGTAATTTGGCGCTTTATTCAGATTATTAAGTCAAATCAGTGTAATCATTTTTTCATCAACGAAAGGAGTCATGAAAATGGCAAAGAAAGTAGTTATCGCAAGCGCATGTCGTACTGCCATCGGTACAATGGGTGGTTCATTAAGCACCACACCGGCAGCAGAACTCGGAGCAATCGTTATCAAGGAAGCAATTAAGAGAGCAGGTATACAGCCCACAGATGTAGAGCATGTATATATGGGATGTGTTATCCAGGCAGGTCTCGGACAGAACGTTGCAAGACAGGCATCTATCAAGGCAGGTCTTCCTATAGAAGTTCCGGCAGTTACAACCAACGTTGTCTGCGGTTCAGGTCTTAACTGTGTTAACCAGGCTGCACAGATGATTATGGCAGGAGATGCCGATGTAGTTGTTGCAGGCGGTATGGAGAACATGTCAATGGCACCTTTCGCACTCCCTCAGGGTCGTTACGGTTACAGAATGACTTGGCCGAGCCAGAGCCAGGGTGCACTCGTTGATACAATGGTTAAGGATGCTCTTTGGGATGCATTCAATGATTATCATATGATCACAACAGCTGACAACGTAGCTAAGCAGTGGAACTTAACAAGAGAAGAGCTTGATGAGTTCGCGCTTAAGAGCCAGCAGAAGGCTTGTGCAGCTATCGAAAGCGGCGCATTCAAGGCTGAGATCGTTCCCGTTGAGATCAAGAAGAAGAAAGAGACAGTTGTATTTGATACAGACGAAGGCCCGAGACAGGGTTCTACAATAGAAGGTCTTGCTAAGCTTAAGGCCCTTAATCCTGACGGTGTTGTTACCGCAGGTAACGCTTCAGGAATTAACGACGGTGCTGCAGCACTCGTTATCATGTCTGAAGAGAAGGCTAAGGAACTCGGTGTTAAGCCTATGGCTACATTCGTTGCAGGCGCACTTGCAGGTGTTGCTCCCGAGATCATGGGTATCGGACCTGTTGCAGCTACAAGAAAGGCTATGGCTAAGGCCGGATATAAGATTGAAGATTTCGATATCATCGAGGCTAACGAGGCATTCGCTGCACAGTCTGTTGCAGTAGGTAAGGATTTAGGTATCGATGTTGACAAGCAGCTTAACCCTAACGGCGGTGCTATAGCACTCGGACATCCCGTTGGAGCATCAGGCGCTCGTATCCTTGTTACACTTCTTCATGAGATGGTTGCCAAGGATGCCAAGAAGGGTCTTGCTACATTGTGTATCGGCGGCGGAATGGGCTGCGCTACAATCGTAGAGGCTTACGAAGGCTAAGATAT
>JAFYBE010000104.1 GCA_017540355.1 Lachnospiraceae bacterium | reverse complement strand
TCACAGAATGCTCTGGTTATCTCTCTTGCTCTGTCGGGACGGAAGTTAAAGAATATGATTGAATCTCCGTCCTTAATTGTTGCTACGGGCGCACCATTCTCCTCGACAACGATAGGTACCACGAACTCATCCGTAACACCCTCATCATATGACTTCTGTATTCCTTCTGTGGCGGATGCAGCCTTAACTCCCTCACCTTTGGTAAGTGCGATATAAGCCTTTTCCACTCTGTCGTAGTTATTATCTCTGTCCATTGCATAGTATCTGCCGTGTACTGAAGCGACCTTACCTACGCCGATCTTAGCCATCTGCGCTTCAAGTTCCTCGACATAGCCCTTGCCGCTTGCCGGAGGTGTATCTCTTCCGTCAAGGAAAGTATGAACGAACACCTTATCAAGGCCGTTACGCTTGGCAAGCTCTAACAGTCCGTACAGATGTGTATTGTGAGAATGCACACCGCCGTCACTTAACAGCCCGTACATGTGAAGTGCGCTGTTATTCTTCTTGCAGTTCTCGATAGCCTCTAACAGTCCGGGGTTCTCAAAGAACGTACCGTCCTGGATCTCCTTGGTTATACGTGTAAGCTCCTGATATACGATACGTCCGGCACCCATATTGAGGTGTCCGACTTCGGAATTGCCCATCTGTCCGTCGGGAAGTCCTACTGCCATTCCGCTGGCATAACCCTTAACAAAAGGGTATTCCTTCATAAGTCTGTCCATAACCGGAGTTTTGGCCTGCGCGATCGCATTGCCCTCCGTCTTCTCATTAAGTCCGTATCCGTCAAGGATAAGTAATACTACAGGTTTCTTTGCCATTTCATCCTCCATTTTATCTCTGTCTTTGTATTATTGTCTGTAATCCCGTATACCTTTTATTCCTCACCATTCCAGCAATAGGTACAGAGTTTGTCTCTGCCTATTCCCACAGACTCGATAAGGTCATCCAATCTGTGATAACGAAGAGACGTGAAATTAAGTTCCTTTCTTATCTCTTCATTCATATATGCATAACGCTCAGAATCGGGATCGGCATATTCCCGTAAGATATCCTCGGCAACATCCTCTCCTTCCTTCTTCGCTATTATTCTCCTGGTTATAAGATCCATCTCAGATGAGCTTCTTGAGAAGTTAATGAACTTACATCCGTATACAAGAGGCGGGCATGCAGGTCTTATATGTACCTCCTTGGCGCCGCTCTTATATAAGAACTCGGTTGTCTCACGTAACTGTGTACCGCGCACGATTGAATCGTCTATAAGAAGAAGGCTCTTATCCTTTATAAGATCATGCACGGGTATAAGCTTCATCTTTGCGATAAGATTTCGTCTGCTCTGGATTGTAGGCATAAAACTTCTGGGCCATGTGGGCGTATACTTGATAAACGGTCTCGAGAAAGGAATACCGCTTTCATTGGCATAACCTATCGCATGAGCCGTACCGGAATCAGGTACACCGGCAACGATATCGGGCTTCGCATCATCACGCTTTGCAAGTAATGCACCGCAGTTATATCTCATCTTCTCTACGCTTATTCCCTCATATGATGAAGAAGGATAACCGTAGTATACCCATAAGAATGTACATATCTTCATCTTGGTACCGGGCTTGGCCATAGTCACAACCGCCTCGGGTGTAAGTACGACTATCTCTCCGGGGCCCAACTCTCTTAACGGTTCGTATCCGAGGTTAAGGTAAGCAAAGGATTCAAAAGAAGCACAGTAGGCGCCGTCTTTTTTACCAAGTACCACGGGAGTTCTTCCCAGCGCATCCCTGGCTGCATATATTCCCTTCGCCGTAAGCAAAAGGATGGTCATTGAACCCTTGATAACGGACTGAGCATACTGTATTCCTTCAACTATATTGTCTCGCTGATTAATAAGCGCAGCCACAAGCTCGGTCGCATTGATATCGCCACCGCTCATCTCGAGGAAATGTGTATTGCCCTTGCCGAATACCTCAGCAACGAGTTCCTCAGTATTATTAATCTTGCCGACTGTGGAAATGGCGAATGTGCCGTGATGCGAACGCACGATTAAAGGCTGGGGCTCATAATCGGAAATACAACCGATACCCATCTTGCCTTCCATCTCATGAAAATCGCTCTCAAACTTCGTTCTGAAAGGGGAATTCTCAATATTGTGAATAGCCCTGTTAAATTCTTTCTTGGTATCGTATACAGCCATTCCGGCTCTTCTTGTACCAAGATGAGAATGATAGTCTGTTCCGAAGAACAAATCAAAAACACAATCTTCTTTGGATGCTGCAGCAAAAAATCCGCCCATTAATGATTCTCCTTAATTGTTAGCCTTAACTACCCGTCCATTATTCTATTATTTTCTTGCCCGTATGTCTATATACAAATTATAAAAAACAGAAGGCGGATAATTCCACCTTCTGCCATCAAATTGTATATAAACCGATTACTTATTATCTCTTACTTAGTCGTTATGGTTACTGCATGCCAGTACTCATCCGAACCAACCGAGCCCGATACGGTAACGATCTTACCCTTTGTAAGGCCCTTGGCATTGTTAAGTGATGTTGTGGAATCAAGCTTAAACTTCATTGTGCCGCCCGAAGTATTAAGGTAAAGCATTCCTTCGTTCGAATTGCTCTCAACGGAACCTGAGAATGTTGTTGTGGTAGAACCTACTGTTGCGCCTGATGATCTTGTTCCAACAACCTTGGCTGCATGCATATTCGCATCGGAACCTCTGTATACATAGGCCGTAACCTTATTGCCGGGTGTGAACATGAATCCGCCTGATGTATCGGTATCCGAATCAATTACAAGGTACATAACTCCGCCGTCGGTATTAAGATATAGCACATTGGATGTGGACTTATCCGTAGGTGTTCCCTTAACTTCAGTAGTATTGGCAGGAGCAGAACTTGATGATGTACTTGATGTTGAAGTGCCGCTCGATGAACCTGTTCCCGAATTGTCCGCTATGCTTATTGCATGCATATATGCATCGGAACCTCTGGATGTAACAACCGCAATCTCCTTACCCACGGTCATTATCTTAACACCGCTGTAATCTGTTGTGGTATCAAGCTTAATATGCATCTCTCCGCTGCTTGTATCAAGATATAACATATCTTCCGTAGTAGCTTCCATCACCTTACCGGTAACGGTCGATCTGTTGGAGTCGATTGAAACATTGGCATTGACCTTACCGCTTACGATGCTGTCAGCATGAAGATTCGCATCGTCTCCTCTGTATATTCCGACTGTAACAGCCTTACCGGGTATGAGCATCTTACATCTGCTTGTATCCGTATCGTTGTCAATCTTAATAACATAATTACCTGATGATGAAGAATATAGCTTAAGTGTATCGGATGTCGTTCCCTTGCTGACAGTGCCCTGAACGGTAGCCAAAAGTGTTCTTGCATTAACCTGCCCGCCGGGTATAAGCGCAGCCGCAACTCCGAATACAACAGCCATCATAGCCATCTTCCTTGCCCCGCCTTCTCTGGCTGAAGCCATTAAGTTCCTAATCTTAACGATATCGCTTAAATCCATTATAGTCTTCATTCCTTTTACCAAACATGTACTCTCTCTGTGTTCCATTCCCGAAAAATCCTTATTATTCTCCATATGATCACTCATATCAGCACCTCCTGTAATCCTTCCGGGATTAAATCCCGCTTACAACCCATATCAATCCAAAAAGTAAAAGTAATCCGTATATCATCTTCTTACGCCGGAGAAGAAATCAAAGTGACTCTCCTTATCCTCCTCTCTGATGTCGGTTCATTATGTATGTAGCTCCTGGTCAGCTTCTCTATCTGCCTGATGTATCCGGCGAATTCTTCATCACTCATCATCATCGGAACGCTCTGTATGCTGTAGAGATCTCTGACCGCATCGGCATCCTCATCAGCGTAGTAATCGGCGAAATCCTGTGCGATTCCAAGCAGTGCAAACTGTGCACCTACATCGCTTAATTTCGACTCGTCGGATCCGACCACTTCTTCAAGTTCCGAAGCCAATCCGTATGTGTGCTCAAGTGTTCCTCTCACCTGTCTCTGTCCGCACACCCTTATCAGTCCTCCGTCAAGCAAAAGCTTGATCTGTCTGTAGAGTGTGGCCTGCGGGATATCGCTTAAAGCACCGCCGATCTCTCTTACGGTAACATTACCGTGATGATGTATGTATTGGAGAATTCTGTGTCTGACCTGATTGAGCATAAGCTTCTGCGCATCTGCGGCGCTTATTGCTTTCTTTCTGCCCATCTGATATCTCCCACCTTACAAAGGTAAATTGTGATCTGCACATTTCACTATATCCGCTTAATCACTAACCTTTGTTATTCTCAATTATGATTATATTACTAAAAATGATAATAGTCAAGCATTTTTTAAGGCGATTTTGAACTTTTTTGTCAAAATCGCCTGCTTTTAAATCCTGTTGATTCCTGTCTTTTTACCCCACCTAACGGATCGTCGTTTTTTCGTTGTTCATACGCCAGTCTATGCAGCGTTTGAGATAATGCAGATAATCCGGATTCTTACACATTCCTTTTCCGTCCACATCGGATATCTTCGCCACATCCATGCCGTTGCAGGCCGTTGTCTTCATGACAATGTTAAGTGCCTCAACATCCGTATCGTTGGCAATGTATGTTCCTATACCGAAAGCAACTTTTGCCTTGTCCTTAAAATATCTGTATATCTTCGTTGCTCTTTCAAAATCAAGACTGTCAGAGAAAAGCAGCGTCTTGGTCATAGGGTCGATACCGAGTTCTTTGTAATGATCAATCATCTTCTCTCCCCACTCATACGGATCTCCGCTGTCATGTCTGACACCCGAGAAGAGTGTTGAATATGTAAGCCTGAAATCTCTTAAGAAGCAGTCTGTGGTTATTGCATCCGTAAGTGCTGTTCCGTTCAATACGCCGTACTCCTTAACCCACGCATCAAGCGCATACCAGTTGGAGTAAGCCGGATTATGCTTATGATTGCCCTGTCCCACGCACATTATCCACTCATGCGCCATGGTTCCCACAGGCGTCAGTCCGTGTTTCTTGGCAAGATATACATTGGATGTTCCCACAAATTTGGAATTCGTAAGATTCGCAGCCGCCAACTCTTTTACCGCAATATCCTGAGCCTCTCCCGATAAGCGTCTTCTTAAACCGAATTCAGAGAAGGGGCCGAGTTCGTATGTACCGTTCTGAACCCCTTCTATCTTAGCTTTAAGTCTTTTCTTAAAACTCTCAAGCAGCTTGTCGTAATCATATGCCATACGGAAGTACACTTCATTGACAATGGCAAGCGTCGGGATTTCATACATGGATGTATTAAGCCATGTGCCGCCTACCGATATGCTTAAACCGCATTCCGCATCGGTATCTATCTTATAATCATCATATCTCGGCTTCCAAAGACGTAAAAAATCAACGTATGAACCCTTGATCCACTTTATGGAATTAAGATAATCAAGTTCATCCTCTTTAAATCTTAAGTCACAGTACATGCGGATCTGATTGCGTATCTCATCCACCATTTCAGGTGTGAAATGAACATCTTTATTCCTGCACTTAAAATCCCATGTTGTCTTGTAATCGCTGAACTGATGATAGATTGCCTGTCCCATCGAGAATTTGTATGCATCGGTTTCCAAAAGCGAATTGATTATCTGTTCCATATTCTCTCCATTTCGTATAAACCCTTCGTTGTCCGCAGGATGCGTAAAATGATTCTACCATATATCCGAAAAAAATTACAGAAGCACATCCGCTCTTAAAAATCCGGAATTATAAGGTTAGAATGGTTGAGATTATTAATTACAGCATGGAGGTGTCCGAAATGGAGACAAAATCATTGAGAAGAATCTGACTGTATCAGGACGTGAATATCTCATTTATGTTCCTGATATGGTTTTTCTTTGATGACGCGACTATAACGCGATCGCCTGCCTTAATGACTGATGATCCGGACGGGATTATAGGGGCACCGTCTCTTATGATGGCCGCAATGAGCACATCTTTTTTAAGAGCAAAGGCCTTGTCCGCAAATGCCGTATCAAGATGCATGCATCCGTTTCCGGCTACAAATTCCATTATCTCGGCTCTTCCTTCTGCGGCATGATAAAACTTACCGATCTCGTTATCCTCGCCATCCATCTCATGATTGCGTAAAAATCTTAACATCTTCAATGCCGACAGTTCCGTCGGAGATACCGTGATATCAATATTAACCTTGTGCAGAAGCTTAACGTGCTCAGGTTTATCAACCCTTGTAATAACCGAAGGAATACCGCTCGACCACGCATACATACTGATTACGAGATTGGTCTCATCATTGTCTGTAAGCGATATCATAACGTCAGCATCCGAAACCTTCTCTTCTTCAAGCACGTCAATAATCTCATCCTGCGAGCATATAACCTTAACACTCTCATACTTCTGCATAAGATGTCTGCACTGTTCGGGATCGTCTTCAAGCACCGTAATCGAAGCCCTGTATTTTATAAGCATATCAAGCAGAAATTCTCCAGTGGCTCCGCATCCTGCAATGACTATCCTGTCCGCCTTGCACTTGCTTATTCCCAATCTGTCAAGTACCCCGCCGATATTCTTCTTATCTGCAGTGATATCTATACTGTCGCCTTCTTTAATAACAAAGCTTCCGTCCGGAATATATAGCTTATCTCCTCTTATTACGGTCGTTACAAGAAAATCTGAAGAAACTGACTGCCTGATCTGCGCAAGTGTCTTGTCCTTAACAGGCGAATCATCAAGGACATTAAGATTGATCATCTGCACATTGTCTTCCCAGAATCCCTCAAACTTCATATATCCGGGCATACCTATATTGCGATAAATCTCTTCAGCCATATCTGACTTCGGCTTAATAAGATAATCTATTTTGTATTCTTTCTTAAGGTCTTCCTGTTCATTCACAAAATCAGGATGAAGTATGCGAGCAGCCGCTCTTAATGTGCCCAATGACTTGGCCTGCATGCAGCTTAACAGATTGATCTCATCGACATGTGTCATCGCCACGATCGCATCGGCTATCTCCGCTCCCGCTGCAATAAGCGTCTCTCTTGACGCACCGCTTCCGACAATACCGTTGACATTGTATCTGTCGGTCACTTTATCCACAAGTTTCTTCTCTTTATCTATGACGGTAATGTCATAATCCGTATTTGATAAATACTTTACAAGCTGGCATCCCGTTCGTCCCAAACCTACGATTATAACCTTCATATCTTTTTACTCTCTCCTTATTCCGAAACAGCCTGTGCGCCTTTTTGCCTTAACTTCCCAAGTCTGTCAGCCTTATGCCTCTCAAGTGCGAAGTATACTTTCTTAACCGACAGTCCCTGGAACAGCACCGTATAGAAAATCGTAACGTATGTCACAACCATGAATATCTTATATACTTCTTCCGGCAGATATGCCGCGGTACCTAAAGCAAGAGCAAGCGAAAGTCCGCCTTTAAGTGCCGACCACGTCATAAGTGTGACATACTCATACAGATTGTAATTGCCCGGTATCTTTCTTCCCGTAAGTATTGCACTGAACATGACTCCGAGCATTCTTGAAAGCACGAGGAAAAGCAACGAAACCGGAATTATCACAGCCATATGAATACATCTGTTCATGTCGACCACAAGCATTCCGATCATTACAAAAAGCACTGAGTTTAATATGTTCTCCAATATCTCCCAGAAGTCCTTATAAAACTCGGACGGATCGATGACCTTGACTGTTCTCTCCATCTTATCCATGTTGTACGAAAAATACATTCCGCAGACCACGGAAGCAATGACCCCTGAAAATCCCAGGTGCTCACATATCATATATACCAGCGAAACATCCAAAAGAGATATAAGAATATATCTGATAGGATCCTTCGTAAGTTCCATCAGTTTAAAGAGGACAAAAGATACGGCAAGCGCTACAGCAACCGCTCCCACAATCTCTTTAAACATAAGTGTAAAGAAGTTGCCCTCTCCGCTTCTTAAGATTATCGATCTAACAAACACAAAAAGGGTTACGCCCGTTCCGTCATTAAAAAGCGATTCATTCTCTATAACCGAGCAAACATTCTTGGATAAGCCAATCTTATTAAGGATACCTGTTGCAGCAATCGGATCCGTGGGTGATACTACACATCCCAGCAAAATGCACATCCATATGTCCATCGGAAGACCAAGCAAAAGTGCTATCCCGTAAAAGAATGCCCCGTATATGAACGAAGAAATGAGCGTAGTTAAAAGCGCCAGAAGACATATGGGTCTTAAGTTCTGCTTAAACTTACCCATATTGACCTTGCCTGCACCGGCAAAAAGCATAAAGCATAACATACCGTCCATGAGGTATTCTTCAAAACCGAAGTCTCCGAGATTCTCAACAAAACCTCCAAGAACACCATTCGGATATATGAACTTAATCAAAAGAAGTATTACCGAGATTATCAGCGAAAAAAGAATTGTAGCGATATCGCTCTGTATATGGAACAACTTCTCGTTAAGTATTCCGATACAAACGATATAAGCAAGAATTATAATCAAAAAAACCAATATCTTCATGTCTGTTACTCCACCTCAGACAATTATAGCAGTTTTTCCGTTTAAGGTATAGACAAACCCCCGAACCAAATCGGTCGGGGGTCTGTCAAAAGATCATTACGGGATAAACCCTTTTAAATCAATTATGCATTAACGATCTGGCCGAAATCGGGCTTAAGTGAAGCACCACCGATGAGACCGCCGTCGATGTCAGGCTTAGAAAGCAGCTCTGCTGCATTGCCTGCGTTCATAGATCCGCCGTACTGGATACGTACTGCTTCAGCTGTAGCTGCATCGTACATCTTAGCAATAAGATCACGGATAAGCTTACATACTTCTTCAGCCTGATCAGCTGTAGCTGTCTCGCCTGTTCCGATAGCCCAGATAGGCTCGTAAGCGATAACAAGGTTCTTAACCTGATCAGCTGTTACATCTGTAAGATCCCACTTAATCTGTCTCTCAATCCACTCCTTGTAAGTACCTGCCTTACGAAGTGCAAGAGATTCGCCACAGCAAAGGATGGGCTTAAGGCCTGCAGCAAATGCTTTCTTAACCTTTGCGTTGATAAGGATATCATTCTCGCCGAAGATATCTCTTCTCTCGGAGTGGCCGATGATGATATACTCTACGCCTGCATCCTTGAGCATGGGAGCTGAAATCTCGCCTGTGAAAGCGCCCTTGTCCTCGATATAAAAGTTTTCAGCACCAACCTTAACGTTTGTGCCTTTAACTGCTTCCGCAACGCACACGATGTCAATTGCGGGTACGCAGTAAACTACATCTACGTTATCGTTCTTAACAAGATCTTTTAATTCTGCACAAAGTGCAACTGCCTCGCTGGGAGTCTTGTTCATCTTCCAGTTGCCGGCTATGATACGTCTTCTTGCCATGTTTATTCTCCTTAAATCGTAAGTTAATTACTTGTCGTCTGCTGCAACTACACCGGGAAGCTCCTTGCCCTCAAGGAATTCAAGTGATGCACCGCCGCCTGTTGAGATGTGGCTCATCTTGTCGCCGAGACCTATCTGGTTAACAGCTGCTGCGGAATCACCGCCGCCGATGATGGTGGTTGCTGAAGAATCAGCAAGTGCCTGAGCTACGGAAAGAGTACCCTTTGCAAGAGTGGG
>JAFYBE010000103.1 GCA_017540355.1 Lachnospiraceae bacterium | reverse complement strand
TAAGATGACCTGCTGCCTTACGCATAGCATCCGTGTCAAGATCCCCCCAGACATTCCATGTATACCTCACCGACATCGGATCGGGTATTATTCCTCTGTCGATTCTGTACTCGTATGTCTTAACGGTCTTAACTTTCCTCGGATGCCAGTCAGGATTCACTTCGCGCGAATTAATGACACGAATGTCAGGTGGTAAAAACGTGTTAACTGCGGCCGCGAAGCGCTCTGCAGGAATCGTACTTTCCGTGTCGAACACCGCCCTGTTACCCTTTCCGTGAACGCCCGCATCGGTTCTGGACGCCCCTATAACTTTGGTGACCGAACCGGTCAATTCTTCTATCGCACGGTTAAGTTCGCCCTCAATCGTCGGTCCGTTATCCTGAACCTGCCAGCCGTGATATTCAGTTCCGTCATATGCTACCGTTAACAGGATTCTTCTCACTGATCTTCCCTCACTTTGTTAATCAGCATCCGAAGTATTCTTCGCACGACTTGCCGCGGGACTCATCTCAGGGCTTGCCTGCGGACTTGTTACCGCAGGTGTCGTCAGTGATATCTGCTGTTCGGGATGCTTGGCCGCATAATCGGCTAAAGTCTCCGACTTTCCCCAAAACCTCGCTATAAGCGATACCATAACTATTATCGCCGCAAGCGCTATTATTCCTTTTATCAATGTTTTATCAAGTTTTTTCATAATATGATCCTGATTGCAATTGCTGCCGCAAACAGAGCCGCAAGCACAACATATCCGATATAGTCCCCGGCCTTATAGCAAAGCGGCTTCATCTTGGTCCTGTGTTCTCCGCCTCTGTAACACCTTGCTTCCATAGCCAGAGCCAGGTCGCCCGCCCTTCTGAAGGCCGATACGAATAACGGCACAAGCAGGGGCACTAGACTTTTCGCCCTCTCGATAAGATTGCCCTCATCAAAAGATGCGCCTCTTGCCATCTGAGCCTTCATTATCTTATCCGTCTCTTCCATAAGAATCGGAATAAAGCGAAGCGCTATCGACATCATCATTGCCACTTCATGCACTGGCATATGTATGATTTTAAGCGGGCTCATAAGGCTTTCCAGCCCGTCCGTTAACTGATTGGGCGTTGTTGTAAGGGTCATGATGTTGGAACCCATAATAAGGAATATAAGCCTTATCGCCATCGCTGAAGCCAATGCCGCACCTTCTTTGGTTATATGCACCCTGCCGAATTCAACAAGCGTCTCACCCGGCGTCATAAACATGTTAAAGAGCACCGTTATCACAATAAGCAGCACGATCGATCTCATGCCTTTAACCATGAACTTAACCGGCACCTTGGATATTATTATCACCGTTACTAAAAAAGCCGCCGCAAGCAGATATCCCCATATGCTCTTTGCCAAAAACAGTGCGATTATATATACAATTGTTCCTGTAAGCTTAACCCTCGGATCCATTCTGTGAAGCACGGAATCCGCGGGGTAATACTGCCCAAGCGTCATTCTGTCCTTCATGTCATTTCTCCCCAAGGATTCTTACTATCTCATCCGCAGCTTCATCTATGGTCGTTATATCAGCCTTAACCGGATAACCCATATCCTTAAGCTTACGCAAAATATATGTCACCTGCGGAGCCGAAAGTCCCATGGCCTCAAGCTCCGGGATATGTGTAAATACTACCGACGGAACGTCGTTATATTCAATCTTTCCCTTATTCATCACGATTATGCGGTCCACGTAATTGGCCACGTCTTCCATACTGTGGCTTACAAGCACTATCGTGATATTCTCCTTCTCATGAAGAATCTTAATCTGATCAAGGATATCGTCACGTCCCTTGGGGTCAAGTCCCGCCGTCGGCTCATCAAGGATAAGGATTTCCGGCTTCATGGCAAGCACTCCGGCTATTGCCACACGCCTTTTCTGTCCGCCCGATAAGTCAAAAGGTGACTGTTCCCACAGACTTTCATCTATTCCTACCTGTAAAAGAGCCTCAGAAGCCCTGCTTTTTACCTCATCTGCAGAAAGCTTCATGTTCTTTGGTCCGAAGCATACATCCTCAAAAACCGTCGTCTCAAAAAGCTGATGCTCGGGATACTGGAACACCAGGCCTACACGACTTCTTAACCTGCGCATATCGGTGTTCTTATCGGATAAAGACACACCGTCAAGGCAGACTTCGCCCGACGTCGGCTTAAGCAACCCGTTCATATGCTGCACAAGCGTGGACTTACCCGAGCCCGTATGACCGATAAGACCGTAGAAGACGCCGTCCTCTATCTTAAGGTTTATATTATCGAGCGCGGTTACGGACAGGTTGCTGTCGCCGTCATATATGTAACTGACATTTTTAAATTCCAATGCCACCTATCTTATCCTCCCAAGTTCATCCGTAAGTTCATCAACCGAAAGGATGCCTTCGCTTACATTAATCCCGCGCTTTTTAAGTTCGTACGAAAGGGCCGTTACCTGCGGCACGTCAAGTTTCAGTTCCCTCAGTTTTTCCACTTGGGAAAAAATCTCCTTCGGGGTACCGCTAAGCGCAATCTTTCCCTTGTCCATGACGAACACCCTGTTCGCATATATTACTTCTTCCATGTAGTGTGTGATTAATATTATCGTGATCTTCTCAACGTCATTTAAGGCCCTTATGGCTCTTATGACCTCTTTGCGGCCGCTCGGATCCAGCATGGCCGTGGGTTCGTCCATGACTATGCACTTAGGGTGCATGGCTATTACTCCGGCGATTGAAACTCTCTGCTTCTGTCCGCCGGATAACTTATTGGGAGAATGCTCCCTGTATTCCCACATGCCTACAGCCTTTAAAGACTCCTCGACTCTTTCCCATATCTCCTTGGTTGGCATACCGATGTTCTCAGGGCCGAATCCCACATCCTCCTCAACAACCTGACCGATAATCTGATTGTCGGGATTCTGGAAGACCATACCGGCCGTTGCTCTGATATCCCAGAGATTCTCGGGCTTAAGGGTATCCTTGCCGTCTACCCATACGCAGCCCTCCGTGGGGAAGAGCATGGCATTAAGATGAGCCGCAAGCGTAGACTTGCCCGAACCGTTGGAGCCAAGGATTGCTATAAACTCACCCTCGGCCACTTCTATATCCACACCGTCTACGGCACGCGTCTTGCTTTCGACGTTGCCGTTCTCATCGTGCCTTATATAGTCATGTTTCAGTTTTTCGGTCCTAATAAGACTCATACAATACCTTATCCTACATAGAGAAAAAGGTCTGACAAAACTGTCAGACCTTATATCCTTAAAATTCGATGTTATACTAACTCAAGAAGCACTTCCATCGCTCCGTCGCCCTTACGCTGACCGATCTTAACGATTCTTGTGTAACCGCCGTTACGTGTAGCGTACTTAGGTGCTATCTCATCGAAAAGCTTAGCCGGCATATCAACGCTCTTGGTGTTCTTCTTCTTGCCTGCAACATCCTTGGGTACTTCCTTAACGGGAACAAGGGTCTTAAGCATCTGTCTGCGTGCATGAAGTCTTGTGGGAAGATCCTTCTTGATCTTCTTGTCTACTTCATCGTAGACCGTTACCTTCTTGCCGTCCTTCTCTTCCTTGACTCTCTTGCCGTCCTTGTCCTTGCGGGCAACCTTGGCCTTAACCGTTACCTCTTCGAAGTTATCCTTCTCCTTAACAGCCAATGCGATGAGTCCCTCGGCGATCTTCTGAACTTCCTTAGCCTTAGCTTCGGTTGTTACGATCTTGCCGTTGTAAAGAAGTGCAGTTACCTGATTCTTAAGTAAAGCTCTTCTCTGATCTGATGTTCTGCTTAACTTTCTGTACTTTGCCATATTACTCTCCTTATCTTTGAATCTTGCCGTTGGTCTTACAGATTCGGGGAAGATGCGAATCCGCACTCTTTGGTCTTACCGGATTCGTATTGCCGGTCGCACTTACGTGCAACAGTTACTTAGTTCTTGTTCGGGCTTAATTTAAGTCCGAGCTCGTTTAACTTTGCCAATACCTCGTCAAGAGACTTCTTACCGAGATTACGTACCTTCATCATATCGTCGGGAGTCTTGTTGATAAGCTCCTGAACAGTGTTGATGCCTGCACGCTTAAGGCAGTTATATGAACGAACCGAGAGCTCAAGCTCATCGATGCTCATTACAAGAAGTGTCTTCTCGCTGCCTTCCTTCTCCTTCTTAGCCATTACCTGAAGGCTCTCACCTGCATCAGAGAGGTCTATAAAGAGGCTTAAGTGCTCGCTAAGAACCTTAGCTGCAAGGCTTACTGCCTCATCGGGAGTAACTGTACCGTTGGTAGATACATCAAGTGTAAGCTTGTCATAATCTGTGATCTGACCTACACGAGTGTTCTCAACAGTTACATTGACTCTCTCAACAGGAGTGTAGATAGAATCGATTGCTATCACACCTATCGGAAGGTCCGCGTTCTTATTCTTATCGGCAGAAACATAACCTCTGCCCTTAGTGATGGTAAGCTCAAGATAAAGCTTGCCGCCGCTTAATGTTGCGATTGTCTGGTTGGGATTAAGGATCTCGATATCAGAATCAACTCTGATGTCAGAAGCCTTAACAACGCCCTCGCCCTCGAACTCTATAACAGCTGTCTTGGGCTCGTTGCTCTCGCTGTTGTTCCTGATTGCAAGGCTCTTGATGTTCATGATTATCTCAGTAACATCTTCCTTGACGCCCGGTATTGAAGAGAACTCATGGAGTACTCCGTCGAACTTAACCTGGCTTACTGCCGCTCCGGGAAGCGATGAGAGCATGATTCTGCGAAGAGAATTGCCAAGTGTTATGCCATAACCTCTCTCAAGAGGCTCAACAACAAATCTGCCGTACTTCTTGTCCTCAGACATCTGGACAATATCAATATTGGGTCTTTCAAAATCGAACATCTAACTTCCTCCGTTATGGTATTACTTAGAATACAACTCGACGATAAGCATCTCGTCAACAGGAACATCAATCATCTCTCTTGTAGGGAGGTTCTTGATAGTACCCTTAAGACCTTCGATATCTACATCCATCCACTCGGGAACGAGACGTGAGCCTGTTACCTCGATAACATCCTTATATCTCTGGAGTGACTTAGACTTCTCCCTGATCTCTACAACATCGCCTGCCTTAACCTGGTATGAAGGGATGTTGATAACCTTGCCGTTAACGGCAACATTCTTGTGATCTACGATCTGTCTTGCTTCCTTACGTGTTCTTGCAAAGCCCATTCTGAAAACAACGGAATCGAGTCTTCTCTCAAGTAAAACCATAAGGTTCTCACCTGTCATACCCTTCATTCTGTCTGCTCTCTCGTAGTAGTTACGGAAAGGCTTCTCAAGTACTCCGTAGATGAACTTAGCCTTCTGCTTCTCACGAAGCTGTAAGCCGTATTCACTCATCTTCTTGTTACCGTGTGTCTTCTGTCTGTTAGACTTCTTATCGTAGCCTAAGAATACAGGATCAAGATCAAGTGATCTGCATCTCTTAAGCACGGGTGTGCGATTTACTGCCATTTTAATCTCCTTTTCAAATGATGTTTACAACGCCTGTCTGTATAACAAACGCCTTCTTCCATACCAACTTACCGATAAACCAACAAATGCAAAATTACACTCTTCTTCTCTTGGGAGGTCTGCATCCGTTGTGAGGAACAGGGGTTACGTCTCTGATAGACTCAACCTGAAGTCCGTTAGCCTGAAGAGCTCTGATAGCTGCCTCACGACCTGAACCGGGTCCCTTTACAAATACATCAACCTTCTTAAGGCCGTGTACGATTGCTGCCTTTGTAGCAGTCTCTGCTGCCATCTGTGCTGCGTAAGGTGTAGACTTCTTAGAACCTCTGAAGCCAAGTCCGCCTGCGCTTGCCCAGCTTAATGCATTACCCTGATCATCTGTCAGAGTAACGATCGTGTTGTTGAATGAAGCCTGGATATGTGCCTGTCCATGCTCGACATTCTTCTTAACACGCTTCTTTGTTACCTTTTTTACTGCTTTTGCCATTATATTACCTCTTTCTTCCTATTGACCTGTACGAAGAACGTACAGAGGGACAACGTCATTATTCACAGACACTGCATCTGCTTCGTCCCTGACAGTTAGAAAAACTAACTTACTACTAAAAATTACTTCTTCTTGTTAGCTACGGTTCTCTTAGGACCCTTACGTGTACGCGCATTGGTCTTGGTCTTCTGACCACGAACGGGAAGATTACGTCTGTGACGGATTCCTCTGTAGCAACCGATCTCCTGAAGTCTCTTGATGTTAAGAGCAACATCTCTTCTGAGATCACCCTCTACCATGTATTCGTTCTCGATGATCTCACTGATCTTCTTCTCTTCTTCACTTGTAAGATCTCTAACCCTGGTGTCGGGATTAACCTTTGCTTTTTCTAAGATCTTGTTAGAGCTTACGCGACCGATACCGTATATATATGTAAGTCCGATCTCCACTCTCTTGTCTCTTGGTAGGTCTACACCTGCAATACGAGCCATTTTAATTCCTCCTGATTTCTGAACTGATTGATTGGGGTAATTGCTTACCCAGCCGCCATCTGCATCCATGATGCGGCGACCTTTCCGATACTAATGTTTCAAAGTGCGCATAAAATGCACAAAGCTTCTCGGTATCAATTGAACATTCCATTATATATATAACGGATCAAATATCAACCCTGTCTCTGCTTGTGCTTGGGATTCTCGCAGATAACTCTGATCGATCCCTTCCTCTTAATGATCTTGCACTTTTCACAAATCGGCTTAACTGATGATCTAACCTTCATTTCTTAGACCTCCTTTCTACCTCTTTCCAAAAAAGTCCGAATACCATTATATCAAAGCGTTTCCGCCTTGTAAACACCTTTTTTATTTATCTCTCCAGATAATTCTGCCCTTTGACAGATCGTAAGGACTCATCTCCAGAGTAACCTTGTCTCCGGGGAGAATCCTTATGAAATTCTGGCGAAGCTTTCCGCTTATGTGGGCAAGTACCACATGTCCGTTCTCAAGCTCTACCTTAAACATTGTGTTGGGAAGTTTCTCAACAACTGTTCCTTCAATCTCAATAACATCACTCTTTGACATTCAAATCTCCTTATTAATACGTATCCTATAATATGGTCAAAATCTCCGGTTCACCCTCTGTAATGAGGATCGTGTTCTCGTAGTGTGCCGATGGAAGTCCGTCTTCTGCTACGACCGTCCAATTATCATCCAGCCATTCGACATCCGCCCTTCCCATGTTGATCATGGGCTCTATGGCAAGTGTCATACCCGCTGCAAGCTTAGGTCCTCTTCTGTTCTGCCTAAAGTTCGGTATCTGAGGATCCTCATGTAAAGCGGTTCCTATACCGTGGCCGACCAGTTCTCTTACTATGCCGTATCCGAATCCCGATACATAATCATCGATTGCATTGGATATATCGAAGAGGTGGTTGCCTGCCTTGGCATACTTGATTCCTTCAAAAAATGCCTGCTTTGTGACATCCATAAGCTGCTGCACTTCTGCGCTCACCTCACCGACCGCATAAGTCCTTGCCGCATCGGAATGATATCCCTTATAGATGAGGCCGCAGTCAAGACTTACTATGTCGCCTTCCTGCAGTATTCTGTGCTTATTCGGTATGCCGTGTACGACTTCTTCGTTGACCGATACGCAGATACTTGCGGGAAATCCGTTGTAATTAAGGAAATTGGGTTCACATCCGAATTCTCTTATAAGATTGGCACCCGCTTTGTCTATGTCGTAGGTGGATATCCCGGGACGTATGATCTTAGCCATCTCTTCGTGAACCTTGGCGAGTATCTTGCAGGACTCACGCATTAACTGTATTTCTCGTTCTGACTTGATTGAAATAGCCATGTCCGGACCTCTCTTATCCTAAGATATCTGTGATCGCACCGAATACTTCCATCATATCCCTGGTGCCGTCTACTGTCTTAAGTATTCCCTTCTTATTATAGAAATCCTTAAGGGGAGATGTCTGCTCATGATATACCGCGAGTCTGTTCTTAACCGTCTCGGGCTTATCGTCATCTCTTAATATAAGTTCGCTTCCGCACTTATCGCAGATACCTTCTTTTTTCGGAGGTACATGCTCGATATGATATGTGGCACCGCATGTAACGCAGGCACGTCTTCCGCCCATACGTCTTACAATGTTCTCATCCGGTACATCAACATCGATTGCGAAGTCTACCTTGTCACCCATCTCGTTTAATGCATTCTCAAGCACTTCTGCCTGAGGTATTGTACGGGGGAAACCGTCTAAAACGTAACCGTTCTTGCAATCATCATCCGATACTCTGTCAAGAAGGATCTTAACCGTGAGTATGTCGGGAACGAGCTGACCCTTGTCCATGAAGCCCTTGGCTTCCATACCAAGAGGTGTTCCCTGCTTGATGTTGGCCCTGAATATATCACCTGTTGATATATGAGGTATTCCGTACTTTTCAGCTATCATTTTGGCCTGTGTACCCTTGCCGGCACCGGGCGCTCCGAGCATGATTATCTTCATATTTTTCTCTCTTTCTTAATAAAAGCTTTAACTTGGAAATGGACAAGATGGCTGTGACACCATCTTGTCCCAATATCATAATTGACTATCAGTCATTCAAGAATCCCTTGTAATTCCTTACGAGCATCTGTGATTCCACCTGCTTGATGGTCTCTAAGATAACGCTCACGATGATTATCAGGCTTGTGCCTCCGAAAGAAACACTTGCATTGAACAATCCGTTGAATACGAAGGGTAATATGCCTATAAGCGTAAGTCCGCATGCACCGATGAAGATCAAGTAGTTAAGTATTCTTGACAGGTAATCGCTGGTAGGCTTACCGGGTCTTATTCCCGGGATGAATCCGCCGCTCTTCTTCATATTGTCTGCCACTTCTGTCGGATTAAATGTAATCGACGTATAGAAGTAAGCAAAGAAGAGAACCAAAAGTATGTATACAGCCAGACCCCATGAATACTTGGGTGTGTTGATTCTGCACCAGTTGCTTGAACTCAGACCTTTGAGTATCTCTGCTCCGATTCCCGTTGCGCTTACGTTCAAAAGCGAACAAATGATAACCGGGAATTCCAAAAGCGAACTTGCGAAGATGATGGGGATAACGCCCGCCGTGTTAATCTTAAGCGGAATGTGTGTACTGTTGCCGCCCACCATTCTGCGTCCCTGTACTTTCTTGGCATACTGTACGGGGATTCTGCGCTCACCGTCGTTAAGTATTATTACAAGCACAACCATCATAACGATAATCGCGATGATTATAAGTGCCGCTAAAACCGCAAGTGCAATTGCTTTGCCCTGTACGAACTGTTCATACAGGCCCGCGATATCCTGCGGGATACGAGAGATGATGTTAATGATAAGGACTATTGATATTCCGTTACCTACACCATTCTCAGTGATACGTTCGCCTATCCACATCAGCACTGCGCTGCCTGCGGTAAGGGCTGTGACAACCGTGATCACATTAAGTGCATTGAACTGTTCAAGAAGTCCGCTTCTGCCGAAGCCAATGGCCATAGCCGTTGACTCTATAAGTGCAAGACCTACCGTAACATAACGTGTGATCGATGCGATCTTCTTACGTCCTTCCTCACCTTCCTTCTGCATCTCCTCAAGCTTAGGTATAGCTATCGTCATCAACTGCATGATGATGGAAGATGTGATGTAAGGAGTAATGTTCAATGCGAACACAGACATGTTCAGGAAAGAACCGCCCGTGAAAGCATCAAAGAAATTAAAAGCATCTCCGCTCTGTGCTTCGAACCATCTTGAGAAGTAGGTTCTGTCAACACCCGGAACCGGGAGCTGGGATCCCAAACGGATCACAAAAAGCATTGCCAAAGTGTATAAAAGCTTTACTCTTATCTCTTTGATCTTGAACGCATTCTTAAGTGTAGTAAACATTAGATCACCTCTACTGTTCCACCAAGTTCCTCAATCTTAGCCTTAGCTGACTCAGAGAAAGCATTAGCCTTGACGTTGAGTTTCTTGGTAAGTTCTCCGTTTCCTAAGATCTTTACTCCATCCCTGGGATCCTTTACAAGGCCGACTTCCATCATCTTCTCGATGGTTACGTTAGAGCCTGATCTGAATCTCTCAAGTTCACTTATATTGATTGCTACTATCTCTTTTGTATTACGATTAGTGAAGCCACGCTTGGGAAGTCTTCTGTATAAAGGCATCTGACCACCCTCGAAGCCGATTCTCGGAGCTCCTGAACGAGCCTTCTGACCCTTGTGACCCTTGCCGGCTGTCTTACCGTTGCCTGAGCCGTGTCCGCGACCTCTTCTAAAATTATCACTGTGCTTTGAGCCCTCCGCAGGCTTAAGGTTAGATAATTCCCTTGTCTTTACCTCCTTAATTATTCTGCATCCTCTACCTTGAGCATGTAACCGACCTTGCGGATCATACCCTGGGTAGCGTCATTGTCCGGTAATAAAACAGACTTGTTAAGCTTGTTAAGACCCATAGCCTCGATGGTCGCTCTGTTCTTGGGAACAGCACCTATAGGAGACTTAACTAATGTAATCTTCAGCATTTTCTGCTTCTTTGCTGCCATTTTTACCTACCTCCTATGCTAAAATCTCGTCTACAGACTTACCGCGAAGCTTAGCTACCTCTGCGGGATCCTTAAGCTCGCTTAAGCCTGCGATTGTAGCCAATACCACGTTCTGCTTATTGTTTGAACCAAGTGACTTGGTACGTATATTCTTGATACCTGCGAGTTCACACACATTTCTTGCGGGACCTCCGGCGATGATACCTGTACCTTCGGGAGCCTTCTTAAGTAATACAGTGGCTGAACCGAACTTACCAAGGTAATCATGAGTAACCGAACCGTTCTCATCAAGTGCGATGGATACCATGTTCTTAATAGCATCCTCTTTACCCTTGCGGATAGCCTCAGGAATCTCGGTAGCCTTGCCTAAGCCTGCTCCTACATGTCCTGCACCGTCTCCTACAACGACCAGGGCTGTGAAGCGCATGTTACGACCACCCTTGACAACCTTTGTTACACGCTTGATAGAGACAACCTTCTCGGTTAATTCCATGTTTGCTGTATCTATGATAGTACGTTTCATGTTATCTTTCCTTTCCTAGAATTCCAGTCCGGCTTCTCTAGCCGCCTCTGCCAATGCCTTAATCTTGCCCTGGTATATAAAGCCGCCTCTGTCGAATACGACTTCCCTGATACCCTTCTCAAGTGCACGCTTAGCAATGACTGTTCCTACATATGCAGCAGCTTCGACATCATTTGTCTTCTTAAGCTCGCTCTTAACATCCTTCTCGACTGTGCTTGCAGCAACAAGTGTTGTAGCCGCTTCGTCGTCTATAATTTGAGCATACATATGATCATTGCTTCTGAATACCGCAAGTCTTGGTCTTTGCGCCGTACCGCTGAAACGGTTACGTGTCTTTAAGTGCTTTTTAGCACGAACTTCTTGTCTTGATTTCTTACTAACCATTGTTCACTCTCCTTATATTACTTCTTACCGGTCTTACCAACCTTGCGTCTGATTGTCTCATCAGCGTACTTGATACCCTTACCCTTGTAAGGCTCAGGTCTTCTCTTGTCTCTGATCTCAGCTGCAAACTGACCAACCTTTTCCTTGTCGATACCCTTAACGCTGATGATGTTCTGACCGTCAAGTACTGTCTCAATACCTTCGGGATCTTCCATCTCTACAGGG
>JAFYBE010000102.1 GCA_017540355.1 Lachnospiraceae bacterium | reverse complement strand
GATAACTGCGATAGCCATCATAGCATAGAGCAGGAAGCTTGAAAGATAATCTCTGGGCTGAAGCAGGATCCAAACGGGAACAAGTGATGCAACCACGATGTATACACCGATGAATACGATCCACGCTGTACGTCCCATAACGAAACCACAGTTAAGACCAAGAACTGTTATAAGGACGATGCCGATGATACCTGCGATTGAAGCAGGAACTGTCTTGACATTCATCTTGTTAGTCACATAACCGTAGATGATAGCGAGTACTATGAATAAAAGTGAGATCATAGCTGTCGTCTGGTTGTTCGTAGGTGCACCGGTGATACCGAAGCCGCCTTCCTCTGTGAAGAACGTACCTGCAACGACATTAACGAATGAAGCGATAACAAGGATAAGAACAAGAAGTCCGAATACAAGGAAAAGCTTCTTGGCTCTCTGTCCCATGGTATCGTTGATGATCTCACCAAGAGACTTACCGTCATGTCTGATAGATGCGAAAAGTGAACCGAAATCCTGGAGTCCGCCGAAGAAGATACCTCCGATCACACACCAAAGGAATACGGGAAGCCATCCGAATACGGATGCCTGGATAGGTCCGTTGATGGGACCTGCACCTGCGATAGATGAGAAATGGTGTCCCATAAGGACTGCCGGAGGTGCGGCTACATAGTCTACACCATCTTCCTTCTCAATAGCAGGAGTCTTTCTTGAAGGGTCGATGCCCCACTGCTTAGCCAGCCATGAACCATATGAGATATAGCCCACGATAAGAAGTGCTATAGCAGCAAGAATAATTAATAGTGCTGTCATTTTCCTCTCTCCTTTTCATATGAGAATCTTGCGCTTATGCGCGGTCCGTTGTCTTAAGCTTTACGGACCAATATATTGCCAACGAGACCCATTAAGATACATGCCTGTCTGTTGAAATAGGCCTTACCTTCCGATGCCTCGATAACAACCAATCTGTAATTGGAATACCCGTGAAGGGCAAACTTGTAATTCTTGCTGTGCTTAAGCTTCTTGACTAAAGCCCTCGCATCCTCGTCTACGGAATCGGCAATGACTATCAGCACTGCGTCCGTATTCTTATGCTTGGTCGATGGTACCGCATGTGATATTCCTGCCTCCCATGCTTTCAGATCAAGCCCGGTCAAAACTTCCGCCTTAAGCTTATTAATGCGCTTAAAATATACATATTCGGCCGTATTCATCTCGGCTACCTTGGCAGCCTTGATCAGAAAATACTGCTCTCCCTTGGAGTCAAATACCGCTTCCGCATCAAAATCGGCCGAACCCGACTCCGCATCTGTCCCCGATATGCTCCCATTCCCGGACGAACTGTCATTCCTTATGACATTATAGTACACCGAGTAGGACTCCATAAATTTCTCAAAGATCTCTTTAGTCGTAAGCTTAAGTCCGTAGTCTAAGACCTGTCCTCTGATCTTATACCCCCGATCGGCTTTCTTCTTGATATCTGCGGGACTCATCATGAAGCTTCTTCCTCTTCTTCTGCCAATCTTGCCGGTGCTGTAGTATCAAGATCCGGCGCAGTCTGCTTAAGCTCGGTAAAAAGCATCTTTGCTGCTTTCTTGTCGGGAAGCGTGATCTCCGCAAGTTCTCTTCCTTCCGATGTGACCACGAGGTACTCAACCTCTATATCTCCGTCTCCGCAGCAGATATTGGCATGAAGTCTGCGAACACGTCTGAATATCTTCTCTGCATCCCCATAAGCTATGTAGTAGCGGCGCATCCCTTTCTTAACGAAAAGATGCGAACGCGATATCGTAACATTGCCTATGGCATGACCATTCTTAAAAAGCTCTGTCAGTGACTCATTCGTCTCTGTATCAGGTCCGCCCGCAGGCTTATCTATAAGCGGAGTGAACTTCATCATCAGTCCTTTCACGGTCTTATCGACTCAAACATCAGACCCGGTAATCAGGAATTACTCAAGTCACTTGATAAACTTCCCAAATCTCTAATATTCTAGCACCTTTGATATGCATTTACAAGAAGTATTAAGTACTATGGCGTCGATTACCCTGTTAAGCGGTATTAAAAACTACTTGTGCGGATTTTCCCCTCCAAAGTCTACAATTCACTTATCATGACCACTCTGTCACCCTCAATGATATGGGTACTTCCTCTGGGAACTATCGTATCTCCGTCCCTTAAGACGGATATGATGAGATGATGCTTGGGTAGTTCTATCTCCGACAGCTTCTGCCCGTTCCAGTCGTGATCGCTTGTTATGTTAACTATCTCGCATTTGGCATTCTCATCGCTCACATAGTTATCCGACTGTTTCATCCTGGTATACTGCTCAACAAATCCCGCACTTATGATACCTGTGGGGATAGCAACCAATCCCACTCCTAAGAATGCAGAGATGATACCCAAGATCTTGCCGTCAACGGTTATGGGATAGATATCGCCGTATCCTACTGTGAGAAGCGCCGAAACACTCCACCACATACCCGAGAATGCATTCCTAAAAACATCAGGCTGAGCCTCATGCTCAAGACTGTACATCCCCAGACTGGATGCGACCATGAGTATCAGCACCAGACACGTACTTGAAACCAACTGTGTCTTCTTGTCATTAAGGACGTTCGTTATCACATTAAAAGCATCATACTGTGCATTGATCCTGAAAAGCCTAAGTATCCTGAATACACGCAGCAGCCTGAACACGACCACTCCCGTAGGGAATAACAATGGCAGATAGTACGGCAGGAAACTTAAAAGGTCTATTATCCCATAGAACGAGAAGATGAAGAATATCGCACTTTTAAACTTCGAATACCCTTTATCCGGATAAAGATACTCTGATGTCCACACCCTTAATATGTACTCGATCGTGAATATGATTATGGTCACAAGCTCGATCACATCCAACGGACCGTGATAGGGCTGCATCTCATCGAAGGTACCGGCCAGGATCGCAAAAAGATTGAGCACGATCGCCAATACTATCACCACATCGAAGGTACGGCTTATCCTGTCTCCCTTATTTCCGATCTCTATTATGTTGAATACTCTCTTTTTGTTCTTTTCCATATCTTATTTCCAATCTATTGTTCTGAGTCATTCGCCGATTGTGGCGCATATAAGCATGGGCATGCACAGCATGAGTGGATATGCATATCGCAGATCCGCACATAACGGCGTGGCTACAAGCAACGTCAGCGTCAGAGTAAGGACAGGCAGATATGCGAGTATCTTGCATTTACGATCCTGAAGAATGCATAGCGCCATACCTAAGATCAGTATCATAAAGCAGGCACCCATACTGTATAAGATCCCATATACGGGGATCATCCCATGGAGCTTTTCACAGATCTCATTGATCTTGATCCTTATACCCGCTCCAAGTACCGGCCTTGGTTCAAGCCCTCCGGCGTTGGGTAATATCCCGTAATACTCTGTCTGTTCAGGAGCCATTGTCGTATAGTATCCCTTAGTCTGGTCAATATATGCTCTTAAGTACTCTTCCGGATACTTAACTCCAAGTCTTAACCAAAGCGCTATATATTCTGCCTTATGGCTCTTAAGATATTCACCGTCACCAAACACTACCCACTGCATCATGGGATCGGCTCCGCCCGGTGTATATTCCTCCCATATAAATTCAACCGTATTGATCTTTTTTATGCTCTCCCAGTCTTTATCCGTAAGCTCGCATCTGTCATATACGACCCTTCCTATCTGCTGTAAAGGTATCGGTATATTGTGGGCAAAATCACCCGCTTCCACGTTATATACTCTCTGTATCGGTCCGCGCACCAAAACGACCGCCGTAAGAGTTGTGATCGTGGCAATGAGAACTTTAAGTATACGTTTGCCGCCGCTCTTTTTATCAGTTCGTTTTTTGTTTCCGACACATTCGTACACTAAAATGATCAGCATCATAAGTATATATGCATACAACCCGTTATGACGAAGCAGGCACATACCAAGAGAGCTTATTACAAAGAGAACAAGATCCCTGTTTTTTACACATTCGCTCTCTTCCTTTTGCGATCCTGTCACATATATCCTGTATACAGTTACCGTCAGCACCAGGACCGCCGCCGAAAAAAGAACATCCTTCCACATTGTGATGGAATAAGCAAGATTATAAGGGTAGATGACAAAACCCGACGCCATCAATATGCGGATCCTGCGTCCTCTTACATCCGAAGGATCGGATCCTTCCGTCATGGACTCGATCGCATATGCCACCGCCATTGCCACGATGAGCATCTGAAAGAGAGTATATGACGCAATCCCGCCGTATACGCTGCCGCTTACGGCAAAACCCAGGGAATACAAAGCCTTAATGATCATCGTATGTACCCACGGGTGGTGATCACTGTACGCAGCCAGACCTCTGGCCTGATCAAGCTGGTCGAATGAATCCACAGTCATGGTTCCGGGGAAATTCAGCAGGAAAAGCGGAAGCATGAATAAGAATATGATCAACGTATATTTAAGCCATATCTTGGCATCAAAACCGCCGGCCGTCTGTATAGTCTCCACTGACAATATACGTACTATAAGACAACGTATCACAAAGAACATCGCCACATATAATCCCGTCACGGTGATGATCACGTATACCGCTCTAAACAGCGGATTGTCAAGATCTCTGTTGATCCGCCCGCCCATGTATACAACATACAGGATAGTCCAGATGAAAGTCACCGTACCTGCTGCCCTATTAAGCTTCTTATCATATTCTGTGTCCGATACGGATCTTCCGTGCAAATGAGAATATAACGAATCCTGAAGCAGCTCAGTCGGGCCCTTTTTTCCGTCAGGCAAAAGCCCTAGCAGCATATAAGCGGAGAAAAAGACGAGTCCCATAAGAATATCCGAAGTCGAAAATCCGCCTATGTTATAAACTGCGAATGTTATAATATATGAAATTATCAGTCTTACCCAAATCTTCAAACGATCGATCCTTTATCTAATCAGGTCCACTAAATCCATCGGTTTATCTATCACAT
>JAFYBE010000101.1 GCA_017540355.1 Lachnospiraceae bacterium | reverse complement strand
CTTCTCTGTCCATTCTCTCGCCCATATCATATCCTCCGTACGTACAAGCGTCTCCGAATTCTATACTGTACAATTATACCATATTGAAAGGCAAGTATGAATAATTATTTGTGAATTTATTACACGATTTTCGAATTATTCAGAATATTTACAAAACTTACGCTATTATTACAATATTAATAAGAAGATATGAGTTTTTAGATATTGAATTTGCCGAGATAAAAGAGTAAAATATCACTTAACATGTTTTAAACATCGGCTTTACGCCGATAAGAATAATTATATTCTGCGGAGGAACACTATGGAAAAGAAAAATGTAGATTGGGCCAATCTAGGATTCGGCTACATGAAGACAGATTACCGTTATGTATCCAACTACACTAACGGTGCCTGGGATGACGGATGCATGACAGCGGATGACATGATCACCATGAGCGAGTGCGCCGGAGTAGTACAGTATGCTCAGACGGTAGTCGAAGGCATTAAGGCATACACAACCGAGCAGGGCAAGACCGTCGTCTTCCGTCCCGACCTTAACGCAGACAGAATGATAGATTCGGCTAAGCGCCTGGAGATGCCTCCTTTCCCTAAGGACAGATTCCTTGATGCAATCAACAAGCTTGTTAAGGCCAACGAGGCATGGGTACCCCCTTACGGAAGCGGGGCTACATTATATATCCGTCCCTATATGTTCGGTATCAACCCCGTTATAGGTGTTAAGCCTGCCAACGATTATCAGTTCAGAGCTTTCGCCACACCCGTAGGACCTTACTTTAAGGGCGGCGTTAAGCCTCTTACAATCAAGATAAGTGATTTCGATCGTGCGGCACCGCACGGAACGGGACATATCAAGGCCGGTCTTAACTATGCGATGAGCCTTCACGCAATAGTTACAGCCCATGAAGAGGGATACGACGAGAATATGTACCTTGATGCAGCTACACGTACCAAGGTTGAGGAGACAGGCGGAGCCAACTTCTTATTCGTTACCAAGGACGGCAAGGTTGTTACACCTAAGTCAGGCAGCATTCTTCCTTCTATCACACGTCGTTCTCTTATGCAGGTTGCCAAGGACTATTTGGGACTCGAGGCTGAGGAGAGAGAGATTCACGTAGAAGAGCTTAAGGATATGGCTGAGTGCGGACTTTGCGGAACCGCAGCCGTTATCTCACCTGTCGGCAAGATCGTTGACCACGGCAAGGAGATCTGCTTACCTTCAGGCATGACCGAGATGGGACCGATTACCAAGAAGTTATACGATACTCTTACAGGAATTCAGATGGGTCGTATAGAAGCACCCGAAGGCTGGATCCACGTTATCGAGTAATCCCGATAAGCGGGCAATCGAACTTTATCAATAATAATAACGAACGCAGGTACAATCGTACCTGCGTTTTTCTTTGTCTGATCAGATAAAAAACTCTATCACAAACACCACTATACACGATATGACCGACACCGGGAACAATCCCGCTCCGAACCATGCCAGAAATATCGCCGCAACAAATGCGACGGCTCCCGATATCGGCGAGCCGGTAGCCTGTGTGATGGCCGGGAATGTCATAACCGCCAGCGTAACATAGGGCACATAGTATAGGAAAGACTTAATGAACCTGTTTTTAATCTCTCCCCTTATAAGCGTAAGCGGCAACACCCTGATAAGATATGTGACGCCCGCCATAATGAGCATATATACATATATGTTGTGTTCTTTCATCATGATGCGCTTACCCCCTTTGCCTTATCATCTTCAGAGCCTTCGCCTCTTACGGCGCTGTACGGATCTTCCGTCACGGGGAAAAGAAGAGCGGCTGCCGTAGCGATAACCACGGTTAATAGTATCACCTTCACGCCGGACGGTATAAAGTCAAAGAAGTGCACATACGTAAGCAAAGCACTAAGCACCATTGAGACGGATACAAGTCCTAATATCACTCTGCTCTTACGTGCAGGGGGTATGATTATGGCTATGAACATACCGTACAAAGCTACGCTTAATGCGCTTACAACCCTTGCCGGCAGTACATTGCCCATCACCACGCCAAAGTATGTTCCAAGCGTCCATCCCGGTACGGTAAGTAACATCGCTCCGTAAGGATAGAGCGGATTAAGCTTCCCGGGTACACCTATGCATATGCCGAACACTTCATCCGTAACGCTGTATCCGACAAGCAATCTGTGCCAGAACGGGGTCTGCGGATCAAACTTCTGTGAAAGAGCCGATGACATAAGCATATATCTTGCATTGGTAACAAGGATCATTATCGCCATCTCCACATAGGATGCGCCATCCCTTACCATTGTAAAACCCGCATACTGTCCTGCGCTTGCAAGATTGGTCAAGCTTACTATTGCCGCCTGTAGTGCAGTAAAGCCTGCACTCTTAGCCGCTATGCCGAGAGTGAAGGCCACCGCAAAATACCCGAGTGCTATGGGTATACCGTCTCTGTTACCGTTACGAAATGCCTGTCTGTTGCTCCACATGTATCCATAAATTGCGGCAGCATCCCTGCTGCCGCATCACTTTCCTAGAAAAATCTTGTAATATCGTCTACTGCCTTGCGCTTGGGCATCTCGGGATCAGATGCTCTTACGCCTACGGAGATAACGCTGACTATCCTCTGGCTCTCGGGTATGTCAAGCTTTGCTCTTAACTTCTCTCCGTCTCTGATACCCATGATAAGAGTATCAAGGCTTAAATCTCTTGCTCTTAATACGAGGTTCTCATTCGCAAGTCCAAGGTCGTATGCTCCCCACTCATCACCAAGTTCATTCTCAGCCACGCCTTCTCTTGTAAAGCCCGATCTCTTGGTCTCGAAAGCCGTAACTATAAGTGCCTTGGCATTCACACAGTTATTGGCGTTAAACTCAGGAAGACACTCCCTTGCTATCTCATCCATCTTCTCGGGAGAAAGAATAACATAGTAACGTCCCGTCTGCGAATTCTTCCACGAGGGTGCCTGAATCGCCGCAGCGATAAGCTCCTTCACCTGATCGGCCGTAACCGTTGCATTGTCCTGATAATTCCTTATGCTTCTTCTGCTTGCAATAGCCTGTGTAAGTTCCATACTCCACCTCCGTATACACTTTATATCAACAACTCATCCTTATGTCTGTCGCAGAATCACAAGTACTTCTCGGCATGATCCTTGATCGCCTTAAAGGTCACATCGCTTATATCATGCTCAATCCTGCAGGCATCTTCCTCAGCTGTCTTCTCATCGACTCCGATATTTTTAAGTACTTTCGTAAGCACTCTGTGCCTCTCATATATGGTATCGGCCACCTTCTTGCCTTTATCCGTAAGACTGATAAATCCGTGCTCGTCTATGGTTAAGTATCCGTCCCTTTTAAGGACACTCATCGCTCTGCTGACACTCGGCTTGGAAAAGCCCATCTGAGTGGCAACGTCGATTGAACGGACATTGGCCATCTTCTCCTTAAGCATCTGTACAGTCTCAAGATACATCTCACCGGATTCTCTCATATCATTCCTCCGTTATATCATCCACGCACATACGTGTATTAACATTCTATCACACGGACTCGGGCTTCTCAATAACACCCTGCATCTTCTTAACGAAATCATCCCCTGCCATGGGCTTTGCAAAATAGTAGCCCTGAATCATATCACAGCCCTCTTTTGCAAGGAAATCAACCTGTTCCTTGACCTCAACACCCTCGGCGACTATTCGCATGTTAAGCTGCTTACCGAGCTTTATAGCCTCGGATACTACTATCTCGCCTCTTCCGTCTGTTGTATCTCCTCTGAAGAATTCCGCGTCCAACTTAAGCACATCAAGCGGCATATCCTTAAGAGAGTTAAGCGATGAATAGCCTGAACCGAAGTCATCCATCGATACCGCAAAGCCGTAGTCCTTAAGTCTTCCTATTGTATTAAGCAGCGCCTTCTTATCATCAAAGAATGCACTCTCCGTAAGCTCTATCTCAATATATTCATGAGGCGTTCCCGCTTCATCCACGATATCCCTTATCTGTTCGGCAAGGTCACTTTCTATAAAGTGAGCCCTTGATACGTTGACCGATACCGGCACGCAGTTGTAACCCGCATCAAGCCACGCCTTCTGATCTGCCGCCACGTGCTTAAGCATGTAGTGATCGATCTTTGTTATAAAGCCGTTCTTTTCAAATATCGGTATGAACTTTCCGGGCGGTACGAAACCGAAGTCCGGAGAATCCCACCTGATAAGTGCCTCAGCGCCCATAAGCTTAGTGTCCCTGGGATCATACTTTGGCTGATAATATACAACAAACTCTTCATTATCAAGTGCACTCTGCTGCTTCTCCTGCACCTTGTCAAGCCACTGCTGTTCCTCTATAAGCTTTGTATCAAAAAATGCGATGCCTGAATCATCGGATGCGCTGAGTGTTGCCTTGGCTGCCGATGCATTATTATACTCTGTATCAAGATCAACATCCCTGTTGTGAATGCGCTTGCCGTCCTCTCCCGCATCTTCACCTATAAGCGCCACACCCGCCTGGAAGTTGAATCTGTGATCCTCATCCATCAAAGAGAGACTCTCAATAAGTTTCTTTATCCTTCTTTCAAGTTCCGCCTTGTCGCTGTATCTTAACATGAGCGCAAAACTTGCCGATGTGGTATGCGCACATATCTCATTCTTTTTGGTATTCTTCTCAATAAGATCATTGATCCTGCAAAGAAGTGCCTCGCCTTCCGCAACCGAATGGCATACGCAGTAGTTCCTGTAATTGACAAAGCTTAAACTTATAAGTGCGAACTTATGCTTTGCACTTGATCTTTTGCGCAGCATCTTATCGCCCTTTATCAAAAACCACGACCAGTTATGTCCGTCTGTAACAATATCCGTGAAGAAGAGATTGATCATCCTCTTCTGTCTTACAACGTTCTTAATCGCAGCCGCAAGCATCGTGATAAGTATGATGACAAGCAGTGCAGCCATCGCTATGGTCAGATATGTAAGTATCCTTGTATCATGTCTGTTAACGGAGAATACGGCCTTACCGATAAAGTGCTTACTTCCTCCGTCCACATCCACGGATATCCATATAGGCAACTGAATCATCTTAGTATGAATCTCATATGCCTTCTCTATATCGGAATCCGCTGTATCATTATCATAAGCATCGTCTTCGGAGGCAATCCACTCCCTGAAAGCCATGAAGTCAAGGCCAAGCCTTCCGTTGCTTCCGGGATATACAAAGCCTCTTTCTTTATCCCTGTAGACAAGTACATCCTCTCCGTACTCAGAAAGCCTTACCGTACCGCTCTGATCGCTTATCGTATTCTCACCGTTTATATGCAAAAGCTTGCCGTCATCGGATACGATCATATAGTCGTGGCCTTCTTCTACCAGCAGATTATATATGTTCTCATCCTTATTCTTAAGGCCGTTGTCATATAATCTGGCCATGTATTCTATTCGCTCATATTCCGAGATCATCTTGGAGTCGATGATATATGATGCAAAAATCTGAATAGCTACTGCCAGCATAACCGCAGCTGCTACAGAGAAGAGGACGAACTCTAAAATGGAACTCCATATACTGGTCCTCTTTATCTTCCTGTATCTCTTCTCGCTTTTATTGGACATTTTTCTCTGCCTTTCAAATATGCCGGAATTGTATAACAATCCGCACCGAACCAAAACAGTTTTACTTTATGACACAGATAATAATATCATAAAATGCAGTCGGTTAGTCACAGATAATTCAATGTTAATGTTTTTTTAAGATTGACTAATCACTCCGCGTTTTGTAGGATGTTTATAGAAAATAAAGCCGTATATTACGATTGGAGGTAAGATGAGAGCTTTTGACGGATTTTTAAAAGGAATCAATCTCGGCGGCTGGTTGTCTCAGTTTTCTGAGGGCACCAAGGAGCATTTCGATACTTTTATCACCAAGGACGATTTGGTAAGAATAGCGAATGCCGGTTTTGACCATGTCAGAGTCCCCGTTGATTATGATGTTATAGAGACCGAAGACGGCAAGCCGATCGAAGAGGGATATGCATATATCAGGGCCTGTATCGACTGGTGTCGTGAGTTGGGCCTTAAGATGATGATAGACCTGCATAAGGCTTACGGATATTCTTTCGATCCCCTTGATAAGGATATGGACAGGGAAGCATTCTTCCATGACAAGGCCTTACAGGAGCGCTTCTATAAGCTTTGGGACCATATCTCTTCTAAGTACAGCAGTTATTCGGATATGCTTTCTTTTGAACTGCTTAACGAAGTCGTATCTCCCAATGTGGTGAACGAATGGAACGATATAGCAAGAGAGGCTTCACTTGTAATCCGTAAGAATGCACCTGATTCTTATATCATCATTGGCGGCGTATGTTATAACAATGTTACAAGCGTTCCGCTTTTGGGCGCACCGATAGATGACAAGGTAGTATACAACTTCCACTGCTATGAGCCTTTGGTATTCACTCATCAGAGAGCACACTGGGTTGAGGATATGCCCAAGGATCTTGTAATGAACTATCCCGATTCATTGGAGTTATACAGAGAGAAGTCACAGCTCCTTGCACAGGATCTTGCCAATGCGATCAATGAAGGCACAATCACGGAGCTTGGACCTTCGCTTTTCGATACATTGTTTAAGCCTGCGGTAGAGATGGCAGAGAAAATGAACGTTCCGTTATACTGCGGTGAGTACGGAGTCATAGATTTTGCACCCGCAGACAGCGCGAAGAGATGGTTTGCCGATATTCACAGCATATTTGACAAGTACGGCATCGGCCATGCCGCATGGAGTTATAAGGAGATGGATTACGGAGAGACCGTCGGCAGAGTATTTTTTGACAAGTGACATTAACTCTTCATCACCATATAATAAGACGATAAAGGAGATCCCGAGGGATCTCCTTTACTGATTTAATCTCCTGATATTTCTCCTTATTCGTTGGTGAAGATGTACCTGCTCACCGGTATCAGTGCTCTTAAAAGTATCGAGCCTATGATCACACAGGAGATGACTTCACCTGCACCTACAGTCAGCATCTGAAGCGGTATACCACCCGGTATCTTATACGCATATGTCAGTATGAAAGGTATGATAAGCGCATTGGATATAACAGGGGGAAGGGTAACCAAAATCTTATTCTTTCTTAAGAAATAAGAACCCACGGCACCGATAAGTGTGGCAAGTGTTCCGAATATGACATCGGGCAGCATGCATCCGGTTACAATATTACTGATAAGACAGCCTATCGCAAGTCCCGGTATTGCAGCCGGTGTAAAATACGGCAGCACCGTCAGCGCTTCTGAAAATCTTACCTGGATCATTCCGCTTGCAAGATCAAAGCCTGCGGCTATGACTGTAAGAACTACATAGATGGCAGCTATCACGGCTGCCTGAGTGATAAATAAAACCTTCTTGTTATGCATTTAACGCCTCCTTTAGTGAACTACGGGTGGGAAGGAGTTAACACCCGAATCAAACGGATGTCAGTATAGCACATCGGCAAATGCATTGCAACGATTTATTATGCCCGTCTCGCCGATTTCTATGGAAAAAATATCGATAAATAAAAAAAGCGACTGACAGTTCGCCCCCCCCGACTCAGATACACCGGAAGAGCGAAATGTCAGTCGCTTATTTTTTTCAATATGATGCTTACTTCTTAATCGCGTTATAGATGGCGATTACAATGCAAGCGCCGACTACCGATACGATAATCTGTCCGATAAGATTCGTTGCGCCGAAGCCTATGAGGCCGAATACGAAGCCGCCTACAAAACCTCCGACAATACCGAGTATGATATTGATCAAAAGTCCGTTAGCCTTCTTCATAATAAGGCTTGCGAGCCATCCGGCAACTGCACCTATTAATATTGAAGCTATAATTCCTGCCATATTAATTCCTCCTCAAAGTGATTAATCGAATATTACTTCGTTGAAGCCTTATTCTGATGCTTATCATACGCTACCTTGGATATGATTGCAAGTATAACAGCTGCAGCACTAAAGAATAACTAAGAGGCATTCCGGCGCTCGAATATGCATCATTATTTGATGCAAGTATAGTGGGAACCGACGCAATCATGAGCTTTTTGCAGCCTTGTCATATTGCTGTCTTGTTATCTTTCCGTCTGTCAGAAGCTGTTTTAGTCTAACCTTTGACATTTTCGCCAGAGTGGCAGCTGTGTACTTCCCTGGCTGTGACTTGATACTATCTTCAGATATTGTTACTTTTCCCGCCTGATTCTTGGCTATCTGCTTCTCGGATATCTCCAATGTATCCCCGTCTTTACTGATAGCATCATAATTCTTTT
>JAFYBE010000100.1 GCA_017540355.1 Lachnospiraceae bacterium | reverse complement strand
ATATGGAGTTAAGAATATTTTTCTATCAGTCCTTCGCATGCCTCACATAACTGTCCGTATACTTCAGAGAATCTGCCCGTATACCAGGGATCGTCCACAATCTGTCCCGGCTTACCGGCAAGATCCATACACATCACTATCTTATTCTCGGGATCTCCGCTAAAGAAGCGGTCCCTCATGGTCCGCTTATGCCAGTCTTCCATCGCGATGAATATATCGAAATTATCATAATCCGAGCTTCTTACCTGTCTGGCATGATGACCGTCACACTTAATTCCGTGCTTGGCCAGTTCCGCTTTTGCGGGCGGATATACGGGATTACCTATCTCCTCTGTCGTGGTCGCCGCCGACTCCACATAGAACTTATCACTTATCCCTCTTTTATCGAGCATATCCTTAAGAATATATTCGCCCATCGCACTGCGACAAATATTGCCCGTGCACACAAATAAAACTCTTGTCATAATCTCTTTTTCCCTTTTTCTCAGCGATTTTTATCTTTTTTATTATATACATATAATGTATACTCGTAAATATGAACGGAACAATAATAGGACTTCAGATTTTCCCCATATTGCTCGCCGTACTCGGTATATTCAGCATCAAAAAGGCAAAAAAGGGCGAATTCTCTGAGGAATACCTTAACTTAGACCAGAGTAAGATGATACAGGCCATTGCCTGTATCTGTATAATACTGCACCATCTTACCCAGCAGGTTACCGGATACGGCGTCGTCGGTAAGGGGCCTGTCACATTACTTAACTACATAGGCTTCTTATTCACGGCGATATTCTTTTTCTTTTCGGGTTTTGGCCTTATCACAAGTATATACGGCAAGCCCGATTACATGAAAACCTTTTTAAAAAAGAGACTCCCGACCGTCCTTATTCCCTTCTGGATCATCAATATCTTTGGGGTCCTGTTAAATGTTATCTTTTACGGTATTCACTATAACCGTAAAGAGATCTTTGATAATATCTTCGGAATAACGCTTATCAACGGCAACGGCTGGTTCATCGTAGAGATCGTGCTGTTGTATCTGCTTTTTTATGCGCTTTTCACTCTGATAAAGAATAAGGATGTTGCACTGTTCTTATTAAGCATAGCAACGATCCTTATCATCGTATACTGCTTTTATAACGGCCATGATCCCGAAGGCGATAAGCACTGGTTCAAGGGTGAGTGGTGGTACAATTCAACGATCACCTTTATCTTCGGAATGTACTATGCGAGATTCAGAAACGCATTTGATAAATTCTTTAAAAAGCATTACAGGGGTCTGCTCATCATATGTTCGATACTCTTGTTCTTTGCGATCATCGCTTCGATATATGTACAGAAACGTTTCGGGTATTATATAGAGGATCCTTATTTCGGAAGAAGGTCTTCTCTTATCACCCTGATCGTTCAGTCCGTTTCCTGCATCATATACACAAGTTTCGTACTGTTACTGAGTTTAAAGCTTACGCTCGGCAACCCTGTGCTTAAGTATTTAAGCAAAATCAGCATGGAGCTTTTCCTGATACACGGATATTTCATACACAGGATATTCGGTGACATCAAGCTAAACGACATCTTAAGATTTACTCTGGTCCTTGTATGCAGTATCATCACCACCGCGATCTTAGCACCCGCGATAAGTTTTGTCGTTGACGGCATCATATACATACTTAACAAAAAAAGACTGACCAACGATACATTGGAAAATGAGATAGCCGAAAAGATCCGGGCAAAGCGTATCAAGATCCTTAACAGGATAGCCGCCGCATCGATAATCGTCATCTGTGCGTTTATACTATATGTGACACTCGGAAGACATTTGGTAGCACAAAGGGAATTTAATGAGGAATACGCTGCACTCAAAGAAGCAAATATAGGAGACCGCGTATTGTTCGGACGTTTCGAAACAATCATTTCAAAACCGGGTAAAGAGCGCCTTGAATGGATAGTGATAGGCAAAGACGGAGATAAGATCAAGCTTTTGGCATCACAAGGGATCGCCGGCAGTTACTATCATCAGAAGCATGAAGATATAACATGGAAAAAATGTGATCTCAGGGAATATCTCAATTCGACATACTTTACGGATATGTTCAGTAAATACGAATGGTCCTGTGTATGTGACAATGCGGATGTATTCACCCTGCTTACCGTGGACGAACTGTATGAGCTTTACCCGAACGCCGAAGATCGAAAGCTCATTGTAACCGACTATGCACAGGCTACGGGAACCAATGCCAACAGGATAAGCAAACTCCATCAGTGGGATATGAAGGGTTATGATTCATCATGGTGGTGGCTTAAAGGAAGCAACAAAGAGGGTGAAATTACGGCCCCGATAGTTGAGATAGACGGAAGCATATACGAGAATAAAAAGTATGTCAATAAACCGGGCGGTGCAATCAGGCCTGTACTTTATCTGACTTTCGGCGATTAAAGATTAACTTCTCCGCCTGCGTAAGCAGAACGGATATAAGTAAAGACGATATCACTATCACGGAATAATAAAATATCGGAGTTGTCTTCGAAGTAAGGAATACAAAGGCCTCCTTCCATATTAGGCCGTGAATGAACCACATATATAAAAGATTGCTTCCAAGGAAGCCGAAGACTTTCCTTAAAACGGTTACAGATCTGAACACCAATACCGCACCAAGGATAAAGACAGGTGCTATAAGCATATCGGGCTTGGAATCTCCGGCATCGAATGCAACCATATATCTTATTACATAGGCACATGTTGCAATAACAAGACCAGTAACGAATACCAAGGCCACAGGATGATCCCTGTGGTTTATCTTTTCTTTTAACCTGTCCTGTAAGAATGCGGCAAAATATCCCTCAAAGAAAATCACAAGCAATACTATCTGTACATATTTGCGCAAAAATGTAATCACAGGTTCTGCATTACCCGTAATTACAGTGATCGCCCCTGCAAGTGCAATGACTAAGAATAAAATCAAAAGCAAGAGCCGCCTCTTTTTCCCGCCCTGAAGTAAGGACTTGATCAAAGGTGCGATAAGGAGCATAAACATATACTCTCTTATGTACCACCAGGTCGTATTATATGTGGGCTCAAAGCCGGTGAGATTGCCGAAAAGTTCGTTCCAGGCGATGACCTCATGAAAAATCAATGCTTCGACTGCAAGCGTTATAAGGATTGCAATCCAGTACTTAACGTAGATCTTAAGAATCCTTTTAAGCATGTCGGGATATTCTTCCGCATATCCGTCCTTTTTCTTAAGCACATGAAAAATGCCGTATCCGCTTACAAAAGCGCATATGGCTATGGCTATCCTGGTACTTCTTGCGAAATGCTCGGTGAATTCGGGATGGCGAATGAATCCATCCAGGAACATATATGAATATAGAAAACAATGGTGGAATATCATAAGGAGCACTGCAATTCCTTGCAGTGCACCTGATTCTTCTTTTCTCATATTATACCTGCGTATCGCAGTCCTATGACTCCTTGGGAAGCTCGATTCTTATATGCACGTCCTCAAGCTGCTTGGGATCTACCTCTGCGGGAGCGCCCATCATTACATCCTGTGCCGTCTTGTTCATCGGGAAAGGAATAATCTCTCTGATGCTCTCTTCGCCTGCTATAAGCATTACCATACGATCGACACCGGGAGCAATACCTGCATGCGGCGGTGCACCGTAGCAGAATGCGTTATACATTGCGGGGAACTTGGCCTTAACATCTTCCTCGCCGAGTCCTACAATCTTGAATGCCTCAACCATTATCTCAGGATCGTGATTACGAACGGCACCGCTCGATAACTCAACGCCGTTAACAACAAGATCATACTGATAAGCCAGAATATCCAAAGGCTCTTTATTCTTAAGTGCATCCATTCCGCCCTGAGGCATAGAGAAAGGATTGTGACAGAATTCAAGCTCACCGCTCTCCTCACCTATCTCATACATCGGGAAGTCAACTATCCAGCAGAACTCGTAGCGTTCCTTGTCCATATGGCCCTCAGCGTTCGCTCCGAGCAGCTTACGCAGCACGCCTGCAGTCTTTAAGGCGTCCTGTTTTTTACCGGAAGTAAGCCCTACGAAGTCTCCTGCCTTGATGCCTAATGCAGAGATGACCGCATCCTTACGCTCCTGTAAGAACTTTGAAATTCCGCCGACCAGTTCGCCGTTCTCATCAAGCTTAAACCAATAAGCCTTATTGGCAGTTGCAACCTCAACATCAGCGCAAATCTTATCAACGACCTTACGTGATGCATTAAAGTCTGTAACAACAACGGCCTGAATGTTGTTGCCTTCATCGAAAGGACCGAAGCCGCAGCCGGCCATAAGGTCCGTAACATCCTTAAGTGTTAAATCTATTCTTAGATCGGGCTTATCCGTTCCGTAAGTCTCCATCGCATCCGTGAATGATATGCGCTTAAAAGGAGCTTTGCTTGCCGTCTTGTACGTACCGTACTTGGCAAAAACGGGAGGCAGCACGTCTTCTATAACCGCGAATACATCTTCCTGTGAGGCGAACGCCATCTCCATATCAAGCTGATAGAACTCACCGGGACTTCTGTCAGCTCTGGCATCCTCATCTCTGAAGCAGGGAGCAACCTGGAAATAGCGGTCAAAGCCTGAAGTCATAAGCAGCTGCTTAAACTGCTGAGGTGCCTGAGGAAGTGCATAGAACTTACCCGGATGATTTCTTGAAGGAACGAGATAGTCTCTTGCACCTTCGGGAGATGAACATGTAAGGATAGGCGTTGTGATCTCTAAGAAATCATGTGCCGTCATGGCCTGACGAAGCTCAGATACGATCTTGCTTCTGAGTACTATTCTGTCCTTAACGGCAGGATTACGAAGATCAAGGTATCTGTACTTAAGTCTGGTAGCCTCATCAGCTTCCTTCGAACGGTTAATCTCAAAAGGAAGTTCATTGTATATACACTTGCCGAGTACCTGAATATCCTCGGGAACAACCTCTATATCACCTGTGGGAAGGTTGGGATTCTTATTGGAACGTTCTCTTACGATACCCGTTATTGAAAGAGTTGACTCGTTATTAACTCCGTTAAGTCTCTCCATCATCTCTTCTGTCTCTATAACAAGCTGTGTCGTTCCGTAGAAGTCTCTGAGTATAAGGAAACCTAAGTTCTTGCTGACCTTACGCATGTTGTCATAGAAACCCGCAAGTGTAACTTTCTGCCCCACATGCTCCATACGGAGCTCACCGCAGGTATGTGTTCTTGATTGTGTTAAGTCTGCCATGATATATATCCTTTCAATTCTGTATAGTTTCGTAAAACAAGTAAATTACAACGATTAGAGTATACAATATTATCAGCCCGAAGTAAACTTCGGGCTGACATGCTTTTGTTCATATAATCAGATTTTATAAAGTCCTGCCGTTACGGGCCTGCTGCTGGGAAAGCTCATGAGCGTGATCCCTGAATGACGGTGTCTTTCCGCTCTTCTTGGTTGCTCTTTCTTCAAGTTCCTGGAGAGTAACGGGCTTTTTACGTGCTGCAGCGGAATCCTGCATTACCTTTTCCGCTGCTTCGGGATTAATGGCTTCAAGTATACCGACAGCTCCCGCATAACGGTCTTTACCGGTCTCCGTCTTACGCTCTTTTATCTTATCTTCGAGATATATCTTACAGGTTCTCTCAACTTCCTTGATGTTGGCATTAAACTTCTTGATCTCAAGTTCTGACATACTATCAGGATTAAATCCCGGTTTATCAATAATCTTCATTACACTCTCTATGGAGTTCATCATGGCCTGGTATTCTTTGTTGTTGCTGTGTCCTAACCATCCGCTCTTGGTGTTCTTCATCATCTCATAGAAAGGTTCGATGCGTCCCTTGATATCTGCATTAATTAAACGCCTTGGCTTTTTCATCTGCTCGGCATATGCACTAACTCTGGATTCCAAGCCGTGTTCTGGCGTGATTCTGGCGTTGACCCTTCTTAACAGGACATCACAATCTTTAAATTTGGGATCCTGATTTTGATCTCCAAACGGTTGATATTGCGGAGCCAGGTCTTTGACCTGATGAAGCACATTCTGCATAAAAGGAAAAGCTGTATTTCTATGAAACCCATAGCCACCTATGTATTCTTGACAAAATTGATCAACGGAATATAGTTTTTCTGCGATATCCTTTGCAGTTTTACTCTCCAAACGCTCATAATCAACACCTACGACTTCTCGAACTTCATGTACGACATTCTTAGCTTCTTGAAGCATTATACAGTCTGCTACAGATGTTCCATATCTATCAAGTGAAGTTTGGATGTCTTTTAAATCTGAAACTATGGCCCTCATACTGTAGCGATTGGTCTGATGATAAAAATCTTTAAAGAATCTGTCCATATCTGCATTAGAAGCTTTAGCACAGAATTTCTTCATCAAATCATGATTGGAATTTGCGGGCCTCATAAATTCCCTATGCACATCCTCAAGAGAATCTATGACATCTTTAAGTCTTGCGCTCATGTTGGCATTATATGTCGCCTGGTCAAGCGTATCAGGATCTGTTACGAGCTGCTTTAATACCTCTGTCTCATACCCGAAAAACTTAGCCGTCTTGCCTATCGTATCGAAAACATACGATGCGCTTTGATCATCAGCCATCTCATCTCTCGTAGGTATCCTGTCAATCATACTGAGTAATCTGTGATGAAGTCCGCCAAGCTGTGTTCTGTACGGATCAAGCGCATCTTCTCTGTCTGAAAGCGAACGCTCCGTATGATCCTGTAATGCTGAAAGATAATCACTTAAAAGAGGTTCCTGTTTTAAATACTCGCTTTCTTTTTCACGAATTGTCCTGATTACATCCAGATACTTCTGAATGTGAGGTGCAGCTGCTTCAGCAGCCGCATCACCTGACTTTGCAACATTAAGTCCGCCGCCGCTGAATACTGACGTCATATCAGGATCATGATTTAATGCAGCCTGAATTGCATCAAAATCCAAACTGTCAATCTGACTCTTATACGACGCTAATCCCGGGAATCTTGTGTAGTCCAGAACGGACTTGAAATTCTTCAGTACCCCCATATCTAATCTTGTAATGTTCATACATTTACCCCCAATCTACACTTTTTACAACAATACTAAGATTACTTATGCCTTATATTATGTCCCATATGCTTATATATTAGCACAATTGCACAGTCGCGTATACTGAAACAAATAATAGTTTACAACTCTCTTATTCCGTGTTATCATTCGGAAAGATAATAATGAAACGACACACATTAGTGTGCGCGTGAGCCGATGAAAAACAGATGATCATATCAGGTAGATACAGACTAAGTCTAAGGGCCGAAAGGTCTGTTTGTGTATGCCGGATCGGATCATCGTGATTTTCTGAAGCCATCATTTATGATGATGCCCTTTTGGCATATATTAGTCTTCGATCACATATGATCT
>JAFYBE010000099.1 GCA_017540355.1 Lachnospiraceae bacterium | reverse complement strand
GCATGTTGTTTATATCGGCGGCTATTTGACTTAAACCCGATTTCCGCTTTCACGACGCAGTCGCGGAAGCGGTTAGCTTGGCGCTTGCGCCAAGCAGGTTCAAGTCCCGCCGCCAAGGGAACGAAGCACCAAGCAGGTTCAAGTCCCGCCGCCCTTACTTGAATATGAAAATAATAATCGAACAAACAAAAAAATATGATAACGAAGCCTTGTTTTCGGAGTCCTTGGAGGCGTTAAAGCCCTTTGATCCCGACAGGTATGAGACTATCTGCAGGATTAAGTCAAAAGAGAACAAAAAGCGTCTTTTAGGTGCCGGGATTTTGCTTAAGGACATGTGTGATTCTTTGGGATTATCAGAGCCAAAGATATGCAGAGACGACCACGGCAAACCCTACCTTGATACCCATCCCGATCTTTTCTTTAATCTTTCGCATTCGGGTGAATATGTCGCGCTTGCATACGGGGACGATCCCGTGGGCATAGACATTCAGGAAGTGCGCAATGTCCCGGATTCTTTTGCCGGAAGAATTCTTAATAAAGAAGAATATGATCGGTATGATTTAAATGATACGAAGACCATATGCCGAATATGGACGATTAAGGAAGCATATTCAAAGCTTATAGGACTCGGACTCGGATATGACTTCAGGAACTGTATTATAAATAAAGATGATGCGACTGTCCGTGACATAACGGGTGAATATAAGGATGCATCATACAGAACACACAGAGTGGGTAATGACGTATATATGACATATGTGCGTTTGGAGATCGTTAAATAAGAGGCAAGATTACCCGAAATGAAAAGTATACCGTGTATACAACGTATACTTCGCGTCAAACCCTTGACAGGAAAATGGCGTTAATTCATAATTGTTCCAGATGAATACATGTATACAATGACAACACGGAGGTATATGGTAATGAAGATAGGAATACTTGGATACGGTAATTTGGGTAAGGGAGTTGAGAGTGCCGTAAAGCATGCACCCGATGCGGAGCTTGTTGCGGTATTTACAAGACGTGACCCTTCAAGCGTTAAGCTTCTGACAGCAGGTGTACCTGTGGTGAATGTATCTGAGATTGAGTCATACAAGGACAAGATCGACGTGCTCATCCTTTGCGGCGGTTCAGCTACAGACCTGCCTAAGCAGACACCCGAATACGCCAAGCTTTTCAATGTAATAGACAGTTTTGATACACATGCCAAGATTCCGGAGCACTTCGCCGCTGTTGATTCGGCAGCAAAGGCTAATGGACATACGGCACTTATCTCATGCGGCTGGGATCCGGGAATGTTTTCTCTTAACAGACTCTATGCAAATTGCATCTTACCCGACGGTGAGGATTATACATTCTGGGGCAAGGGTGTATCACAGGGTCATTCCGATGCCATCAGAAGAATCGAAGGAGTCAAGGACGGCAAGCAGTATACGATTCCCGTTCCCGAGGCATTGGAAGCAGTAAGAGCAGGTAAGAATCCTACACTTACAACAAGACAGAAGCATACAAGAGAGTGTTTTGTTGTAGCGGAAGAGGGCGCTGACAAGGCTAAGATCGAGAATGAGATCAAGACCATGCCCAACTACTTTGCAGACTATGACACAACCGTTCACTTCATATCAGAAGAAGAACTTAAGAAAGACCATGCGGGAATTCCTCACGGCGGATTCGTGTTCAGAAGCGGTAAGACAGGCTGGGACGGCGAGTACAACAACGTTATAGAGTACAGCCTTAAGCTTGATTCCAATCCGGCATTTACATCAAGCGTATTGCTTGCTTATGCAAGAGCAGTCAACAGACTTCATAACGAAGGCGTGAACGGATGCAAGACGGTATTTGATATAGCACCCGCTTACTTAAGTCCTTTAAGCGGAGATGAGATCAGAGCACATCTGTTATAAGGGGAAGATTTATGAATTCATTTATAGAGTCGATTGATTTTTTTAAGGGCAACAACCCTGAAGACATAGCGGCGAAATACGGCACGCCCCTGTATGTATACAGTGAGGATGTTATAAGGCAGCACATGGAGGCGGTCAGTAAAGTCATCACTAAGTATGACTATACAGCCAACTACTCAGTCAAAGCCAATACGAATCTTGAGATCTTAAAGATCGCACTTTCCGAGGGCATCAACTGTGACGCCATGAGCATGGGAGAGCTTATGATGCTTAAGAAGGCAGGTTTTCCTTCTGACCGTATCTTCTTCGTGCCCAACAATGTACCGGATGAAGAATTCGAATATGCAATAGATAATGACATTGTTGTCAGTTTGGATTCACTTTCTCAGCTTGAAAAATACGGGCAGCTGGTTGCCAAGAAAAAATCAGGTTATGAATGTGCCGTACGAATCAACCCGGGCGTAGGTGCAGGACACAGTGAGAAGGTTGTGACAGGCGGTAAGAAGACCAAGTTCGGTATCGCCGAAGCAGATATACCCAAGATTCATGAGGTTATTAAGAAGTACGGCCTTAAGCTTGTCGGTATCAACCAGCATATCGGATCGCAGTTTTTGGATCCTCAGCCATATCTTGATGCGGTTGAGAATCTGCTTAGAATAGCAAGAGGTTTCAAGGACCTTAAGTTTGTCGATTTCGGCGGAGGATACGGAATACCTTATCATAAGCTTGATGATGAAGCACCTTATCCGATGGAAGACTTTAAGGCAAGGCTTTTACCGATTCTTGATGCCTTTGTTGAGGATTACGGCTATGCTCCTTTATTTAAGTCGGAGCCCGGACGTTTCTGTATAGCTGAAGGCGGAATAATCTTAGGAAGAGTCAATGCGGTTAAAGAGAACTACGGCAGGACCTATGCGGGTACCGATGTCGGAATGAATACTCTTATAAGACCTGCAATGTATGACTCATATCATGACATAGAGGTACTGCGTAACGGCAAGGCTGTTGCAAGAGAGAACATGATTGAGCAGAATATCTCGGGTCAGATATGCGAAAGCGGAGATTTAATCGTTAAGGACAGGATGCTGCCTGAGATTAAGGAGGGCGATCTTGTTGCTGTGCTTGACGCGGGAGCTTACGGCTATTCGATGGCATCAACTTACAACACCAGACCGAGACCGGCAGAGGTTCTTATATGTTCGGACGGAAGTGTCAAGGTGATACGTCGTCGTGAGACATATGAAGATCTTATGGCATTGTTTTAAAATCATATATATATGAGTTGAGTAACAGGCGGCGGAATTTTGTATTCCGTCGCTTCTGTGTTATTATATGAGTATGGACAGAGAAGCTTTGATTCAATTGATAATATTAATAGTTCTGGTCGGATTGTCGGCTTTTTTTTCATCCGCCGAGACGGCTTTAAATTCTGTGTCCGCAATCAAGATCAGGGCACTTGTTGAAGAGGGAAGACGTAACGCAAGGACGCTTGAGAAGGTTACTAAGAAGTACGGCAAGATGTTATCGACCATCCTTATAGGTAATAACATCGTCAATATCTCGGCTTCTGCACTGGCTACGACCTTTACGATAAGAGTGTTCGGCGACTATGCGATCGGATATGCAACAGGCCTTTTAACACTCGCGGTATTATTGTTTGGCGAGATTGTTCCCAAGCATGCGGCCAAGATTAAAGCCGAGAAGCTCTCTCTTTTTTACGCACCGATAATCGCCTCTATGATGTGGATATTAACTCCGGTCATATGGATCGTGGATCATATAGCCAAGGTTATAATGTTCATCCTTCGTATCGATCCCAATGAAAAGAGTGTGATAACGGAGGCCGAGCTTCGTACCTATGTGGATGTAAGTCATGAGGACGGAGTGATTGAGAGTGATGAGAAGACCATGATCAACAACGTGTTTGATTTTTCGGATGCGCTTGCCAAGGAGATCATGATTCCCAACATAGATATGGTGTGCGTTGAGAAGCAGGCAGGATATGATGAGGTCATGAGCGTCTTTAAGGAATGCATGTACACGCGAATCCCCGTATATGAATCGGAGAGGGATGACATCATAGGCCTGGTTAATATCAAGGACTTTATCCTGGTTGATGATAAGAAGGGCTTTAAGATAGAGAACATCATGCGAAGCGGATATTATACCTATGAGTATAAGAAGACTTCGGATCTTTTGCTTGAGCTTAGGCAGAGCGGGCTTAGCGTGGCCTTTGTTATAAGCGAGTACGGAGCATGTGTCGGGATGGTGACTCTTGAGGATCTGCTTGAAGAGATAGTCGGCGAGATCAGGGATGAGTATGACGAGGAAGAGAAGGAGTCTATCAAGAAGGTTGAGAAGAATGTCTATATCATAGAAGGAAGCCGTAAGATAGATGACGTTAATGATGCGCTTAATCTGTCGCTTGACAGTGAAGAATATGATTCGATTGCGGGACTTATTCTCGAACAGATCGACAGGATGCCGCTTGAAGGCGATGAGATTATGCTTGAGGGCGGAATAAGGCTTAAAGTCAATGAAGTTGAGAATAACCGTATCACCAAAGTCAGACTTACCATACCCGAGAAGGAGCCGGAAGGCGTTTCGGAGGCGGATGACTGACAATACACATTGTGCACAGATTGAAAAATACTTTGCATAAAAGGATATTTGTGTTATACTACTAGGGCGTTAAGCGTATTAAAAGAATGTAATGAAGATTAGGAGGATATCCGAATGAAGCATATCAAGACACTTACGACAAGAGATCTTAAGGAGTCAATGAAGAAGGGCGGTTGCGGCGAGTGCCAGACATCTTGCCAGTCAGCATGCAAGACTTCATGCACAGTAGGTAATCAGACCTGCGAGAAGCTTAAGTAAGTAACAGTTATAATATGTAGATATCTGACTCGAAGTTACAGTCGTATGCTTGAATATGCATTATTCGGGTGTATGGCTGTGACTTCGAGTTTGTTATGCTAAGACGTGCGCAGGTAATGCGCACATAAAGAGGCATTATGATTCATCAGTATAAGAACAACGGATACAATATAGTCCTTGATGTCAACAGCGGTTCGGTCCACGTGGTGGATGACTGTGTATATGACATAGTTCCCGTATTGGAGCCCATTATCAAGGCCGGACTTACGGGTGAGACAGCTATAGAGGCTGCATGCATGGCATGCGAGAAGCTGCCTTACAGCAGCAGTGACATCAAAGAGGTGGTTGAAGAGCTCATGCAGCTTTATGAAGAGGGCAGGCTCTATGCACCCGATGAATATGAAGACTATGTTATGGACTTTAAGAAGCGCAAGACAGTGGTCAAGGCTTTGTGCCTTCACATTGCGCATGACTGTAACCTGGCCTGCAAATACTGCTTTGCGGGAGAGGGCGAATACCATGGTGACAGGGCGCTTATGAGCCTTGAAGTAGGTAAGAAGGCACTTGATTTCCTTATCGCCAATTCCGGTAACAGGATCAATCTTGAAGTCGACTTTTTCGGCGGCGAGCCCACGCTGAATTTCGACGTGGTCAAGGGCATAGTAGAGTACGGACGAAGCCTTGAAGAGCCGAACAATAAGAAGTTCAGATTTACGCTTACAACCAACGGCATACTTCTTAATGATGATATGCTTGAGTTTATCAATAAAGAGATGAGTAACATCGTCTTAAGCATAGACGGACGTAAGGAAGTCAATGATATGATGCGTCCGATGCGCGGAGGACAGGGCTCATACGATACAATAGTTCCAAAGTATTTAAAGGTTGCGGAAAGCAGAGATCAGATGAATTATTACGTCAGAGGTACATATACACGTAATAATCTTGATTTCTCAGAGGATGTCAAGCACCTTGCGGACTTGGGCTTTGAGCAGATCTCGGTTGAGCCTGTTGTGGCTAAGCCCGAGGATGACTATGCGCTTAGAGAAGAAGATCTTCCTAAGTTATTCGAATAGTATGATAAGCTTGCGGCAGACCTTATAAGAAGACGTAAGGAAGGCAAGCCCGTTAATTTCTTCCACTTTATGATAGATCTTGAGGGCGGTCCCTGTGTAGCCAAGAGACTTTCAGGCTGCGGTTCGGGAACGGAGTATCTGGCAGTTACACCCTGGGGTGATCTCTATCCCTGCCATCAGTTTGTCGGCAACGAAGACTTCCTTATGGGTAATGTATACGAAGGCATTAAGCGCGATGATATAAGAGATGAGTTTAAGTGCTGTAACGTATATGCCAAAGAGAAGTGTAAGAAGTGTTTTGCAAAGTTCTACTGCAGCGGAGGATGTGCAGCCAATTCGTACAATTTCCACGGCAACATCAACGATGCCTATGATTTGGGTTGTGAATTGATGAAAAAAAGAGTAGAATGTGCTATTATGATGAAAGCTGCTTTGGACGAGCAGAATACACAGTAATATAAAGATTTCCAATATATAAAGAGAGTAAGGAGAAGAGTATTATGAAAAAGAGTCGAGCTTTGATATGGCTCATAGTGATGATCGCGTTATTGGCCGGCGGAATCTACGCTGCCATATACGGACTGGATCCGGAAGGAACAGGATCAGCGGCAAGCATCAAGCAGGGTCTTGATCTGGCCGGCGGTGTAAGTATCACATATCAGGCAGTGGGAGATACGGAGCCCAGCAAGGAAGATATGTCAGATACAGTATACAAGCTTCAGAAGCGTGTAGAGGGATACAGTACAGAAGCGATTGTGTATTCCGAAGGCTCTGATCGAATCAACATTGAGATCCCCGGTGTCAGCGATGCCAATGCGATCTTAGAAGACCTCGGTAAGCCCGGTAGTCTGTTCTTTATCAGACAGACTGATTCGGACGGTAATCTTAACTATGGTTTCGTGGGCTATTCCGATGACAATTCTCCTATATATATGCTTACCAAGACGGTTGAGCAGCTTCAGGCAGGCGGTGACATAGTTCTTACAGGTACCGAAGTGGCTGATGCACAGGCAGGTGCAATCAAGGATTCAATGGGCAACCAGGAATTCGTTGTATCACTTAACTTCACTCCCGAAGGAACCACAAAGTTTGCCGAGGCAACTACCAATGCATATAAAAACGGTGAGTCCGTTGCAATATATTATGACGGTGAGATAGTAAGCGCACCCAATGTTAATGAGCCCATCCTTAACGGTCAGGCACAGATTTCGGGAAGCTTTACTTTCGAAGAAGCTGACAGACTTGCATCTACCATAAGAATCGGTGGACTTAAGCTTGAACTTGAAGAACTCCGTTCCAATGTGGTCGGCGCTCAGCTCGGACAGACAGCCATAAGCACATCGCTTAAGGCAGCCGTTATCGGTTTTGCAATAGTTGCATTACTTATGATTATCATATACCTTGTTCCCGGTGTGGCTTCAGTCATCGCTTTGGGACTTTACACGGTACTTGTTATCCTGCTTCTGTCAGGACTTGAGATAACACTTACTCTTCCCGGTATCGCAGGTATCATCCTTTCAATCGGTATGGCGGTTGATGCGGACGTTATCATCTTCGCACGTATCAGAGAAGAGATTGCACAGGGCGCAGAAGTCGGTGCCGCTATTGACACCGGATTTAAGAAGGCTCTGTCGGCAATCATAGACGGTAACATTACAACTCTTATCGCAGCACTTGTGCTCGGTGTCATGGGTACGGGTAGTGTTAAGGGCTTTGCTCAGACACTCGGCCTTGGTATCGTTGTATCAATGTTCACGGCACTTTTTATCACAAAGCTTATCCTTAAGTCACTTTATGCTTTGGGGCTTAAGAGCGAGAAGTTATACGGTCGTGCCAAGGAGCGTAAGGAAGTTAAGTTCTTATCAGGCAGGAAGGTATTCTTCGCCATATCACTTATTGCCATCCTTTCAGGCTTTGTATTCATGGGAATCAATAAGTCCGGCGGCAATGATATCCTTAACTACTCAATGGAGTTTAAGGGCGGTACATCTACAACCGTAACCTTTAATGAAGATTTTTCATTAGACAGAATAGATTCTGAAGTGGTACCCGTTATTACAGCTGTGATCGGTAACGGTCAGGTTCAGTGCCAGAAGGTACAGGGTACAACGGAAGTTGTTATTAAGACCAAGACACTTGACGTATCACAGAGAGAGGCTATGAATCAGGCCCTTGCAGATAACTTCGGTGTCGATAAAGAGAAGATTACTGCTGAGACGATTTCTTCAACAATTTCATCTGAGATGAAGAGAGACGCCATAATCGCAGTCATCGTTGCTACAATCTGCATGCTCATATACATCTGGTTCAGATTCAAGGACATCCGATTTGCAGCAAGTTCGGTACTTGCACTTGTACATGACGTACTCGTTGTACTTGCATTCTATGCAATAGCACGTATAACGGTCGGCAATACATTCATTGCTTGTATGCTTACGATAGTCGGTTATTCGATTAACGCTACGATCGTTATCTTCGACAGAGTACGTGAGAACCTTAAGTTCATGCGCAACAAGGATACACTTGAGGATATGGTCAACAGAAGTATCAACCAGACCTTATCACGAAGCATATTCACATCACTTACCACTTTCATCATGGTAGCTGCACTCTATGTACTCGGTGTTACATCGATAAGAGAGTTCGCACTTCCTCTTATGGTAGGTATCGTATGTGGTACATATTCATCTGTATGCTTAACAGGTGCTATGTGGTTTGTATTTAAGACAAAGATCAAGAATAAGGAATAATTAACGATTGGACGCTAAGTGGATGGTGGCCGCCAAGAAGGCGGACTTTAACGCGATAGGCGAACAGCTGCATATTGATCCGGTAATCGTCAGGATCATGCGTAATCGTGAAATGACTACAGCGGATGAAATGCGCGCATTCTTATCAAAGGATGCGCGCTTGCTGCATGCGCCGGAATATCTGCCCGATATGGACAAGGCGGTTAAGATACTTAAGGCTAAGATTGCGGAGCATAAGTCTCTTCGAATAATCGGAGATTATGATGTAGACGGAGTAACAAGCGTATGCATTCTCTATAAGGGTCTTAAGGCGTTAGGAGCGGAAGTATCTTACGCCATCCCTGACAGGGTAACGGACGGTTACGGTATCAACACGGCCATGATTAATCGGGCAAAAGAGGACGGAATTGATACCGTCATAACCTGTGATAACGGAATAGCCGCGACGGACGCCGTAAACCTTGCAAAAGAGTACGGCATTACCTGTATAGTGACCGATCACCATGAGGTGCCTTATACGGAGCAGGATGGTGTCAGGACATATGTATATCCGAATGCCGATGCGATAATAGATCCTAAGATTCCGGACTGCGGATATCCGAATCCGGGTATATGCGGTGCCATGGTTGCATATAAGCTAATAACGGCACTTGGCTGTGAGGATGAGCTTGATAAAGAACTTAAGGAACTTGCGGGTCTGGCGACCGTATGCGACGTGATGGAGCTTACGGATGAGAACAGGGCCGTGGTTGCCTATACCCTTAAGTCCATGGAGAACAGTCCCAATACAGGAATAAAGGCGTTAAGGCGCGTGTGCGATACGGAGAATAAGCCTGTCAATACGCATGAGCTCGGCTTTATAATTGGTCCGTGTTTAAATGCCACGGGAAGACTGGACAGTGCGGACAGGTCTGTTGAACTATTGCTTTCTGATGATCTTAATGATGCAATACTTAAGGCTACGGAACTTAAGAATCTCAATGAACTGAGAAAAGGCTATACCGAAGAGGGTGAGAAGGCAGCCATAGAGTATATTGAAGAAAATGCTATGGCAAAAGATAAGATACTGATAGTTTATCTTCCGTCATTACATGAGTCTCTTGCGGGTATCGTTGCGGGCCGCATAAAGGAGAAGTATTACAGGCCGACCCTTGTCTTTACGGACAGTGAAAACGGTATCAAGGGTTCGGGAAGATCCATAGAATCATATAACATGTACGACGGATTAAGCAGGTGTAAGGACTTATACGATAAGTTCGGCGGTCATGCAATGGCAGCGGGATTATCGATGCCGAAAGAAAACTTTGATGAGTTTAAGAAGCGCCTTTTGGATGAGTGTGCCCTTACGGATGAAGACCTTATTAAGAAGATAATTATAGACGTACCGATGCCGCTTTCATATGTGACGGAGGAATTAATCGATCAGTTATCTTTACTTGAGCCGTACGGAACGGGCAACCCCAAGCCGCTTTTTGCGGATAAGGGACTTAAGATAATATCGGCCAAAGAGATGGGCAAGACGGGTGACATGTGCAGGTTATCTGCAACCGATGCCACGGGCCGTAAGTATGAACTTGTGATGTTTAAGGGATATAAAGATCTTATTGATTCGGTCATGAAAGCTACGGGAGAGCCTTCACCCGTGGGTATGTCAATTGATATAATCTATACTCCCGGTATTAATGAATTCAGAGGATTTAAAAATCTTCAGTTCACGGTTTTAGAATTTAGGCTTCCTTTGTAAAGACTTTCTTAAGAAATTTTAGATATGTTTTATTATTTATACATACTTTGCACATATTTATAGAGTATAGTGTAACCATAGATAGTTGATTACTCACTATCTCCCCCCTCATAAGAACAGAAGCCCTACGGGATACCGTAGGGCTTTTGGCGTTTACATAGACATATACGGGCAAATGTGGTATTCTTATGCGAGACAAACTAGGTTGTTAGGCGGTGGATCATGAGACTATCAGAATACCTTGACAGGTTTGAATATAAGCTTATTAAAGGCAATATCGACAGAGAGATATCCGGTGTCGTATACGACTCAAGGAAGCTTGCGAAGGATTGCCTTTTTGTATGTGTAAAGGGAGCCAATTTTGACGGACATTCGGCTGTGCCCGAAGCGGTGGATAAGGGCGCTGCATGCGTGGTTGTATCCGATGATGTGCAGATACCCGATGGCAGTGATATCACGGTTATTAAAGTGGACAATACGCGTTATGCCATGGCCAATATAGCGGCGGCGGATAACGGATATCCGGCTGATAAGCTAACCACCATAGGCATAACCGGTACGAAGGGTAAGACTACGGTTACCTATATGACCAAGGAGATTTTATCGGCAGCAGGCCATAAGGTCGGCCTTATCGGTACCATCGAGGTCATCATAGGTGATGAACATATTCCGGCCAAGAACACCACGCCCGATTCATATGAACTTCAGGCATATTTTAAGAAGATGCTTGATGCCGGCATAGATACGGTGGTTATGGAAGTATCCAGCCAGGGACTCATGCTTCACAGAACTCAGGGCTTTACTTTTGACTATGGTATATTTACCAATATCGAGCCCGATCACATAGGCCCCAATGAGCATAAGGATTTTGAAGACTACATGCATTGCAAGAGCCTTTTGTTTAAGCAGTGTAAGGTAGGCATAGTCAACGGCGACGATCCTCACGTTAAGGATATTACGGCCGGACATACATGCGAACTGTATACCTACGGTCTTAATGAAGGCTGTGATTACAGGGCTACGGATATGAGGCTTACAAGAGGAGAGGGACACATCGGTGTTGACTTCCATGTAAGCGGCAAGACGGAGATGGATGTGGATGTATCCACACCGGGAAGGTTCTCCGTATATAATGCGCTTACGGCTGTAGCCATATGCGACAGGTTCGGAGTTACTGAGAGTCAGGTAAGAAGCGCTCTTAAAAAAGTTACGGTCAAGGGTCGTATAGAGCTTATTCATGTATCCGATGACTTTACGCTGATGATAGATTATGCGCACAACGCGATGGCGCTTAAAAGCCTTTTGGGGACCCTTAAAGAGTACAATCCCAACAGGCTTGTATGTCTGTTCGGTTGCGGAGGCAACAGAGACCGTAACAGACGTTTTGAGATGGGAGAGGTAAGCGGTGAGATTGCGGACTTTACCATCATCACATCTGACAATCCGAGATTTGAGGAACCGCTTGATATTATAGCGGACATAGTTACGGGCATAGAGCGCACCAACGGTACATATGTTACGATCGCCGACCGTAAGGAAGCGATTAAGTATGCGATCACACACGGCCAGCCCGGCGATATAATCGTACTTGCAGGCAAAGGACATGAGGACTATCAGGAGATCAAGGGTGTTAAGCATCCCATGGATGAGCGTGTCCTCATAGCCGAGATCTTAGAGGAGCTTGCGTAATGGCATATGCCAATATAATCGTAGATATATCACATGAAGCGGTAGACAGGCCATTTACCTATATAATTCCCGACCGTCTGCTTGATGCATGCCACCCCGGCACCAGGGTGATGATACCCTTTGGTCAGGGCAACAGATTAAAGTTAGGCATTATTCTTGAGATCACATCCAATCCCGATGTTCCGATAGGTAAGCTTAAGGAGATAGAGTCCGTCGTGCTGTCGCAGGACGCCACGGATTCAAGGCTCATAGAGCTTGCATTTTTTATCAAGCAGCAGTACGGATCCAAGATGATAGATGCGCTTAAGACCGTATTGCCGGCCAAGAAGGCATACAGGGAAAAGGCATCGGCAACTGACTTATCATCTTACGAAGGTTTTAACGATGATTCGGACGGACTGTCAGAGGGCAGGATAATTCCGAGTGATAAGCAGCAGGCTATAATCGATGATATATGTGCCGATTACGATAAGGGAGCAGCCGGCACATATCTTATACACGGAATAACCGGAAGCGGTAAGACGCTTATATATACAGAGCTTATAAAGCATGTGGTGGACAGCGGCAGACAGGCGATAATGCTTATCCCCGAGATCGGGCTTACATACCAGACCGTAAGCCGATTTAAGAAGTATTTCGGCGACAGAGTGGCGATCATGAATTCCACTCTGGCAGCAGGAGCCCGATACAGATATTATGAGCAGGCAAGGAATGGTGACATTGATGTCATAATCGGACCAAGGTCCGCGCTGTTCATGCCCTTTGAAAAACTCGGCATAATAGTTATGGATGAGGAACACGAAGGAGCGTATAAAAGCGAGAACAGTCCGAGATATCACGCAAGGGAAGTGGCTCTTGAGTTGGCTTCGATGCATGGAGCGTCGGTGGTACTCGGCAGTGCGACTCCGAGTGTTGAATCATACTATCACGCGCTTAAGGGCGATTATAAGTTATATAAGTTAACCGACAGAGCAATGGGAGCAAGTCTTCCCCATACGGATATAGTGGATATGAGGGAGGAATTAAGAAGCGGCAACAGGTCGATTTTTTCGGGCCGCTTAAGGACATTGCTTACGACTACGGTTGCTGAGAATAAGCAGGCAATGCTTTTTATCAACAGAAGAGGATATGCGGGATTCGTATCCTGCAGAGCCTGCGGTGAAGTGCTTAAGTGCCCGCACTGTGATGTGTCGCTTAAGGAACACAGAAGCAGAGGAATGCTCGTATGCCACTATTGCGGTTATGAGACGGCAAAGCCCAAGGCCTGCCCGAGCTGCGGCTCAAAGTACATCATGTCTTTTAAGGCAGGTACGGAGCAGATAGAAGAAGAGGTTAAAAAGCTTATACCCGGAGTACGTACACTTCGTATGGACGGTGACACCACCGCCAAAAAGGGAAGCTTTGATAAGATAGTAAGATCGTTTGGTCGCCATGAAGCCGACGTGCTTATCGGGACGCAGATGATAGTCAAAGGTCACGATTTTCCCGATGTGACATTGGTCGGTATACTTGCAGCCGATATAGGCTTATCGGGCGGAGATTACAGATCGGGTGAGAGGACGTTTGAACTTATCACACAGGCTGCGGGAAGAGCCGGCAGAGGAGATGATCCGGGTCAGGTAGTGATACAGACATATCAGCCCGATAATTACAGCATAGTCAGGGCGGCGGCTCAGGACTATGAGGCATTCTATAACGAAGAGATACTCTATCGCGAGATATCCGGATATCCGCCGATAATGAACATCATGGCGGTTATGGCAAGCGGTAAAGATGCCGATGAGACATATATGTATGTGAATTCGCTTGTATCCGTCTGCAGGGCGGCGGGACTTGACGCCGGTATTATAGGACCGGGCAAAGCGGGAATCGGCAAGATTAACGACAATCACAGATATGTATTCTATGTTAAGAGTACGGATAAGGATGTGCTTATAAAGCTTAAGGATGCGATGGAAGAGCACATCGATAAAGATAAGGGAACGGGGGTATCCGGAAGGGTACTTGTGACATTTGATTTTAATCCCATGAATCCGTTTTGATTGATATGTTCATGGATAAGATATGACGATTAAGGAGATAATATGGCTTTAAGACAGATCAGGGTCGAAGGCGATCCGGTGCTTAACAAAGTATCAAAAGAAGTTAAGGAGGTAACACCGAGGACATTGGAACTTATCGGAGATATGCTTGATACAATGTATGAGGCCAACGGTGTGGGACTTGCGGCTCCTCAGGTGGGTATACTTAAAAGGATAGTTGTAATAGATGTTACGGGCGACGATCCGCACGTGCTTATCAATCCGAGGATTGTTGAAGCCGACGGAGAGCAGATCGGATACGAAGGCTGTCTGTCGGTTCCGGGAATGAGCGGCAAGGTTTCAAGACCCGACCATGTTAAAGCAATATATTACAATGAGCAGATGGAGCTTAAGGAGATAGAAGGTACCGAGCTTATGGCCCGTGCCATCTGTCATGAGCTTGACCATCTTGACGGTCATATGTATACGGAGAAGGTTATCGGCGAACTTGTAAGCAACGAAGAACTGGCAGAGAGATCGGAAGAAGACGATCCGGAGAGTGAAGAATAAAAGATGGATATCATATACATGGGAACCCCCGATTTTGCGGTGGGAGCTTTGGAGTCCATAATTAAGGCAGGTCACAACGTTAAGCTTGTGGTGACACAGCCGGATAAGGTAAGAGGCAGAGGCAAAGAGGTATCATTCTGCCCCGTTAAGGAAGCTGCGCTTAAGCATGGAATCGAAGTTTTCCAGCCCGTTAAGATCAGGGAGCAGGAGAATGTAGATAAGCTTAAGAGTATTAAGGCCGACATATATGTCGTGGCCGCATTCGGACAGATTCTTACCGAAGAGATACTTAATATACCGAAGTACGGATGCATCAACATCCATGCTTCGCTTTTGCCGCGCTACCGCGGCGCCGCTCCGATACAGTGGTGCATACTTAACGGTGAGGAAGAGACCGGAGTTACTATAATGCAGATGGATAAGGGTGTTGATACCGGCGATATCCTGATGCAGAAGACACTTAAGATAGATAAAAAAGAGACCGGTGAAAGTCTTTTTGATAAGCTTGCTTCTCTTGGTGCAGAGACGATCACCGAAGCACTTGATGCCATACAAAAGGGTGAACTTACACCGGTTAAGCAGGATGAGAGTATATCAACCCATGTCGGAATGTTAAATAAAGAGATGGGTAAGATAGACTGGAATGAAAGTGCCGAAAAGACCGAGAGATACATAAGAGGTCTTAATTCTTGGCCGAGTGCATATACATACTATAACGGAAGGCTTCTTAAAATCTGGGAAGCGGATGTAGTTGATGAAGATATAAGCTCTGTAAAGCACGGAACCGTAATATCCGCGGATAAAAACGGAATAAAGGTTGCAACGGGTAAAGGTGTTTTGTGCATCACTTCCGTACAGGCGGAAGGTAAAAAGAGAATGGATGTGTCGGCATTTCTGCTCGGCAATCAGATAAAGGCGGGCGATATTCTTGGCTGATACAAAGGGTAAAGCTTTGTCAAAAGACAAAGGAATCAATATAAGAGAGCTCGCCCTCGATATCCTTATGGAGGTGTCGAAAAACGGAGAGAAAAGCCATGTGATCCTCAAAGCGGTGCTTGATAAGTATGATTATCTGCCCATACAGGATAAGGGCTTTTTGCGTCGTCTTGTAAGCGGTACCATAGAGTACAGGCTGCGTCTTGATTATGTCATTGATCGGTTTTCAAAAGTTAAGGTTAATAAGCTTAAGCCGCTTATAAGGGAACTTTTGCGCTTAAGCATATATCAGCTTTTGTATATGGACAGAGTGCCGGACAGTGCAGTATGTAACGAGGCGGTAAAGCTTGCTTCAAAAAGGGGATTTAAAAGCCTGTCGGGCTATGTTAACGGTGTGCTTCGTGCCATAGCAAGAGGGCGGAATGATATCAAATGGCCCGATGAAAATGCCGGCGATGATACGATATATGCACTGAGTATTAAGTATTCATGTCCTGAACCAATCATTAAAAGTCTCATTGATGATTATGGATATGACACATGTGTCAGTTGCCTTGAGGCTTCGTTGTCAGACAACAGAGGCGTGTATGTAAGGATAGATGAAAGTCTGTCTGAAGACAAGATAAGCGAAATAAAAAGTAAGATATTATCTGAGCCTGAGACAGTGGAAGAATTGCCCTATGCCGTAAGAACATTGCATCCCGACAAGGTGACGTCAAGCGGGGAGTTTGCTGACGGACTTATTACGATACAGGATATAAGCAGTATGTCCGTGTGCGAGATGGCGGAATTGGAAGACTATAAGGGTAAGAAGATTAATATCCTTGATATGTGCGCGGCACCCGGAGGCAAGACCTTACATGCCGTATCCAAGATGAAAAGATACGGGATAGACGGCGAGATTAAAAGCCTGGATGTCAGCGAACTTAAAGTCGATTTGATTAAAGAGAACATAAGGCGTATGCACTGTGAGGAATATGTAAAGTGCGGTGTATGGGATGCTACTGTATATGATGAGACCTGCAAGGAAAAGTATGATATAGTGCTTGCCGACATCCCGTGTTCGGGGCTTGGTGTAATTGCAAGAAAGCCCGATATCAAATACAACATAACGGATGAAGGCCTTGAAAGTCTTGAAGCTTTGCAAAGACAGATAATCGACAATGCGGCAAAGTATGTTAAGCCCGGCGGAAGACTTATTCTCAGTACTTGTACAATGCGCAAAAAGGAAAACGAAGACAATGTAGCAAGGCTTGTTGATACGGGCGGATTTAAGTTACAAAAAAGCAGGCAGTTATTTCTAAGTGATACACATGACGGATTCTTTACGGCCGTACTTAACAAAGAGTAGAAGCGTATATGGATATAAGATCTTTATATATTGACGAACTGAAAAGTCTTATGACGGATATGGGTCAGCCTGCTTTTAAGGCGGGTCAGCTTTTTGACTGGATGCATAAGAAGCATGTAGAAAGCTATGACGAGATGACGAATCTGTCAAAGGATTTAAGAGAAAAACTTAAAAAAGAACAGCCATATACCGTACTTAAGCTTGAAGAGCGTTATGTGTCCGATTTAGACGGAACAAGGAAGTATCTCTTTGCGCTTTCGGACGGTAACTTTATCGAAAGCGTATTCATGAGATATAAGCACGGTAACAGCGTATGCATCTCTTCACAGGTCGGATGCCGTATGGGCTGCAGATTCTGTGCTTCGACATTGGACGGCCTTGAGAGGAACCTTAAGCCTTCTGAGATGCTTGAACAGATATATGCCATAGAGAGAGATACGAAGGAGAGAGTTTCAAATGTGGTCGTCATGGGCACCGGTGAGCCGCTTGACAATTACGACAATCTCATTCGCTTTTACAAGCTGTTAACGGATGAGAAGGGACTTAACATTTCCGGGAGAAACGTGACGGTCTCTACCTGCGGAATAGTTCCGAATATATATAAGCTTGCAGACGAACACTTAAGCCTTACGCTTGCGTTATCCCTGCATGCGACGACGGATGAAAAAAGAAAAGAGATAATGCCCATAGCCAACAGCTATACGATAGAAGAGCTGATTGAGGCATGTACATATTATTTTAAAACGACGGGAAGAAGAGTGAGTCTTGAGTACAGCCTTATAGGCGGAGTCAATGATTCGACGGCCGAAGCGGAGGCTTTGGGACGCATTGCGGATAAGATTGGGGCACATATCAATCTCATCCCGGTCAACAGCGTTAAAGAGCGTGAATACAGGCGCGGAGACCGCGCAAGCATCGAGGCGTTCAAAAATAAACTTGAAAAAAACGCAAATAATGTTACTATTAGAAGAGAAATGGGGCAGGATATCAATGCATCCTGCGGACAATTGCGCCACAGACGCATTAATTTGACAGATTATGATTAAGACTTTTTCTATAACTGACATCGGGAAAAAGAGGAAGATGAATCAGGACTATGTGTACACTTCCGAGATGCCGGTAGGTCCTTTACCGAATCTTTTCCTTGTGGCTGACGGAATGGGAGGCCATAAGGCCGGAGATTACGCATCGAAATGTGCCATAGAGACAATAGTCGAAGCAATCGAGTCTTCTCATGATACAGAGGTGGTTCCTGTATTGGAGAAGGCTATTCGTCGTGCCAACGAAGTTGTCAGAGACAGGGCCAGTGCCGATGATGAGCTTAACGGCATGGGTACCACTCTTGTTGCGGCTACGCTTGATAAGGATGTATTATGCGTGGCCAATATAGGTGACAGCAGACTCTATGTCGTAAGCGGAAGAGAGATAAGACAGATTACAAGAGACCATTCGCTTGTTGAAGAGATGGTCAGGATGGGCGGCCTTAGAAGAGAACAGGCCAGGAGCCATCCGGATAAGAACATAATCACAAGGGCTATAGGAGCAGAGGATGATATCGAGGTTGATTTCTTCCAGGTACAGTTATCCAAGGGTGACATTGTGCTCATGTGCTCTGACGGCCTTACCAATATGATCGAAGATGAGGAGATCCGTATGATACTCCACGGACAGAGAGATCTTGTGGAGAAGGCGGAGAGCCTTGTGGCTGCAGCCAACAATAACGGCGGAAAGGACAATATAGCGGTAGTTCTTATAGAGCCGTAACCGGACATGAATTATCGGAACGATATCCCGTAAGCTAACGGCATATCAGTTTCAGAGGATTATAGATGATAAAGATTGGAATGATGTTAGGGGATCGATATGAGATCCTTGAGAAAATCGGAACCGGCGGAATGTCGGACGTATATAAGGCAAAAGACCACAAGCTTAACAGGCCTGTGGCTGTTAAGGTACTGAAGCAGGAGTTTTCAGAAAACGCCAATTTTGTATCCAAATTCCGTGCGGAAGCGCAGGCTGCCGCAGGTATGATGCACCCCAATATTGTCAATGTATATGACGTAGGGGAAGAAGGCGGTACTCAGTATATTGTGATGGAGCTTGTAGAAGGCATCACACTTAAGAAGTATATTGAGAAGAAGTCAAGACTCTCTGTTAAGGAAGCTACAAGTATAGCTATCCAGGTATCGATGGGTATTGAGGCGGCGCATAATAATCATATTATCCACAGAGATATCAAGCCGCAGAATATCATGATAAGCAAGGACGGTAAGGTTAAGGTTACGGACTTCGGTATTGCCAAGGCCGTAAGCAGTAACACCATTACATCCAACGTGATGGGAAGTGTTCACTATACTTCACCCGAACAGGCAAGAGGCGGATATTCGGATGAGAAGAGTGATATCTACTCGCTCGGTGTTACTCTTTATGAGATGCTTACCGGAAGAGTTCCTTTTAACGGCGAGACTACGGTGGCAATCGCAATTAAGCATATTCAGGAGCCGATGCCCAGTCCCAGGACTTATGTCGGCGATATACCGATAAGTGTTGAGCAGATAGTTCTTAAGTGTACTCAGAAGAGTCCCGACAGAAGATATCAGAACATGCAGGAGCTTATAGATGATCTTAAGAGATCTTTAATGACTCCGGATGTTGATTTTGTCAAACTCACCGATCCCGATGAGGATGCTGCTACGCGCGCAATCTCAGAGGATGAGTTAAGTGAGGTTAAGAACAGAGTCAGAGTAAGAGAAGAGTACGAGGACGAATACCAGGTACGTGTCAATAAAGACAGTGCGGATAAAAAGCCTGCACAGAATAAGTCAGGCAAGAAGTCTTCATCCGGTAAAGGTTCTTCCGGCAAGAACCAGGGAAGAAACCAGTCATCGGGTCAGAAGCCAAGAAGTTCAAAGCGTCCCGACTATATAGACGATCGTAAAAACAGCAAGAGCTCCGGCTCTTCTAAGAATAACAGGATAAGCGATAAGGGTGATAAGATCACTACGGTTGCGGCCATAATCGCTGCGGTCGTTATCGGACTTGCAATAATAATCATTGTGGGCCGTGCATTCGGACTGTTTGATTTTAACCACAGTAAGAATCCTGACAATCCTTCAGGTGCGGATATAACAGAGGCTGTGATGCCGAATCCGGAGGATCTTTCAGAGACGCAGGTTGCGGTTCCGGAAGTTATAGGTATGTCCTTTGCCGAGGCGGTTGCGACCCTTAACAAAGAGGGACTTGAAGTTGAGAAGGTCGAGGTGCCGAGTGATACCGTGCAGAAGGGCAATGTCGTCGATCAGCTGCCGGCTGTTGGCGTTGTTGTTGAAAGAGGCAGCAGTGTGACGTTAAGCATAAGTACCGGAGCAAGCTCATCCAAGGTTCATGTACCGAATCTTGTAGGCCTTGATCCGATGGATGCGACGGCACTCTTAATAGAGAACGGTCTTCAGGCAGGTACCATAGAAGAGACTACGAACCCTGACGAAGCGCTTATGGGCAAGATATGCTATCAGAGTTATACCGAAGGTTCGGCGGTTGATGCGGGTACAATCATCGATATGAAGTTGAGTATAGGCGTAGGAACCGTTACATACAGTTACATAGGCAATATAGAGAGCCCTTCCGTTGAGGACGGCGATTATTCTTCGGGAACGGAGGCTACGGTAATACTGACAACAAGAGAAGGAGTGGAACTTAAGAGAGAGACCACATCAAGCTTCCCCGTTTCCATGAACATATCCGGTATAGCGGACAGCAGTTCGGGAATTGTGAGCATCATATATAAGGTTACGATCCCCGGCTCCACCACTACGGATGAGAACGGCAATGTCATAGATATCCCTTCCATAACTGAGGAAAGGACAATAACCCGAACGGTTGATTTCACTAAGGAATAGGCTTTAATGCAGGGTAAGATCATCAGAGGAATAGGTGGCTTCTATTATGTTCATAATGGAAGCCACATTTATGAATGCAAGGCTAAGGGAATATTCAGAAAGCTCTCAATCAAACCTTTGGTGGGTGATGATGTTGAGATTGAGGTGTTAAATGAAGATTCGCTTGAAGGCAATATTGTCTCGATTTTACAAAGAAGAAGCGAGATAATAAGACCCAACGTGGCCAATGTGGACCAGGCGATGATGATATTTGCCATCACAAGGCCCGAGCCAAACTTTAACCTGCTTGACAGGTTTATAATCATGATGCAGCAAAAGGGACTGCCCTGTATCATCTGCTTTAACAAGCAGGACATTGCATCCGAAGAAGAGAAAAAGGCCATTAAGGAAGCATATGAAGGCTGCGGTTGTACGGTGGTATTCTCATCGGCAGCAGAAGGTGAAGGCATAGATGAGATAAAGTCGCTTTTGTCTCATAAGACGACGACCGTTGCGGGACCGAGCGGTGTCGGCAAGTCAAGTCTTATAAATAAGCTTCAGGCACAGGTTAAGATGGAGACCGGCGCCATAAGCGAGAAGATCGACCGCGGTCGCCATACCACAAGGCACAGCGAACTCATCGCCATAGATGACGATACATATATACTTGATACACCGGGATTCAGCTCACTTAAGCTTTTTGATATAGACAAAAGCGAACTTAAGAGTTACTACAGTGAGTTTACGGAGTATGAAGGCGGATGCAGATTTTTGGACTGCCTGCATATCAATGAGCCCGACTGTGCGGTTAAGCAGGCGGTAAAAAAAGGTGAAATCAGCAAATTAAGGTATGACAATTACCTGATACTGATGAATGAGATAGAAGCCAACAGGAAGTATTAGAAATAAACAAAGATAAGAAAGAAAAGAGGTTAACATAACATGCGTCTCGGAATTGTGGGATTACCCAACGTAGGAAAGAGTACATTATTCAATTCACTTACAAAGGCAGGAGCGGAATCAGCCAACTATCCCTTCTGTACGATAGACCCCAATGTGGGTGTCGTAGCCGTACCCGATGAGAGAATTCATCAGTTAGGCAAACTGTATAATACCAAGAAGGTTACGCCCGCAACAGTAGAATTCGTTGATATAGCTGGCCTTGTTAAGGGTGCCAGCAAGGGTGAAGGTTTAGGCAACCAGTTCCTTGCCAATATAAGAGAAGTTGATGCCATAGTCCATGTAGTACGTTGTTTTGAAGATACCAACGTCGTACATGTGGACGGATCCGTAGATCCCGCAAGAGATATTGAGACAATCAATCTTGAACTTATATTCTCAGACCTTGAGATTCTTGAAAGAAGAATAGCCAAGGTTGCCAAGCAGGCTAAGATGGATAAGACTGTGGCCAAGGAATTCGAACAGCTTGAGGCAATCAAGGCTCACCTTGAAGGCGGCAATATGGCCAAGACCTTCCCTATGTCTGATGATGAAGATAAGGTAGCGTGGTTTGAATCATACAATCTTCTTACCGCCAAGCCTACGATATATGCAGCCAACGTATCCGAAGAAGATCTTGCAGATGACGGAGCAGGCAATGCACACGTACAGAACGTTCGTAAGATTGCAGAGGCCGAAGGCAGTGAGGTATTCGTAATCTGTGCTCAGATAGAGCAGGAGATATCTGAACTTGATGATGATGAGAAGGCAATGTTCCTTGAAGATTTAGGCCTTAAGGAGTCAGGCCTTGATAAGCTTATAAGGGCAAGCTATAACATCTTAGGTCTTATGAGTTTCTTAACTGCAGGTGAGGATGAATGCAGAGCCTGGACTATACGTAAGGGTACGAAGGCGCCTCAGGCAGCAGGTAAGATTCACACAGACTTCGAGAGAGGCTTCATTAAGGCAGAGGTTGTTAATTACAAGGATCTGCTGCAACTCGGCTCATTGGCCGCAGCAAGAGAGAAGGGTCTTGTCGGCATGGAAGGCAAGGACTATGTCGTTAAGGACGGCGACGTGATTCTCTTTAGATTTAACGTATAGATTGTATCGATATTTGGCGGCGTATAGGACGGATGAACCGGCGTCCGTATGAGGGATGGCATGGTCAGTGCAAGAATAAGAACAGCTCGCATAAT
>JAFYBE010000098.1 GCA_017540355.1 Lachnospiraceae bacterium | reverse complement strand
GAGGTCGGTCGTACGATGAACAGTACGGGCATGGTTGTCGGTACATTAAGAGACATCGTTACCAATATCAAGGACGAGGCGTTGTCAATGGATAAGGCTTCCGATGAACTTGCCGGCATGTCAGAGCAGATGTCAAGAGTGGCATCCGATGTAGCCAATGCCGTTCAGGAGATCGCAGAAGGTGCGACGAAGCAGGCAGCAGAAGTTCAGAATGCCAAGTACAATGTTGAAGAGATCGCAGCGGCCGTTAATGAAGTTCAAGGCGCTACATCATCTCTTGAAGTTCTTACCACACATATGCAGGAGACATCAGATGAGTCTGTTACAAGCCTTTCAAGACTCGGTGAGACATCTTCTCAGATGGATAGTGCAATCGTCGGTATATCAGAGAAGATTGCAGCCACAAGTAAGGCGGTTGAAGATATCAACGGAATGGTAGATAAGATTACATCTATCGCTTCACAGACCAATCTCCTTGCACTTAATGCTTCAATCGAAGCTGCAAGAGCAGGTGAGGCAGGAAGAGGATTTACGGTCGTTGCCGAGGAGATCGGACAGCTTGCTACGGACTCAACCAATTCTGCCAAGGAGATCAGAGACAGAATGGATTCGCTTCTTAAGGAATCTCAGGAAGCGGTTGCTATGGCTGATGATGTGAAGAAGAACAATGCAGAGCAGCAGGAAGTTATAGAGAAGACAAGAGAGAATGTCGAGACTATGATAGGCGATGTCAACGAATCCGTTAAGAAGGTCGGCGATATCACAAGAGCTGCAGATGCAGTTGCATCAGCCAAGGATGTCGTACAGGATGCCATTTCTTCATTGTCGGCTATCTCTGAGGAGAATGCGGCAGGAAGTGAAGAGACAGGAGCTTCTATGCAGGAGCTTTCAGCTACGGTTCAGACACTTGCAGGCAATGCTACAAAGCTTAAGGAATCATCTGCAAGACTTGCTGAGGACATCTCATTCTTCAAGAACTGATAAGACAGATATGATAAAGCGGATCGCTTATGCGGTCCGCTTTTTGTTTTACTGCTTATCTGCATTTAACAGTTCCATATTCTCTTTTTCTATCTGCCGTTTATATTCATTCGGTGATATTCCGAATTCGTTCTTAAAGTCTCTGTAGAAACTTGAATAATTGGCGAAACCGCATTGAAGATAGGCTTTGCCGATCTCACCGTTCTGTCGCATGTAATCCTTAAAGAGATTCAGGCGCTGCTTGATTATATACTGCTTTATCGATATACCGAGGTTGGCCTTAAATACATGGGATATATGATATTTGCTTAAAAAGAAATGCTCTGCCAGAGAATCAAGGCTTATGTCATCGGTAAGGTGGGCGTTGATATAAGTTATGAGATTCTGATATAAGCTTGCGCTCTCTTTAAACTCAATCGGATGTGTGGCTTCATAGGTAGCCCTGTTAAGGTCAAGAACCAGATCGCTGACATAGTTCTGAACTTTCGCCGCTTTTCCGTAACGATCCTGATGAATCTCCTGTATTAGATTGAATATCTTGGACTGAATCGCGTTGAATGCAATCCTGTCAAAGTGATGGACGTAGTTCTTATTGACGGCGGCCTGCTGCATGATATATCCGTATGAGGATGATAAACGCAGCAGCTGATTGCAGTAATCCTTGCTTATCCAGAACACAAAGCGCTGATAATATATCTCTGTGTTGTGGATGACTGCATAGTGAGGAACATGCGGCGGGATCAGTACAAGATCGCCGGGGCTTAAGACATATTCCTTGTCGGCGATGATCATCGATACGTCACCGTCCACAAAGAAATAGAACTCATAATAATCGTGTGTATGATTGCCCGTCGCCTTCATATGGATATCGCTGTAATAGTATATCTCGAAATCCTTAGAAAGCATGTATTGACGAGGCGAAAAGGCTGTTCTTAATTCTTCTCTCATATTTTTATAATACTCCCCAATGAAAAAAATGGAAACAATTTTCGAAAAATATGACAAGTTTTGATAAGTACAAAACAAAAAGTAGTATTGTAAGAAAGAAGGGCTGATTAGTATAATCAGAACATAGGGCAACATGGGCCTGAGTTTGATAATATGTCGCAAATGTATGAGAGGACAGGAGTATAATATATGGAGATGACATTCAGATGGTTCGGTACGGGACATGACACGGTTACGCTTAAGCAGATACGACAGATTCCCGGTGTTACCGGAGTGATAACCACATTGTATGATAAGATGCCCGGGCAGTTATGGACAAGAGATGAGATACATGCGCTTGTTACGGAGGTAGAGTCGGCCGGCCTGCATATCGCGGGAATAGAGAGTGTCAACATACATGATGATATTAAGACCGGTTCGGGCAGAAGAGACGAATATATAGACAACTATATTAAGACGCTGGAGGCACTTGGGCAGGAAGGCATCCATATGGTCTGCTATAATTTCATGCCCGTATTTGACTGGACAAGAACCGAGCTTGCAAGGGTGCGCCCCGATGGTTCGACCGTTATGGCATACAATCAGAAAGCAGTCGATGCCATGGTTCCCGAGAAGATGTTTGATTCGATATCAGGGGACATGAACGGTTCGGTGATGCCGGGATGGGAGCCTGAGAGACTTGCGCATGTGAAGGAACTTTTTGAGCAGTATAAGGATGTTACTGAAGAGGATCTTTTCAATAATCTTAAGTATTTCCTTGAAAGGATAATGCCTGTCTGTGACAAGTACGATATCAATATGGCGATTCATCCGGACGACCCCGCATGGAGCGTATTCGGCCTTCCGCGTATCGCAATAAGCAAGGATAATCTGGTAAAAATATCTAAGCTGGTCGACAACATCCACAACGGTATCACTTTCTGTACAGGATCATACGGATCGAGTCTGGCGAACAATCTAACCGAGACCATTGAGGCATTAAAGGGCAGGATTCATTTCGGACATATAAGGAATCTTAAGTTTAATTCTCCCGATGATTTCGAGGAGGCGGCACACTTGTCCTCAGACGGTGACTTCGATATGTATGCCATCATGAAGGCTTTGTATGATACGGGATTTGACGGTCCGATAAGACCCGATCACGGACGTATGATATGGGAAGAGGTTGCAATGCCGGGCTACGGATTATATGACAGAGCTTTGGGCGCGACGTATTTAAACGGTCTGTGGGAAGCCATAGATAAAAGCTCAAAGTAAACGCACAGACGAAGGCATTCGAAAAATGCAATCCGACGGAGAATAAAGATGGAATTTGTATTAAGCAAAGAACTCATACAGGAAAATATGCTTAAGATCCTTGTTGAGGATGACGGGCATGAAGGTGTATCACATGTGGCAGGATGGCTTGTAAGAGATATGGCCAATGTCTTCGGAATAAGCCCGGAGATTAAGAGCATAAAAGCCGCTGAAGACCTTAAGGAATATGTAAGCGATGTTCTGCCCGTAATCTGCGTGTCGGCTGATAAGGGCCAGCTTGCCCGTGCTCTGCATGAGGAAGGCATAATTAATCTTGATGATATTAAGGATAAAAGGGAGAGCTATATCTTTAAGGTGGCAGAGATTCCCGATAAGGAGCATGAGGATGCATCCGGTAATGCAGAGATGATTCCGGCGCTTGTAATAGTCGGAAGCGATAAGCGCGGAACCATATACGGCATGTTGCATCTTTCGGAACTTTTGGGCGTATCTCCTTTTACAGACTGGCTTGATATAAAACCAAAAAACCTTGATAACTTAATCCTTACCGATAAGGACAGCCTTGTATCCAAGGAGCCTTCGGTTCGCTACAGAGGATTCTTTATAAATGATGAATGGCCCGCATTCGGCAACTGGTGCAACAGACGCTTCGGCGGATTTAACGTTAAGTGTTATGAGCATGTATTTGAGATGCTCTTAAGACTTAAGGGCAACTATATGTGGCCTGCGATGTGGTCTTCGATCTTCCCCGATGACGGGCCGGGACTTGCAAGTGCGCTCCTTGCCGATAAGCTTGGTGTTGTGATGGGTATGTCTCACCATGAGCCGTGCTTAAGACAGGGTGAGGAGTACAAGTATTTAAGAGGACCGGAGTCAATATACGGAGATGCATGGGACTTCCGCAAGAATAAAGAGGGCATTACAAGATTCTGGGAGGACGGCCTTAAAAGAGGCGGCCATCTTGAGAATGTAATAACCGTCGGTATGCGCGGTGAATTCGATTCGACCGTTCTTGGCAAGGAAGCTACGCTTGGCGATAACATCGAACTTATCCGTGATGTATTAAAGACTCAGAATGAACTTATCCGTAAGTACGTGAATGAGGATCTTACAAAGGTTCCACGTATGCTTGCGCTTTATAAAGAGGTTGAGGCCTTCTATTACGGTGACGATAAGTATAAGGGCCTTCAGGGAGAACCTGAGCTTGACGGCGTGACCCTTATGCTTTGTGATGACAATTTCGGTAATCTTCGTACCGCACCGCCCTTGGATGAGCGTGACCATAACGGCGGCTGGGGTATGTATTATCACATGGATTATCACGGCTGGCCGATTTCGCACGAGTGGGTCAATTCCAACTATCTGCCCAAGATCTGGGAGCAGATGACGGCTGCCTATGAGTTCGGTATAAGGGAGCTTTGGATAGTCAATGTCGGTGACATCTTCACCAATGAGTATCCGCTTTCGTTCTTCATGGACCTGGCCTATGACTATGAAAAATGGGGAGCAGCCAATCTTGAAGCCCCGTTCATATATACGAGGAATTTCGTACGAACACAGTTCGGTGAGCTGAATGATTCATACGCGGATGAGATATACAGACTGCTGCTCGGATATTCACGTATTGCATCCAACAGACGTCCCGAGGCCATGAATACGGATATCTATGATCCCGTATGGTACGGCGAGACGGATAAGCTTATCAAAAAGTGCGAAGAATACATGGATATGGCTGATAAGATTTATAAGAACACGGGCTCATATCCTTTCTATGAACTTGTATATTATCCGTTAATGGCCAACCTTAACGTTCAGAAGCTGTGGCTGTATACGGGACTTAATCATCTGTATGCAAAGTTAGGAGCCGTTGATATGGCGGAGAAGTATGCGGAGATAGTCAATGACTGCATGCTCTTTGACCTTGAACTTACCGATAAACTTCATACCATTCATGACGGTATGTGGTACGGCATGGGTATGTCCGAGCACATAGGATTCAATTACTGGAATGAAGAGGAGTGCAGTTTCCCGACTTTATACAGAGGATACAGACCCAATAAGCCGAGGATCATAACCTGCATACCCGGTACGGACAGACATACGGAGGGAGGCTTCTGGACCAAGAGTACTCTTGTACTTGATGCGTTCTTAAGACCTGACACATCTGTCGGCAGTATAAGGCTATGTTCCATAGGTGCTGAAAAAGCGGATTTTGAGATAATTACCGACACAAGTGTCATAAAGTTATCCAAGACATCGGGTACTCTTGATAAGGGTGAATATGCAGACATAGAGGTCATATTAGACCGCTCCGCGATAAATGCCGGCGGAACAGACTGTATCACATATGATATAACAGTCAAGTCGCCTTCCGGGGATTCACTTATCCGTGTACCCGTGAATATGAAGGACTACTCATCCCTTCAAAAGAACACCTATGTATGGTGTGGCTTGGACTATGAAGGCTTAAGCAGTGCACACTACGAAGTCATCACGGATGAGAAATGCTTACCGCTTGGTTATATCTCGATAGAAGCTTCACATTATAAAAATAACGGAAGCGACGGCGACGGATGTTTTAAGGAACTTCGTGAATACGGTAAGACATTATCCGGAATGAAAGCCTTCCCGGTTATTAAAAATTTCACGCCGGCCAAGGATGCTCCTTATCTTGAATACGGAATATATATGGAGGATGAAGGTGAGTATACGGTGGATGTATATGCCACACCGGCCAATCCGGTATATAAAGATAATCTCTTAAGATTCGGCATACAGGTAATTAGCGATGAACATACTTCGGATATAGAACTGATTAACACCGTATCGGAAGGTTATGCCGTCGGTGATGATAATGATGAGTGGAAGCAGGGAGTGCTTGATAATATCCGTATTATATCAAGCACACAGCAATTTGCATCGGGTATCAATACACTGCGAATATATGCCTGTGATCCGGGATTTGTATTACAGAAGATAGTCATATATAAGAAGGGCTACGCGCCCGCGCACAGTTACCTTGGTCCTTCGGAGACATATAGGGTGATATAGGAATAGCAGATATGATTCTTTCAAGACTTATAAGCGACGGAATGGTCATACATAAGGATAAGCCTTTTAGGATATGGGGCCGTGCTTTGCCGGGCCTTAGGATAGAGGCATGCCTGTATAAGGGTTCGGACTGCGTTGCAAAAGGTCAGACTGTATGCAGTGATAAAGATGATACACCTTTTGGCGCCTTAAGTGAGAATGTTCCCGGTGGTAAGTTTGAACTTTTTATAACGCCTCCGGCAGCAGGCGAAGGTTATGAACTTAAGGTCACCGGATATGATGGTCAGAAGGTTACGGATGAGACGGTAATTAAGAATGTCGCCGTAGGTCTTGTATATATCATGTGCGGTCAGTCCAATGCGGGTTTTCCGATGTGCAGGGTAAGGGATACCTATCCCGAAGAATGGGAGAAGCCTGATGATACGTCCGTAAGAACATTTAAGATAACGGAACACTATGAGTTTGACGGACCGATAAGCGATGTGCTGACGGGCCGGTGGAATCATGTAACGAAAGAGACTATCGATTCCTGGTGTGCAGTAGGTTATTTTGCGGCTAAGAAGATCACAGAAGCTTTATCTGTTCCTGTCGGAATAATTGATGCAACACAGGGCGGTTCTCCGATAGAAGCGTGGATGAGCAAAGAGTGGCTTAATGATTATCCCGACAGACTTGATACGGTTAAGACCTACGCCGATGCAGCTTTCAGGAAAAAGGTCGAGGATAATAATCTTTCCGAAGGTACCGACTGGAGGATAAGTCTTATGAATAACGACCCGGGAGTATCGGGTCACTGGGAGAAGCCTTTTGATGAGCTGAGTGCTTCCGATAAGGACGGCTGGAAGACGGTTAAGCTTCCCGCATTCTTATGGGAGACGGAGATAGGTCATACTATCGGAAGCATATGGCTTAAGAAAAGATTTGAGATAAAAGATGAAGAATTCATATCTTCCGATTGCCACTTATGGCTCGGAACGATGACGGACGCCGATATTACATATGTGAATGGCAAAGAAGTCGGAAGGATCGAGTACAGTTATCCGCCGAGAAGATATACTCTGCCTGCGGAACTGCTTCATGCCGGCATGAACGAAGTGACGGTTCGCCTTGTGTGTGAGCATGGATGGGGACGTATTACGCCGCATAAGCTGCTTGCGCTTTTTACCGGAGATACCATAAGGTATATTGATGATAAAGATGATGAACGGATAAGATGGAGAGATAACGAGACACATCCGATTATCGATTTAAGCGGTGAATGGCAGTATAAGATCGGTGTGACTGCGGATGAGATTCCGGCATATGATTTTTTGTGCTGGAAATCGACGGCACTGTATAACGGAGTTCTGGCTCCCTGTCTTAACTATCCGGTCGGAGCATTCTTATGGTATCAGGGAGAGAGCAATACGGGGGATTCGCGTACGGAGTATTATGATCTGACGCTTAAGCAAGTGCAGGGAATAAGGAAGGTGTGCGGTGATGATAAGTTGCCCTATGTATATGCAAGACTGCCCCGGTTTGATCTTAACTGTTATGAGGGCAGTTACGAAGAACCGCCTGCAGGTATGACTGAGGCCGAATATTATGACATGCGAAGAAGCGGCTGGTCGGATATGCAGGATATCCAGAGAAGGCTTGCAAGTGAGCCTTATATGTATATGGCAGACTCTGCAGGACTTGGTGAAGGATATGATCTTCATCCTCAGGATAAGAAGCCTATGGGCGAAGGCTACGCCGATATCATATTGCAAATCATAAGCGGGACTTAATAAGTCCCGCTTTTTCTGTGTCATTCCGCAATACTCTTATTATTTATATTTTCAAGGCCCTGAAGGATGTGCCGATCTGTGTGTTGACTTTTTTATTTACACCTAGTATGATTAGTTATACAAATCATACTTACATAGGAGGAAGGCAAATTGAAGAAGATTCCAAAAGGGAAATATGCATGGACCGCAACAGTCGGCGAAAAGGGGCAGATTGTCATTCCCAAGCAGGCAAGGGATGTTTTTGATATTAAGCCGGGAGACACTCTGCTTTTGCTTGGAGATGATAAGCGTGGAATTGCCATTCCACCCAAAGGGGCTTTTTCGGAATTGTTCGGCATAGCATTTGAAGAGAAGGACGACGAATAAGATTGCATAATTGGGTAACTTATTTACAGTCGGGTCTCTTGTGCGTGAAGTGACATGAAAGGTCAGAGAATATGAAGACAGACAGAAAACTTTATTTGGACAACATCAAATGGATCACCGTAGTAATAGTTGTTATATACCATGTGTTCTATATGTACAACGCGGAAGGTATAGCAGGAGTCGTTGGTAATATAACGAATCTTGACGTTCAGTATTATGATATCTTCCAGTATTTCGTATATCCGTGGTTTATGTTCTTACTTGTTACAATATCGGGAATGAATTCAAGATTCTACCTTCAGAATCATACAGATAAGGAATTCATAAAAAGCAGAACAAGGAAATTATTGGTTCCTTCAACAATCGGACTGTTCGTATTCCAGTGGATTCAGGGTTATTACAATACAAGATCAAGTGATGCGGTTAATATGATGAAGACAGTGCCTGTATTCGTTGCATTCCTTATCATGGTGGCAAGCGGAATCGGCGTGTTATGGTACATACAGCTTCTGTGGGTATTATCGATAGTATTGGTTCCGATACGTAAGATTGAGAAGGACAGATTGTGGAATCTAGGTGCGAAAACCGGAGTTATTGTGCTCCTGATCCTGACAGTTGTTGTGTTCGGTGCGGCTCAGATACTTAATACTCCGATCATATGTGTATACAGGTTCGGATATTACGGCGCAGGCTTCTTGCTCGGATATTTCGTATTCTCTCATGATGAAGTAATAGAACTGCTTAAGAAATGGTTCGTACCGCTGCTTATTATAGCAATTGGACTCGGCGTAGCGTTCTGTATCCTGTATTTTCCTGAGAATTATGCCGATGCGCCTGTTAACAGATACATATTATTCACATCATACGGATGGTTTGCTACTCTTGCATTCTTATCAGGCGGTGCAAGGTATCTTGATTATACGAATACTTTCTTAAGTTGGATGAGCAGTCACAGTTGGGGATTATATATATTCCACTATCTTGGAATATCATTAGTAGCACACTATATTGCAAGGAACGGATTGCTTCCGGCATGGATCACATATATCTTAACTTTGGTATCGGCATTTGCCGTAGCTTATGCGCTCTATGCAATCATATCAAGGATACCCTTCTTCAGATGGGCCGTACTTGGTATCAAGGGCAAGAAGTGAGTTCTTTAATAACTTCCGCTATGTGAGATACGGTGTCGCCGGCAACCATGCTGACGGCGCCGTTTTGATTTTGTGCGGCTTCTCCGGCTCTGCCGTTAATATATGCACCTGCGCAGACTGCTTTGCTAAGATCTTCGATATATGAACATGTGGCGGAGAGTATTCCCGAGAGTACATCACCGCTTCCGGCGGTAGCCATTCCGGGACAGCCGGCATCGGTTATATATGTATTTGTTCCGTCGGTAATGACAGTTGAGGGTCCTTTAAGCAACAGAACCGTATCCGCACTTCGCCCTGCGGATAATTCTTTCGCATAGTCGATTGCGGAACCGATCGGTGCGTTTAATATCTCATCCGTACTTAAGCCCGTAAGCCTTGAGAATTCTCTGATATGCGGCGTGAGTACGATATCGCATTTGGCGTCTCCAATTATAGACCTGTCAAGAGAAGATAAGATTGTAAGTCCATCCGCATCTATGATAAGTCTTCCCGTATATTCGCGCAGTAAAAACGTAAGCATCTTTGTCGTCTCATCGCTTACGCCTATTCCCATGCCGAAGGCGACCGCCTTAACGTTCTTGATAAGATCCTTTAGTTCATCTTCATTATATACAAATTCACCGTCGTCATCAGACATCGGGAATATCGTGCTTTCCAATATATGCGGAATAACATCATGCATAAGAGATTTCGGAAGGCCGATTTTTACAACGCCCGCACCGCTTCTCATTGCGGCAGATGCCATGGATGCAAGTCTTATGGCACCGCTGAAGCGCACCGACCCTCCTATTAAAGCGGTATAGCCGTATGTTCCCTTATTGGAGAGATTATGCCTTGCGGGGATTGCAGCGCGTACATCTTCATCTGTCACAAGTCCGAACAGGCCCTCATCCGAAACAGGAGTGATGCCTATGTCGACATTGACCTTGGACTTCATGACATCCTTGGCCATATTAAGAAAATGTCCGGGTTTATATGAACCTATCGATACTGTCATGTCTGATATGACACACGTGTCAGTAATTCCGACATCACCGTCGAGACCGCTGTTTATATCGGCAGATACCACATAAGCACCGCTTTCGTTGATACGGTGTATGACCGTGGCGATATCTTCGCGGACCGCCCCTTTAAATCCGGTTCCCAATATACAGTCAACAACAGTTGCATATTCTCTTAAATCCGTATCGTCATCAAATCTTTTTATATCGATATCTTCGTTGATACATTTATCAAGATAAAGGCGTCCGTCAGCGGAGGCGCGATCGCTTAAGGTGATGATCGTAACCCTGTTGCCCGATTTTTTTAATAAAAGGGCAAGTGCGTAGCCGTCACCGGCGTTATTGCCGCTGCCGCAGACTATGGCAACGGGGTCCAGCCACTTAACCGCAGCAAATATACCCTCGGCGGCCCGCATCATAAGTTCGGCACCGGGAGTACCCGATTCTATGGTATGCACATCACTTAAACGCATATTCTCAACTGACAATACCGTTATCACGTTCGCTCTCCTTATATATGGATTATACAGCCGGATCTCTGTTTCGTCCAATTCGGTTGCAACTGCGTGGCGTATTATCTATAATAGTACTGATATACTATTTTTTGCAGATTGTTTATGATAGTGACGATAAGCAGGCATGACCGAGAAAGTAATCCGCGATATATTAAAATACATGCTTTTTGCCTTTATCTTATCCAGCATCCTGTTCTGGCTTTATTGTGCTTCGAAGGATAAGACGGGGGTTGCACAGACTGATGGTCCGGTATTTATTGAGAACTGGACGGTTATTGATTCTGACGGGAATGAGATGCAGGCAGGGCGGTCGTATGTGGACGACAGGGCATACGAAGAGGATTTCACAATTGTGGCGACGCTTCCGGACGGAATTAAGGATAACTGTTTTTTATGTTTTCCCACGAGAAGCGACACAATAGTATATATTGACGGTTCGGTGCGAAAGGAGTATTTACGCCTGCGTGATGCGGATATTCCCGGCGGTTCGGTCAAGGGATTTTATTATACCGTGCCGCTTAAGGAATCGGATTCCGGTGCAGAACTCAGGATATTCAGGGGCCGTACCAACAGACATCCGGAGATTGTGCCGGTGACGTTTGTTGCGACCATGAGCGGCGTTTATTCATATATGTTCGGGGAATACGGGGTTACATTCTTCCTGGCGCTCATTATCCTCTTTATGTCAATAGTTGTAATGACGGCCGGTCTTATAATGCGTATTATTTTCAGGCGCAGAATAGATATGCTTCATGCCGCGGTCGGAACATTTGTCACTGCGGGATGGGTTGTTACGAATTCATATCTTTGTCCGTTTGTTGTCGGTCACTATCATATCGACGGTACGATGAACTATCTTTTGTGCCTTATGCTGCCGATGGGCTTTTTGCTTTATCTTGATTCGATTCAGAAAGGCAGATATACGAAGGTCGTTACTCTTCTTATGATATTTGACATGATCAGTGCGGTCTTATGGACGGGTCTTCATTTTACCCGAATCCTTTCCTATGACAGAGCTTTGCTTTACATCGATTTAATCCTGGCTCTGATAATGTTCAGCGTACTGGTTATTCTGTTCATCGATCTTAAGAGAGGACATTTTTCGGAGTATAAATATACGGCGGCCGGATTCTTCGGCCTGGTACTTCTTGGCGTTATTGAGGTAATCGTGCTTCTGTTTGTGGAGACCAAACATGACAGTATCCCTATGTTGTTGGGACTCAGTGCTTTTTTGATCTGTGTTATCATTCAGCAGATAAGCGACCTGTTAAAGATGAACGAAGATAAGAATAAAGCCATGGAACTGTCAGATGCCAAGACAAGATTCTTAGCCGGAATGTCGCATGAGATCAGGACACCGATTAATTCCATTCTCGGAATGAATGAGATGATCATCCGTGAGAACAAGGATAGGGTGATCGATGAATATGCCAAGAGCGTTCGCAGTTCGGGCAAGATGCTTTTGACCCTTGTCAATGACGTGCTTGATTTTTCAAAAATCGAAGCAGGCAAGCTTGACATTACGGAAGCGGATTACAGACTGTCCGCCGTACTTACGGATATACAGCCTCTTATTCATGAAAGAGCCGATGCAAAGGGACTTCATTATGAGATGGTAATACATGACGGAGTTCCTAACGGTCAGTGTTCGGATGAATTCAGAATCAAACAGGTGCTTGTCAATCTTATCAACAATGCGATCAAGTACACGGATAAGGGTAATGTGACGTTAACCGTAGGAGGGGAATATACCGGCGAAGATACTTTTGATTTAAGATTCAGTATCAAGGATACCGGGCGCGGAATCAGAAAAGAAGATCAGGCGGGTCTTTTCGAAGCCTTTACGAGAGTCGATATGAACAAAAACCGTAATATCGAAGGAACGGGCTTGGGTCTTGCGATTGTTAAGAATATATTAGACTCAATGGGCGGTAAGATAGAGCTTGAGAGTGAGTACGGTGTGGGATCTGATTTTGTCGTAACCATACCCGTCAAGGTGACTGATAAGAGTGAATTAAGCATAAGCATGCGCTTTGGCGATAATAAGGCGGAAGAGAAGCATAAGTGCGATTACTCGGCTCCTTCGGCGAAGATTCTTGCTGTGGATGACAACAGGTCAAACCTTAATATAGTAAGACTCTTCTTAGGTGCGGCAGCGATAGTTCCCGAGCTTTGCGGAAGCGGAAGAGAAGCCATAGAGAAATGTAAGAAGACCGAATACGATCTTATCCTTTTGGATCATATGATGCCGACGCCTGACGGAATAGAGACTCTTAAGATCATAAGGAACGATCCGCAGTCGCGTAATAAGAATACACCTGCCGTAACGCTTACGGCCAATGCAATGGCGGGCAGCAGACAGATATATATGGAAGCCGGTTTTGAGGATTATCTTACCAAGCCGATTGATGCAACATTACTTGAGCAGACGGTTAAGAAGTATTTGCCTGAAGATAAGATTATGCCTCCGATTACTGATGATAAGTCCGGTGCGAACGATTCCGCGCTTATGCGTAAACTTTCTGCAATAGAGGGTCTGGATATCAAAGCGGCCCTGGCATACAGTGCGAATAACGAAGAGTTTTTGGCTGAGATAATATCAACAACCATAGCCGATGCCGAGGACAGAGCTTTAAATATGCGCAGGCTTTACACCGAAGGCGACTATGATTCCTATCGTATGGAGGCGCATACGATAAAGGGTCAGATGGCAACACTCGGACTTTCTGCATTAAGCGAAAGAGCAAAGAGGCATGAATATGCGGCTCGTGACAGAGACGAGGCATTCATGGCTTCGGATCACGACGAATTCTTAAAAGAATATGTTGATATTTGCAACAGACTGAAATAAAGGGCGGATATAAAAATGGCTGATGAAAAGAACATATTGGATATAGAGACGGTTGATCTGGACTTAAAGACGGATGAGCTTGTGATCATAGACCAGACACTTTTACCCAATAAGACGGAGATCATAAGATTAAGCAAGGCGGAAGACATATGGGAAGCCATCAATCTGCTTAAAGTCAGAGGAGCTCCGGCCATCGGAGTGGCGGCTGCCATCAGCATGTATGTGCTGGCCGTACGGATTAATGTGGATGAGAATGCTTCCGATGAGTATGAGGTATTCTATAAGGAATTTGCAAGACTGAGGGATTACATTGATTCTTCAAGACCCACGGCCGTCAATCTTCATTGGGCACTTAACAGGATGGATAAGCTTGTTAAGTCTATGGAAGGCGAACCGGTTACCAAGATTCTTGATGCGATGAAGCAGGAAGCGCTTGATATCAAGGCCGAGGATATATGGGTATGCAAGCAGATCGGCGAGAACGGCTTAAGTCTTGTCAAGCCTCATGACGGTATCCTGACTCACTGTAACGCGGGCAAGCTTGCGGTATGTAAGTACGGTACGGCGACGGCACCGATATATCTGGGACATGAGAGAGGATATGAATTCAAGGTCTTTGCGGATGAGACAAGACCGCTTTTACAGGGTGCGCGCTTAACGGCGTACGAACTGCAGAGTGCGGGAGTCGATGTGACGCTTATCTGTGATAACATGTCGGGCCTTGTGATGCGTAACGGCTGGGTGAATGCGGTTTTTGTGGGCTGTGACAGAGTGGCGGCCAACGGTGATGTTGCAAATAAGATAGGAACGAGTATGGTCGCGGCTTTGGCCAAGCGCTACAACGTGCCTTTTTATGTTTGCGCGCCGACTTCCACGATAGATATGGATACGGCCTGCGGCAACGATATTAAGATCGAACAACGTCCATCAACAGAGGTTACGGAAATGTGGTATAATGAGCCGATGGCGCCTAAGGGTGTCAAGGTATACAATCCGGCTTTCGATATAACGGACAATGAACTTATAACGGCCATTGTCACGGAGTACGGGATAGCAAGAGCGCCCTATGATGTATCGCTTAAGCAGATAATGGATAAAAAGACAAAATAAAGTTAAAGTATAAGCGCGACGGGGGATAAAAGAAGTGCGAATACAGGGAGAAGGATTATGAAGAAATTGTACGTCGGTAAGAATTTAAGACGAATTATTAAGCATATGGCAGCAGTGTCGGCGATTACGCTTGCACTCACTGCCGGAACATATACATCCGACATGCCTGCTTATGTGTATGCGGCAGAGGAGATGAATGCCACGGGTACCGTCACCAACGATACTCTAAATGTCAGAAGCGGCCCCGGTACGGATTCGGATGTCATCGGTCAGTTGCATAACGGAGATGTTGTCGACATCACCGGAAGCGAAGACGGATGGTATCGTATCGAATTTGACGAGGAAGTCGGATATGTTGCGGGCAATTTCATAGAGCTTTCAGAGGGTTCGAAGGAGGCTTCGCCCGATTCCGAAGAGGTAAAAGAAGACGGCTCTGAGGATTCCGAAGAGGAAGAAGACAAAGAGATTCCCGATACGGACTATAAGATGCTGCTTATCATAGGCGGTGTCATACTTATGCTCGTCATAATAATCTTTGCAACTATAAAGAGTATCAAGAAATTATCGGATGATGAGTACGATGACTATGACGAATATGATGAGTATGAAGATGAGTACGACGAAGATGAATATGAGGACGAGTACGAAGACGAGGAATACGATGATGAGTACGAGGACGATTATTACGAGGATGAAGAAGAGTATTACGAAGAATCGGTAAGACCCGCACCCAAGCCGGCGGCAAAGGCAAGACAGACAAGGCCGGCATACAAGCCCGCACCTGTGCCGGTGATGCCTGAAGAAAGGCCGATAATGCCTGCTGAGAAGGCTGTAAGGGACGGAGCGGATCCCGCAAGATACATGAGCAACAATCCTGACGATTACAGGATAGACATAGACCCGAGTTATTTTGAAAAGACTGCGGCACTGCCCCCTCTTGACGATGAGTTTTTGGATGATACCGATGCACCGAGGCCGATAGGCGGTGATTCCGATGCACCAAGACCCATAGGAAGCGCACCCGCATATGATGAGCCGGCGGATGTTTCAAAGATTGATAAGGAAGTTCGAATAGAAGAAGCTTTAAAGAAGATGGAAGAACTTAAAGCTGAAATCGAGAGCATAAAAAATGAGCAGACATAAAAGTCTGCTCATTTATTCTTTCTCTTAATTACTTTGAAGCCTTGGCTTTGGCAGTTGATTTTCTTACTACAAGTTTCGGACGCATCAGCGCCTTGCTTATGGCTATACCCGATATAAGGGATGTAAGCATTGCATATCCGCCCTTGCCAAGCTCAAGCCTGTTCTGATTAACGGTAGTTAATGCCGGTGTCATGGAAGATGCTATCGGTATGTCGTCAAATCCGATAACGCTTATATCCTCAGGAACCTTAAGACCTCTGGCCTTACATTCCTCAACAACACCCGATGCAATAAGATCGTTACCGCACATTATGGCTGTAGCACCGTTTTCCAAAAATGCGGGAACGTGATACTTCGCACTGTCGGCAACATAGTAACCGTATGCCAGAAGTTCATCATGAACTTTGAGTCCGTGTCCGGCCATTCCCTGAAGGAATGCATCCTGACGCTGCTCGGATACCATCGAATGAAGCGAACCGTTAAGGAACGCAATCTTCTCATGTCCCAATTTGTAAAGATGTTCTATTGCGGTATCGATACCTTCGTAATTGTCCGTTCCCACATAGCAGGTATTCGGATTGTTGCGAATGAAATTATCGAATAAAACGGTCGGCATTGTGGTGGTGGCAAACTGCTTCATCCACTCGTCGTTAAGGGCAAAGCCCACGATGAATGCGCCGCTGTATCCGCACTTTAACATATAGGTGTCGTACTTTTCCTGAAGCTGGAATGTGGGATTGACGGGAATCATATCCACGTCCCAGTTGTTCTTAAAAGCATTCTGCTTAAAGCCTAAGATTATGTCATATCCGAAATCGTTCTCGCTGGCATAGTCCATGTTCTCTATAAAGAGAGCAAGCTTTCTGTGCTCCTGCTTACGCGAACGCTTGGTGGAATAGCCGAGCTCTACGGCCGTATCCAGCACAAGCTGACGAAGTTCTTCACTTATATCGCTGGCACCGTTTAAACTCTTAGACACGGCGCTGACCGATATTCCAAGTTTACTCGCTATATCCTTAATAGTTGCCATAACCCCTCCACTATGTTATATTATAAAAACAGTATATCACGAAAATTTACTAAAATACAGTATAAAATGGTGAGAAAATGAAGAATATTAAGAATCCCGTCAGAGGCGCGGGAATACTTATGGCAATAGGCAGTCTTCCGTCTGAGTACGGAATAGGTACACTCGGTAAGGCGGCCTATAATTTTATAGATCTTTTGGCGGATATGAAGATGCGTTACTGGCAGATCCTTCCCACAGGACCGCTCAGTTTCGGTAATAGCCCGTATCAGCCGATATCTGCGTTTGCGGGCAATAATTATCTTATAGATCTGGATGAACTTGTTGCGGCCGGTCTGCTTGAAGCAAAAGAGATAAGGTCTTACGCTTGGGGAAGCGACAATCAGGATATCGACTATGCCAACATGTATCACAACAGGGGATTGATCCTTCGCAAGGCCTATAAGAGATTTGATAAGAACAACGAAGACTACATTGCCTTTGTCAAAGATAATGAATACTGGTTAAAGGACTATTCGCTGTTCCGTGCGATCAAGGAAAGCAATGCGGACAGATCATGGACCGAATGGGAGAGCGGATTAAAAGACAGAAATCCCCAGGCTCTTAAGAAGGCTGAAAGCGACCTTGCAGACAGCATTGATTTTTATTCTTTCTGCCAGTACATGTTCCATATGCAGTGGAACAGGCTTCATGATTATTCGAAAGGCAAGGGCGTATCGATAATCGGTGATGTGTCTTTGTACGTTGCACATGACAGTGCCGACGTATGGGCACACAGAGACATATTTTTGCTTGACCATGACGGCGAACCGTCCTTGGTTTCAGCCATGCCTTCGGATGAATTTTCACCCAAGGGCCAGATTTGGGGAAGCCCTGTCTATAACTGGGAAGTTATGGATGCGGACGATTTCTCATGGTGGAGAAGCAGGATGGGTAAAGCCTGCGACATGTTCGACCTTGTAAGACTCGACCACTTTATCGGTGCCGTTAAGTACTATGCCGTAAGCCCCGGAGCCAAGTCTTCGGATTCGGGCAGATGGTATAAGGGACCGAGCAGGAACTTCATGGATGCGATAAGTTCGGCTATGAAGGACACCTTCCTTATCGTAGATGACGCCGGTCCGCGTACCGTTGTGCCGGGAGTTAAGAAGCTAATAGATAAGTGGGGACTCACCTGTTCAAGGATTCTTGCCTTCGGATGGGACAGAGGCTCTGATAATGACAACCTTCCCCATAACTACAAGGATTCCAATATAGTGATATATACCACTACCCACGATACGCAGACGCTTTCGGGATATATTAAGTCCTGTGCCCTAGAGGGAAAAACAGAGGCTCTTGATTTTATGAGCAGATATCTGCATACGGATATTTCAGACGAACTGTCGGATTCGGGAGAGAAGATAACTTTATCCGATGAAACCGTTGAGAGATTGAACGAAGAGAACATAAGGCTTGCATACAGCTCCAATGCCGTACTTGCCATAATTCCCATTCAGGATATATTCGGTCTGGGTAACGAATCAAGAATGAACGCGCCCTCCACCACCTTCGGTAACTGGCAGTGGAGAGTCGGTACTCACAAGATAAGTGATAAGAAACGCCGCTTCCTTATAGATCTGGCTTTCTTATACAGAAGATGACTGCAGATTATCAAAAGAATAAGGCATCATCTCTTTAAGTGTATATATGCGGTCCTCTTTGCCGTTGCTTAGTATGATCCTGAAAGATTCGGGATTGCAGAACTCGGTCATTACCTGTCTGCACATGCCGCAGGGAGGACAGAAATCGGGCTCTTTGCCCTGAGGGGCGCCTACGATGGCTATGGCCTCGAAATCTCCGGCCCCTTCGCTGACCGCTTTAAAAAACGCGGTCCTTTCAGCACATATCGTTGCTCCGTAAGAAGCATTCTCTATATTACAGCCCGTATATACCGTTCCGTCCGAACATAAAAGTGCAGCGCCCACGGTGAATTCCGAATAGGGCGCATAAGCCGTTTTTCTGGCTTCGATCGCTTTAGATATAAGTTCTTTATGATCCATGGCAATCCTCCTTTGACAATGAGAAGTTTACTTTATAAGATCCCAGAAGCTGGTGCCTTCGATATCGCTGTTTACTCCGAATATATCAAGTATGGTTGCGGCGATGTCAGCATATGAGCTCCTTGTTCCGAGATTGACTCCCGACTTAATGTTCCTGCCGTATACCAGAAGCGGCACCATCTCTCTTGTATGGTCCGTTCCCTTATATCCCGGATCGCAGCCGTGGTCAGCGGTAATCATTAAGATATCGTCATCTCTCATCCGCTCCGTGAAAGTCTTAAGTGCCGCATCTACTTCGCTTACGGCGTTCGCATAGCCGTCTATGTCACGTCTGTGGCCGAATATCATATCGGTATCAACCAGGTTTACAAAGCAAAGTCCCTTAAAATCTTCCTTCTGGAATTCAAGTGTCTTGTTCATTCCATCGGCATTGTTCTCCGTGCGCACCGTATGTGCGACACTCTTGCCTGCGAATATATCGTATATCTTGCCGACGCCGTATGTATCATATCCGGCCGCAAGCAATGCGTCCATCATAGTTGTCTTGGGCGGTATAAGGGAAAAATCGTGGCGTCTGGGTGTACGCGTAAAATTGCCTTCACTGCCGATAAACGGACGGGCTATAACTCTTCCGACTCCGTGCTTTCCTTTGAGCATGCCTCTGGCAATCTCACAGTATCGGTACAATTCCTCGACTGGAACTATATCCTCATGAGCCGCAATCTGGAATACGCTGTCTGCCGATGTATAGACAATAAGCTTGCCCGTATTCATATGTTCAACGCCGTAGTCCCTGATAACCTCTGTTCCGGAATAGGGCTTGTTGCACAGAACACCGCGGCCTGAAAGCTTCTCGAATTCTTCTATGACTTCATCAGGGAAGCCGTCGGGATAAGTGGGAAGAGGATTCTCGGATACTATACCTGCAATCTCCCAATGGCCAATGGTTGTATCTTTACCCATCGACTTCTCGGTAAGTCTTGCAAAGCATCCTGTTGGTAAATCACAACCTTCGGCATAATCCGTTCCGTCTATATTAAGCAGTCCCATCTGCTTCATTACGGGTATGTTAAACTTGTTCGAAGATGCTATGGTCTTAAGCGTATTGGCTCCAAGATCTCCGAATGCTTCGGCATCGGGTGCATAACCGCATCCGCAGCTGTCAATTACGATTACAAAAACTCTTCTGTCTGTCATCACAAATCCCTCCTTGCCATATACTGATTATAACATATATAATTACCTTATATAAGTCTGTGCTTGGGACATATACGGGCACAAATCGGAGAGGGACGGATGTCTGAGTATAAGTATGACAGCAAATTCTGGCCGAACTATGAGACCGGAGTGAATATGGAATGGTGTCTTACCAACGGACTCGGCGGCTATTGCAGCGGTTCGCTCATAGGCTCACAGAACAGGACGCATCAGGGATATCTTGTTGCGGCCCTTTTTCCGCCTACTCACAGATATGTAACACTCGAACGAGTACGTGAATCGATATCCGTTAACGGCAAAGAGTACGACCTGGATACCGCACAGATATATAAGAAGGGCGCGGTGACCGAAAGAAGCGGATACCGCTATTTAACGGCGGTTACATATGATGACGCAAGTGTCAGTTTTGCATATGAATGCGGTGACGATGTTGTCATAAACAAGACTTTGGCCATGAAGCGAGATACCAATGCCGTGGCCATAGCCTATGACATGATCAACAATACTGATTCGGAAGCCGTGGTGACATTAACTCCCCTTATTAATTTCAGAGAGCATGACACGCTTACATACAGAGCGGTACCAAAGTTTAATTCTTTGCTTACGGGCAATACTCTTTCTTTAGTACCAAGAGTCAATCAGTTTGTAAGAATAGATATAGCCTTCAGCGGCGGTGAATACAGGGATAAGCCCGATAAGTACGAATCGGGCACGAGGCTTAAGACACAGGTCGATCTTGAGGAAGAGGGCCTTACAAGCCACAACACTCCTTGCGAGATTAAGGTTAAGATACCGGCACGTGAGCAGATATCATACTCGATGTTGTGCCATGTTGTATGTTCGGAGACGCTGCAGGGCTTTGCACTTTTACAGGACGGCGGCAATTATTTCTTAGAGCCGCGTGATGCGCATAAGATAGTCAAAGAAGCAAGACACTATTATGCCAATCTTGTTAAGAGAGCATCGGACAGAGTGGTAAGATCAAGAGCCGGTGTGGCCAAAGAGGGTGAGCTTAACGATGAGATATTTGCACGTCTTGCTTTAAGTGCGGATCATTTCTTATCAAAGAGAACTTCCACGGGTACAAGTACGATACTGGCAGGCCTTCCGTGGTTCACGGACTGGGGAAGGGATACGATGATAGCCTTCTGCGGATTAACTCTCTGCACGAGAAGATATGATGAAGCGGGACTTATATTACTGACCTTTGCTCACTATATTAAGAACGGGCTCATACCCAATATGTTCCCGGATGACACTTCGGGACCCTTATACAATACGGCAGATGCGTCACTGTGGTATTTTGTGGCGATATACAGATACATCAAATACTTAAAGGATGATCCGAAGGTAGGGGACAATTACATGAAGGAAGTCTTGACCTTCATTAGGAAAGATATCTTCCCTGCGCTTTTGGAGATAATAGAGAATTACAAAAACGGTACGGACTTTTCAATCGGCATGGAGAGCAACGGACTTATTCATGCAGGAAGTGATCTTGATCAGGTGACCTGGATGGATGTGAAAAACGGTGATACCGTTATGACACCCAGACACGGCTGTCCCGTGGAGATCAATGCACTGTGGTATAACGCACTCTGCATAATGGAATATCTGTGCAAGATATACGGATATGACGGTACGCATTACGCATCCCTTGCGGGAGAGGTTAAGTCATCATTCGGCAAAGCTTTCTGGAACGATTCCAAGAACTGTCTGTATGATGTTGTCGTATATGATGCACAGACCGACAGTTATACATTTAAGGATGCGTCGATAAGACCGAATCAGATTCTGGCCATATCACTTCCGTTCTCTGTTTTATCGGTGACTCAGGAGAGGTCGGTAGTGGCCATGGCAGAGAAAAAGCTATATGTGGGAGTGGGATTGCGTTCTTTATCAACTGACAGTCCCGAATACCACGGAGTATATAAAGGCTCATTAAAGAAAAGAGATGAGGCCTATCATCAGGGTACGGCGTGGTCATATCTTTTAGGTGCTTACTTTACGGCATACCGTAAGGTTAATGGCCCGGGACGCGACTGTACCGAGAAGCTTTTGGAGATGCTTAAGCCCGTGCTTGAACATATGGAGTTTGAGGCGGCCATAGGAGGAATATCGGAAGTGTTTGACGGTGACAAGCCGAATCTTCCGGGAGGCTGTTATAACCAGGCATGGAGCGTGGGTGAGATATTAAGGGCATACACTGAGGACATAATGCCGTACAGGCAGAACATATAGCTTGAGAGACAGGGAAGTTAGAGTTTATAAGGAGAGTATCATATGAATAACAGGGAAATAGCACATTATATTGACCACACGCTGCTTAAGCCAGTGGCAACCGCAGAACAGATAGATGAACTTTGCAAAGAGGCGATAGAGTACGAGACGGCTTCGATCTGTATTCCGCCCAATTACGTAAGGCGGGTTAAGGCCAAGTACGGCGACAGCCTCAAGGTGGCTACTGTTATAGGTTTTCCTTTGGGATATGAGGCGACTGAAGCCAAGCTTAACGAGTGTGAAGTTGCTTTGGAAGACGGAGCCGACGAGATAGATATGGTGATTGATATCACGGCGGTAAAAAACGGAGAGTATGCAGCCGTTACCGGTGAGATATGCAGCATGAAGAAGTTGTGCGGAGACCATATCCTTAAGGTCATAGTTGAAACCTGCTATCTTACTGAGGAAGAGAAGATAGCCATGTGTAAGGCTGTGACCGAGGCGGGTGCCGATTACATCAAGACTTCTACAGGCTTCGGAAGTGCAGGCGCGACGCTTGAAGATGTGAAGCTTTTTAAGGAGCATATAGGACCTGCGGTTAAGATAAAGGCAGCGGGCGGAATAAGGACCAAGGAAGAGATGGTTGCCTATATCGAAGCAGGCTGTGACAGAATAGGCTGCAGCAGTACTAAAGTGTTGTTTTAGCGGTAAATATGTGATATATTGAAGGTGTATAGGGTTATTGATTATTCTGCAGATAGGAGGTTGCTATGGCACTTGATATCAATGTGAATAATAATGTTAATACAGGCGTAAATTATAATCAGGGTCTTAATGCGACCCAGACAGGTTCAAAGCCCGGCGTGACGGATGCCGTATCTGAAGCGGCTAAGAAAGCTGCCGAAGCGATGGATGTTAAGAATGCGAAAGTCGCAGAAGACAAGAAGGCCGAAGAGAAGATCAGAGAAGATGCCATAAGTGCTGTATCCGAACAGGGTGACAGACTTAATGTAACGGCTGAGGGAGCCGATTCCGCAAGGGTTGGCGGTACAGTGGTTACCAACGGCGAGGACGGTCTTGTTGCAGAGCAGAATGAAGTCAGCATAGAGGCTAATGAAGAAGCAATAGAGTCCATGCGTGCACAGATTCAGGAGACAAGAGAGAATCAGGCAAGAGCAATGGAACAGATGAAAGAGACCGCCGAGGCCAATGCAGAGAGAGCTGCGGAGCGTAACGATCTTCGCGATGCAGATAATGAAGCTGCCAAAGCGCGTAAGGATCTGCTTATTGAAGAGGCTGAGAACCAGGGCAATTCCGTTGTGGAGACAGCCAAGGAGCATGTGGACAATCTGACGGGTCTCAGCAAAGACCAGGTTGAGCAGTTATACAGAGACGGCAGAATTTCCCGATATGAGTACCAGCAGAATATGGAAGCCAGAGAAGCCAGTGAGGCTCGTGCTGAAAAGGCCGGTGAAGAGACTGCACAGCTTACGAAGGAGACACTTGCTGATGAAGCGGTAGTGGAAGCCAGTGAGGCTTTGGTTACGGCAGTGGGCAACGGCAACGGTGCTGTCATGGAAGCGGCTTTGGGTATCAACAATCAGGATGATCAGGCAGTTCGTGCAATCATGAGTTAATGAGTTAACCGTTAATGATGATTTGAGCCCGCAGTTATGCGGGCTTAATTATTCTGGATGGAAGATATGTAGTATTTAATACTACATATAATGGTTATTTTAACAATAATGTTTACAAAGTGAGGCATAGATAGTATAATATCACAGTGACTCACGTTTTTTACGAATAAACGAGGCTATGCCTTAAACACCGGCATAGGATAAGAGGAGAAATTGATGTTCAAGATTATTACCGATAACGGATCTGACTTACCCGAAAGCTTTATGAAGGAGAAGAACATTGACTGCATGTACCTAAGTACGATACTTGAGGGCGAAGTCATCAACGGCAAGGATAAGCAGCTTCCCGCCGAAGAGTTCTATAAGATGTTAAGTGAGGGTGCGAAGCCTTCAACATCTCAGATCAATCCTGCTGATGCGAAGGAATATTTCGAAGCTCATATAGATGAGACAGACGAGTTTTTATATATCGGATTGTCTACCGGACTTTCGGGAACAGTCGGCAGTGTAAGAATAGGTGCCGAAGAGATAATGGAGAAGTATCCGGACAAGAAGATAGAGGTTGTTGACAGCTTAAGCGGTTCACTCGGTGAAGGTCTTTTAGTATGGTATGCAGCCAAGTTAAGAGATGAAGGCAAGAACTTTGAGGAGACCGTTAACTGGTGTAAGGACAATGCCAAGAACTGTCTTTTGGCAATCACGGTTGATAATCTTTTCGATCTTTGGAGAGGCGGAAGAGTATCAAAGAGCAGCGCTGTTTTGGGAACGCTTGCATCTGTTAAGCCTTTCATTATAGTTGATGATGAGGGAAGACTTGAGGTTACCAAGAAGATCAGAGGACGTAAGAAGGCGCTTAATTATCTTGCCGAATACATGCAGGAGCATGAAGGCTCACGCAAGGCAGAGAATAACGAGAATGTCGTTATGGTATGTCATGGTAATGTGCCTGAAGATGCAGCCTATGTTGAAGGTCTTGTGAAGGAACTCGGATATAAGAACGTGCTTGTAAGCAACGCCGGCCCCATGATCGGTACACACACGGGAGCAAGTCTTGTGATAATCGCTTTCCTCGGAGAAGGAAGAAATTAATTTCTATTGACAATTCACATGAATATGTGTAACATAATGTCGTTGTCCGTAAGGACGGCGGATGTGCGTGTAGCTCAGCTGGATAGAGCACTTGGCTACGGACCAAGGTGTCGGGAGTTCGAATCTTCTCACGCACGGGGTTGATTGAGGCGAGGAACGTTGATTTTATCACGTTCCTCGCTTTTTGCAACTTGATTTTTCCTTATTCACTCTTATTCACTTATTAAACTGTCACCAAAAATCTTCGTTTGAAATGCTTCTACAAAAGGAGCCGATGTTGCAGCATTATAAGAAAGAGCATAGTACTGATCAAATGCTTTAACACTATTACCGTAAAGGTTGGTTCCGAGCATTGCATTACCGGAGAGTTCGACAAATCCTGTTAAGTGATTACGTCTAAATGAATGGGGCCCCTTAGGTATCTCTTTATTGACAGGAATGCCAAGCTTATTGCAGACATAGCGATGGGCTCTATAAGTCACGTAAAGAGTTATACATCCTAATTCCTGTGATTCATCCGGGAATAAAAAATTAGATCCAGGATAATAAATATCATTATTGGCTTTCAGTCTTTCCAAAAAGACCTTGATAGGAGGCGTTAGGGGATAGTATGTCTCATCTATCGGGGCGTATTCCGTATCATCCTGTTCAGACTTTATCTGTAAGCCTTCATTGATCATAAGGACTAACCCGAGTAGGATGGTGTCTATATTGTATCTATCAAAGTATAGTTTGATATGGTTATTCTCATCATATATTGGATTGCCGTTGAAAAATCCCCCGAATAAATCTTAGGGTTATTCGGGGGATGATCTTACATTTTTTCGAGACGCATTTTGTATCCAAGAGATCGGATCACTGACATAAAAGTGCTGTAGGTGATTTTTTCGGCGCTTTCATTGTTTCTAAGCTTTTGAATCACGGTAGGAGAGACAGAAGCCTTTTGTGCAAGTGAACGGACTGAGAGATTTTCTTCTTCCATTTTTTGTATGATAAACTCGGAGAGAAGGAAATCATCATATTCCTTGTCGAACAAAGCCTTCTGCTTGGGATCATCAGTTATAAATTCATCAAAAGTGGATTTCATTGCATTATTCCCCCTTTCCATTCTTATTCTTTTCATCAACTGCCTTTTTATACGCTGCCATGCTCTTTAGTGCAGTGGACTTTTCGCTTGGAGGCAGTTTATCTGATTTCTTATGGTATGCATTTGTGACGATAATTTTCTTTCCAGTGAAGAAAAAGCAAAGATATCTGTCCG
>JAFYBE010000097.1 GCA_017540355.1 Lachnospiraceae bacterium | reverse complement strand
GGATTTACCGTGTAAGTGATTCATTGCAACGGCGAGTGCTTCATGAGCCTCTTCGGATATTGAACCGTAACTCATTGCGCCTGTCTTAAACCTTTTAACTATCTCAGTCTCACTCTCAACTTCGTCAATGCTTATGCCCTCTGCAGGGTAGTTAAACTCCATAAGACTTCTTAAATATCCGGTCTCCTCAGAATCTACCATTGACGTATAAAGCTTAAACTTCTCATAGTCACCTTCTCTTGTGGCTGTCTGAAGCATATGTATGGTCTTGGGATTGTAGCGATGCTGTTCACCCTGAGCACGCATCTTATGTCTGCCCACGGAATTAAGTGTCATATCCGTTGTAAGACCAAGCGGATCAAAAGCTTTTGAATGCTGTCTGTCCGTTGTCTCTGCAATATCTTCAAGGGTTATACCGCCTATTCTGCTTACGGTACCTGCGAAGTATTTATCTATAACATCCTTAGATATACCGATTGCCTCGAATATCTTACTGCCCTGATAACTCTGTATCGTAGATATACCCATCTTTGAAGCAATCTTAACTATACCCTGTAATACAGCATGATCGTAATCTTCAACAGCCGCATAATAATCCTTATCAAGATTGCCCTCCTTAATAAGGCTCTCTATTGTTGCATGAGCAAGATAAGGATTGACCGCAGAAGCACCGAAGCCTAAAAGTGTTGCAAAATGATGCACTTCTCTGGGTTCGCCCGATTCAAGAATAAGTGACATTGCCGTACACTTCTTGGTACGTACAAGATGCTGATGAACGGCAGCTACGGCAAGAAGTGAAGGGATGGCTACATGGTTCTCATCCACTCCTCTGTCAGAGAGAATAAGTATATTCGCACCGTCTCTGTATGCCTTATCGACCTCAACAAACAGGTGCTCAATAACTCTGTCTATGGGCGTGCTCTTATAATAGATGATCGGAACTTTCGCCACCTTGAATCCGTCCCTGTCCATGTGCTCGATCTTAAGCATATCAAGGTCGGTAAGTATCGGATTGTGAATCTTAAGAACATGGCAATTGCCGGGCTTCTTCTCCAAAAGATTACCGTTTTTGCCGACATATACTGTCGTGGAAGTTACAATCTTCTCTCTTGCCGCATCAATCGGAGGATTGGTTACCTGAGCAAATTGCTGTTTGAAATAATAAAATAGTGGCTGATACTCCTTGGACATAACCGCAAGAGGCGTATCGATACCCATGGCGCCTATATGCTCCGCACCGTTAAGTGCCATGATCTGAATGCTCTCTCTGCACTCTTCATATGCATAGCCGAAAGCCTTCTGAAGTCTTAACAGAGCTTCATCATCATAGCTCTCAGGTTTAATATTCGGTATCTTAAGCTGCTTAAGTTCAAGCAGATTGGAATCAAGCCACTCACCGTACGGATTGTCACATGCGTAGCGCTCCTTAAGTTCCTCATCAAGGATGATCCGTCCTGCCTTCATATCAACAAGCAGCATCTTGCCGGGATGCAGCCTCTCTTTTTTTAATATATGCGATTCATCAAGAGGAAGCACACCGACCTCCGATGAAAGAATAAGTCTTCCGTCATCTGTTACGCAGTATCTTGAAGGACGAAGTCCGTTACGGTCAAGGATTGCACCCATGACATCACCGTCACTGTAAAGAATTGATGCGGGGCCGTCCCATGGCTCCATCATTGTTGCATAGTACTGATAGAAGTCACGGCCTTCGGTTGATATCGTATCATTGTGACTCCAGGGCTCAGGGATAAGAATCATGGCAGCCAGCGGCAATTCCATTCCGCTCATCATCAAAAACTCAAGTGTATTGTCAAGCATGGCCGAATCGGAACCTGCCTTGGGAATAACAGGCAACACTTTGGTCATATCATCCTTGTTAAATACCTTGCTTTCCATTGTCTCTTCTCTGGCAAGCATCTTATCAACATTACCCTTGATGGTATTTATCTCACCGTTATGAACAAGCATTCTGTTGGGATGCGCAAGCTTCCAGCTGGGATTGGTATTGGTTGAGAATCTTGAATGAACCATTGCAACCGCAGATGTATATCTCTTATCCTGAAGGTCTGCAAAGAATGTGCGCAACTGACCTACAAGGAACATTCCCTTGTATACTATCGTTCTGCATGACAATGAAGGTACGTATGTAGAATCCGTACTCTGCTCAAATATTCTTCTGATGACGTATAACTTACGATCGAATTCAAGATCCGTCTCAAATCCCTCAGGTCTTTCAATAAATCCCTGCATGATAACAGGCATACAAGCAAGTGCCTTGCTTCCTAATACCTCAGGATGAACCGGCACTTCTCTCCATCCCAAGAACTTAAGGCCTTCTTTGCCTACTATCACCTCGAACATCTTCTTGGCCTGAGCACACTTAAGCTCCTTGTCAGGCATAAAGAACATACCAACACCGTATGACCTTGCAGAGCCTAACTTAATGCCTGATTTCTCACACTCTGCTTTAAGAAGCTTATGAGGAATCTGAGTTAAGATTCCGACGCCGTCACCGGTCTCGCCCGCAGCATCCTTACCTGCTCTGTGCTCGAGATTCTCCACTATCTTAAGAGCATCATCAACTATTCCGTGTGCTGCTATTCCTTCTATGTCGATCACCGCTCCGATACCGCAATTGTCATGTTCAAACTGCGGATCATACAGGGTATTAATCTCTTTTTTCATAATTATCCTCCAATAAAAGTGCCTTATGTCATACTTACTTACGTCTGTTATATAACGCCGCCTTAATCAGTCCCGCAAATAACGGATGCGGCTCGTCGGGTCTTGACTTAAACTCCGGATGAGCCTGCGTACCTATGAAATACGGGTGATCCTTAAGCTCTATCATCTCTACTATTCTTCCGTCAGGCGACATACCCGAAAGAATCATTCCTTTATCGGTAAACGCCTGCCTGTAATCGTTGTTGACTTCATACCTGTGTCTGTGTCGCTCCGATATTTCCTTACTACCATAGAGCTCATATGCCTTACTGCCTTCATCAAGCACACAGGGATAAGCACCGAGTCTTAATGTTCCGCCTATATCCGTCACACCTTCCTGATCAGGCATTAGAGCTATAACGGGATCCGGTGTATCCGGGTCAAGTTCTATGCTGTTGGCTTTCTTAAGTCCCACCACATTTCTTGCATATTCAACGATTGCAAGCTGCATTCCTAAGCATATGCCAAGGAATGGTATCTTATGTGTTCTGGCAAAAGAGACGGCAACTATTTTTCCTTCCGTTCCTCTTGTACCGAATCCGCCGGGGACCAATATTCCGTCAACATCTCCGAGTATCGTTTCTGCGTTTTCTTCGGTTAATTCTTCCGAATCAACCCACTTGATATCAACCTCTGCTCTGGAAGCTATGCCGCCGTGACGAAGTGCCTCAGCTACACTTAAATATGCATCATGCAATGCAACATACTTGCCGACTATCGCAATTCTGACCTTAAACATCGGATCCGCGAAGTCTTCCGTTATGCTTATCCACTTCTCAAGATCGGGTTTCGGACAATCTATATGCAGACATTCACATACGGCTTCGGCCAGGTGCTCACCTTCGAGCATCAAAGGGACCGCGTACAGACTGTCTGCATCGAGGTTTTGTAATACATGTTCTTTTTTAACGTTACAGAAGAGCGCTATCTTGGCTCTCATGTCTTCATCTACGGGGTAGTCGGAACGACATACCAGAATGTCGGGCCAGAGTCCCATGCTCTGTAAGGTCTTGACCGATGCCTGTGTGGGCTTGGTCTTCATCTCACCTGATGCCTTAAGGTAAGGAATCAATGTAACCTGAATAAGTATTGCATTTTCTCTTCCGACCTCGGCCTGGAACTGTCTGACCGCCTCTAAGAAAGGCTGGCTCTCTATATCGCCGACTGTTCCTCCTATCTCTATAATCGAGATCGTCTTCTCATCCGGAGACTTCTCTTTATAGAACCTTGACTTGATCTCATTGGTTATATGCGGTATTACCTGTACGGTGCCTCCGCCGTAATCTCCGTGTCTTTCTTTATTAAGTACGGACCAGTATATCTTACCGGTCGTTACATTCGAATTGTGGTCAAGACTCTCACCCACGAATCTTTCGTAGTGACCTAAGTCTAAGTCCGTCTCCGTCCCGTCATCCGTGACATACACTTCACCGTGCTGAATGGGGTTCATCGTTCCGGGATCCATATTGATGTAGGGATCCATCTTCTGCATGGTGATATGATATCCTCTTGCCTTAAGCAATCTACCGAGTGATGCAGCGGTTATTCCTTTACCAAGTCCCGATACAACACCGCCTGTTACAAATACATACTTAACCATTTCTTCCTCCTACGAAATCCCATTATTGTCCTGACGCACCGTAGTTAGATAACACTCTTGCCGAAGGATCGTTAACGTTACATCCTTCCCATGATTTATTCGGCATCCAGAAGTCAGCTATCATCTGTCCCTGTCCGGGATAATATGTCTCGAAGAGCTCTCTGTATAATAAAGACTCCTTTGTGAAAGGCTGTGCATGTGTGTACTTGGTTTTAAGTGTCTCAAACTCCTCATCCGTGTACTTCTTCTCTGCATAAGCCTTAAGGTAATCAACCATCGAATGACCAACCGCATCAGAAAAGGCTGCCTTCTCTCTCATAAGAATATCTTCAGGAAGATAATCACCCTCGAATGCATGGCGAAGAAGGTACTTGCCCTTGCCGTATACATTCATCTTCTTAGCGGGATCTATGCTCATTACATACTCAACAAAATCAAGATCACCAAACGGAACTCTTGCTTCCAAAGAGTTAACCGATATACATCTGTCTGCACGAAGTACATCATACATATACAGTTCTCTTATTCTCTTGGCAGCCTCCGTCTGGAACTCCTCGGCGCTCGGAGCGAAATCCGTGTACTTGTATCCAAATAACTCATCCGAAATCTCACCTGTCATGATGACTCTGATATCTGTCTGCTCGTGAATGGCCTTACATACAAGATACATACCGATACTTGCTCTTATAGTCGTAATATCAAATGTACCGAGAAGATGAACAACATCGGGCAGAGCCTTGATTACATCATCTGCCGTAATGATTACTTCCGTATGATCAGCACCAAGATACTCAGCAACCTGCTTCGCATACTTAAGGTCGATGGCGTCCGTACTCATACCTATGGCAAAGGTCTTAATCGGCCACTTCAGTTCCTTGGCTGCAATTGCACATACAAGCGAGCTGTCAAGACCGCCGCTTAACAAAAAGCCCAAAGGTGCGTCGGCATCAAGCCTTTTAAGCACGCCTGCAACAAGCTTATCGTGAATGTTTTCACATATTGTCTCAACGTCATCATGTACGTAAGATGACACCGCTGTCATATCTCTGTAACAGACAAACTCACCATCCGCATAGTAATATCCGGGAGGGAACGGCATGATCTTATCCACAAGCCCGGTGAGGTTCTTAGCCTCAGATGCAAATATGATCTCTTTACTTCCGTCAGTTCCCTTAACATATCCGGAGAATAGAGGTCTTATACCTATGGGATCTCTTGCTGCAACAAGACTTCCCTTGGCTGCATCATAGATAACACATGCATACTCTGCATCAAGTTCTGCAAACATATCTACACCCTTCTCTTCATATAAAGGAAGTAATATCTCACAGTCTGAATCCGAAGCAAATGTGTAACCATCAGCTATAAGCCTGTCCTTGATCGGTCTGAAACCATATATCTCACCATTACATACAAGCAGATTATTATTATGATCAAAAGGCTGCATACCTTCCGGAGTAAGACCCATGATAGAGAGTCTTTCGAATCCTAAGATTCCGCCGTCGAATGATGTGATACGCTGATCATCCGGCCCTCTCGATATCGTGGCATCAAAATGCTCCTTAAATGTC
>JAFYBE010000096.1 GCA_017540355.1 Lachnospiraceae bacterium | reverse complement strand
TGATGGCTATGGTGCTTACAGGCTGCGGAAGCACAGGAAGCGCATCGGATGCAAATTCAAAGAAGTGGATCGTATCAACAGATACAGTATTTAAACCCTTCGAGTACACAAATGACAAGAATGAGTTCGTTGGTATCGACGTAGATCTTTTGGCTGCAATAGCTGAGGATCAGGGATTTGATTATGAGCTTCAGTCACTTGGCTGGGATGCTGCAGTTGCTGCAGTACAGGCAGGTCAGGCTGATGCAATCATCGCAGGTGCAACTATCAAGCAGGAGAGAATTGACAACGGCTGGATATTCTCAGACGGATATTATGATGCAACACAGACATTCGTTGTTAAGGGTGACAGCGATATAACAAGTTTTGAAGGACTTGCAGGTAAGAACGTTGCAGTTAAGAACGGTACTGCAGGTGCTGACTTCGCAAATTCTCTTAAGGATCAGTATGGATTTACAGTAACCGTATTTGAGGATTCTCCTACAATGTATCAGGACGTTATTAACGGTAACTCTGCTGCATGTGTAGAGGATACACCCATCATGGCTTGTTCTATAAAGGAAGGCGGCCTTGATCTTAAGATTCCCGAGGGTATGGAATCAGAAGGTGCTCCTTACGGTATGGCTATAATGGATGAGGCAGACAGAGAGCTTCTTGACATGTTCAACAAGGGTCTTGCCAACATTAAGGCTAACGGTAAGTATCAGGAGATTCTTGATAAGTACCTTAAGTAATCCGTGTTTACTTTGACATTAAAGGCAGGTTGTTGGGACAGACAACCTGCCTTTTATAGTTGGAATGATGGGATTATTATGGTATACTACTTAGGTTGAATCAGTTGGAAAGAGGGTAGTAAATGATACAGGTAGTACAGAATTACGGTATGATGATATTTGCGGCATTGGGACAGACGCTTTTGCTTTGTCTTTTGTCCTTATGTATTGCAATGGTCATCGGTCTTATAGTCGCACTCTTTAATGTTTCGCATAAGAGAGTGCTTAATTTCATCGGAACGGTATTTGTGGATGCGATTAGAGGAGTTCCGCTTATTGTATTGGCATATTTCATATACTTCGGTGTTCCCGCAGGCATGAAGGCACTTGGCGCCGTTGATTTCAGATTATCGGCATTACAGGCAGGTACCGCTGCGCTTTCGATGAACTGCGGTGCATATATGGCTGAGATTATAAGAGCCGGAATACAGAGTGTAGACAGAGGTCAGATGGAAGCTTCAAGGTCATTAGGTCTTACATACGGACAGAGTATGAGACTTATCGTGCTTCCTCAGGCAATCAAGACAATGATACCGTCTATAATCAATCAGTACATCATAACCCTTAAAGATACATCAATACTTTCCGTTATCGGTTTCCCGGAACTTACGAATGTCGGTAAGACAATCATGGGTAATACGTTCAGACCCTTGGAGGCCTGGGCTGTAATCGCTGTCGTTTATCTTGTTGTTATCGTATCGTTAAGTAAGGGTTCGCATGCATTGGAGCGTAAACTTAACGTTGGCAGATAATTGAGACAAATTTATATACAGAGTCGGAGGATTAGAAGTGATAAAAGAAAATGGCAAAGTAATGGTACATGTTGAGAACCTTAAGAAGGATTTCGATAAGCTTGAGGTGCTTAAGGATATCAGTATAGACATAAAGGAAGGCGAAGTTGTAGTATTGTTGGGGCCTTCGGGAAGCGGAAAGTCTACATTCCTTCGTTGTATCAACAGGCTTGAAGAAGCAACAAGCGGTAAGATCGTTGTTGACGGAATGGAGATTACCGATAAGCATACGGATATCAACAAAGCAAGAGAAGATATCGGAATGGTTTTCCAGCATTTCAATCTTTTCAACAACAAGAATGTAATAGACAATATAATGCTTGCTCCGGTTGAACTTAAGAAGATGTCCAAGGAAGAAGCTAAAGAAAAAGCAATGTCATTGCTTGAAAGAGTCGGTCTTTCCGATAAGGCTGATGCATATCCTTCACAGTTATCAGGCGGACAGAAGCAGAGAGTTGCAATAGCAAGAGCTTTGGCTATGAATCCCAACGTGATTTTGTTTGATGAGCCGACATCTGCCCTTGATCCTGAGATGGTAGGAGAAGTATTGGATGTTATGAAGGAACTTGCAGAGGGCGGTATGACAATGATAGTCGTTACACACGAGATCGGATTTGCAAGAGAGGTTGCAGACAGGATTGTATTCGTGGATGGCGGATATATTGTTGAACAGGGTACACCTGATGAAGTTATCAATAACCCCAAAGAGAAGAGAACGATTGATTTCCTTAATAAGGTACTGTAGTTTAAGTTGCTTATACTTACGGAATGATCTATGAAGACTATAATTACAATAAGCAGAGAATACGGTGCAGGTGGCAGCACTATAGGTCATCTGGTAGAAGAGAAGCTCGGATATGAATATCTGGATAAGGCAATTATCTTGGGTACGGCATCCGAAGCACAGGTGAGTGTTAACAGCGTTCTTAAACTTGATGAAGTTGTTCCGACCAACTTCGGCTTTGCACAGAGTTTATTTGATTTCTATAACAAACCTCTTAATGAGAAACTCTTTGCCGCACAGTCCGAAGTCATAAAGAGATTCGGTGAGAAGGGTAAATGTGTCATAGTCGGACGTAATGCCAATTCGATTCTTAAGGAATTTGACAATTCGCTTCATGTATTCATATGTGCGAATATGAAAAGCAGAGTGGCGAGGATGCTTGAAAAAGAGATGTACGCAGGAACATCCGAGTCAAAGATGAGAGACATCATCGAAGCTGTTGACAAGAAGAGACGTAAATACTGTGATTACTATACCAATACGGTATTCGGAGATGCGAGATACTATGATATATGTCTTGATTCATCGAGACTCGGTGTGGAGACCTGTGCCGATATCATATGTGAGCTGGCAAAGAAATAAAACAGTTTAAAAAATGAATATTAAAAGAGCGATGTGGTGGCAACATCGCTCTTTTTGTCTGCAAATATCATGGAGATATATCAGTATACAAACTCGGTAGAGTAGTAAGGAACAATAAGATATGTTCCGGCATATATGACATCTTCACTAAGGTGGTTGCAGAGCATGATCTCACGGATATGTGCTTCGCTGTCTTCATAATGATCGCCGTAAGCGGAAGCGATGGAAGAGAGCGTGTCTCCCGGCATAACCGTGACGGAGGTGTAATACTTATAATAATGAACCTCGTCACTTCCCTCAGCGTGTGAACGTATGCCTGCAGCACCGATTAAAACAACCGTGCTTATAACGATGGCTGATACTATGCAGATCTTCCTGAATATCATCTGTCTCCTTCTGTGATTAACATACTTCCTTCCGGTTGAGGTACGACTTGTACTCATAATAAGTCCTCCAAATAATCCCTGTAATAATATACACAAATACGTTCGGAACATTCGTTCGCTTCGTATGAGATGATTATATCGAACAAATTTTTGGATGTCAACACTTTTTTCGAACATTTATTCTAAAATCAGAACAAAATTTTGGAAAATATGTTTGCATTTTTATCGAACATATGTTAGTATCTAAATAGATAAATGTTTGTATATGCACATTTTACAGGCTTTGTGCATATATTAAGGAGGTTTTTATGGCAGGACAGGGCATTTCGGCTAAGCAGCAGCAGATTTTGGATTATATTAAGGATGAGATTCTTGCGAAGGGTTATCCGCCTACGGTAAGAGATATATGTGAGGCTGTGAACCTTAAGTCTACGTCATCGGTTTTTTCTCATCTTGAGACACTTGAGAAGAAGGGCTATATAAGAAGAGATCCGGCCAAGCCAAGGACCATAGAGATTATAGATGACAGTTTTAATATGGTAAGAACCGAGATGGCTTCGCTTCCCGTTATAGGTACGGTGGCTGCAGGCGAGCCCATACTTGCGGAAGAGAATATTACAAGTTATTTCCCTGTTCCGGCTGAGATGGTTCCCGGCGGCGAGCCGAGTTTCATTCTAAAAGTCAAAGGTGATTCGATGATTAATGCCGGAATCTTTTCGGGTGATCAGATATTTGTTCAGTGCTGCAATACGGCACATAACGGAGATACCGTTGTTGCTTTGGTTGATGATTCGGCTACCGTTAAGACATTTTATAAAGAGAAGGATCATATCAGACTTCAGCCGGAGAACGATACAATGGATCCCATAATAGTTGATGACTGTCAGATTTTAGGCAAGGTTTTCGGCGTTTTCAGATTATATCATTGATCGATATATATTAATAATAAAACAGGCTGTTGTAACCGTAACGGTATGTAACAGCCTGTTTTATTCTTCTCTTAATTTGATTGCTTTTGCGGCACGACGCTTATGCTCGTCCTTCATGGCCGCATAGTGCTTTCTTGTAGTATTTACATCCTTATGGCCAAGGACATCCGCAACAAGATATATATCGCCGGTTTCCTGATAGAGATTGGTGCCGAATGTACTTCGAAGCTTATGAGGTGTAATCTTTTTAAGACTTACCTGCGAAGCATATTTCTTGACCAGATTCTCTACGGCCCTTACGGATATTCTTCGATTCTGCATGGATAAGAAGAATGCTTCTTCATGACCGTCGATGGGTATTATCATTTTGCGTTCTTCAAAATATGCGGCAAGAGCATCATGTACCTCGCTGCCGAAGTAGACAACATCTTCATAACCACCCTTGCGTCTTACTTTTATTCTGTCATTGTTCCAGTCAATATCGGTAAGATCAAGCCCCACGCATTCCGATACACGAATTCCCGTTCCGAGCAGGAGAGTTAACAGGGCGGTATCCCTGACGGCGGTCTTATTATGATAGTTTAACTGCTTTTTGGTAAGATCCGTACCGGCTTCAACTCTGTCTAAAAGTTCTGCGACTTCATCGGGTTCAAGCCTGATTATCTCTTTTTCGTGAAGCTTCGGCATCGGGACCAAAGAGGGCGGATTGGTCTTTATCAGTTCGTTTTTGAAGTAATAGTTATAGAAGCTCCTGAGTGATGCCAGCTTCCTGCTTTTTCCGCGTTCGTCATTAAATACGTCCTCATCTTCACTGTTCTTATATAAAGAAAGATATTCCATGTATTCTTCGATATCTTCACGCCCGATCTTATCAAGGATTTCAAGCGGGAGATCGGTCATGGCATAATTCCTGCAGTATGAATTGTTCTTCATGATAAACTCAAAGAAAACCCTTAGATCATAAGCGTAGGCAATCTTTGTTCTTGAAGCGATTGTATCGCTCATACCGCGAAAATATGCTTTACAGAATCCGGGAAGAGTATCCAGAAGATCTCTTAACTTCTGGATATTGTCTTTATTCACTTTTTCATGATAATTCATATTGCCTTTATTCACGACTTGCTCCAAAGAAAATTCACTGAATATAATTCAATAATGTGCGCCTTCTTTCTTCTCCCAGCCTTTGATATTGCTTTCGGTGATGGCGGTAAACATTCTGTTTTTAACGCCGGGATTGTCCTTAATCATATCCTTTAACAGATTATGGGCATATTCACGCTTGGTATTGCCGTCAGCAGGACAGGGGCTTTTTACAACAGGCACATCATATCTTTTAACAAAACCGATAACATCGGCTTCATGCACATAGATAAGTGGTCTGATAACCGTTACTTCCATTCGGTCAAGGAAGGTTACAGGCGCAAAACAATGAAAACGACCTTCGTACATAAGAGACAGAAGCATGGTCTCAACAACATCATCCCTGTGATGAGCATATGCAATCTTGCTTATACCGAGGTTCTTCATCGCCTCATTCAATGCTCCTTTTCGCATCTTGGCACATAATGAACAGGGGTTTTTCTCTTTACGTTCTTCAAATATAATCTGAGCTATATCCGTTTTTACAATATGGTATTCAACATTAAGCTTATCGCATAAAGCTTTTATGTCGCTTAAGTCCAGATTGTCAAAACCCAGATCAACGGTCACAGCGACTATATCAAACTTCTTTGGATAGAAGTGCCTTAAACCCTCTAAAGCATACAAAAGGGCAAGACTGTCCTTGCCTCCGGATATTCCGATGGCGATTCGATCGCCGTCCTCTATCATGTTGTAATCATCGACAGCTCTTCTGACGTAGCTGTATAGTTTTTGCAATTTCATATTTTTTCCGTTGTTATTTTTTCTAATTATAACACAATTAAGAACTTTATTATGATATACTTATAAAGCAAAACATTCACAAAGGGGTTTAACGTGAGCAAGAAGAGTAAAAACAAGAAGATATTTGACGGAAAATATTTCAAATGGGGGCTGACTGCATTTATTGTTGTGATGCTTTCCAGCCTTACGATATATTGTATTTTTCATTTTGCGGATTTTAAGGGAGGATGGAACAAGTTAATCAAGGTCTTTGCTCCGATAATCGACGGCCTTGTTATAGCCTATATTCTTAATCCGATTGTAAGGTTTTTTGAAGTAAAGTGTCTGGAAGCCAATTATATAAAGCATGGTCTTCATGTTGGCAAGAAGGAGAAGAAGCGCTTCCGCGCCATTTCTGTGATTGTAACGATTATTATCGTTTCGGCTTTAATATATGCGTTCTTCAGTTCGGTATTGCCGCAGTTGGTATCATCTGTTGAGACACTTATCAACAACTTCCCGACATACTATAACAATGTTGTCGACTATATGAATACTCTGCCCGATAAGTATCCGATTCTTAATGATGAAGATGTTGTTGCGTATTTTGATGAGTATTCGGCTGATCTTGCCAAGTACGTGACAGGCAATATATTCCCTAATGTAAAGGATCTGATAACATCGCTTTCAGGAAGCCTTATAAGTGCGCTTGGTGCCGTACTTAATCTGATTATAGGCCTTATCATAGCCATATACCTTTTATCCGGCAAAGAGAAGTATATCGGTATGGTCAAGAAGATGCTTTATTCCGTATTGAGCAGGGAAAAAGCGAATGATCTGATGGTTGATTTAAGATTTGTCGACAAGACATTCGGCGGTTTTTTAATAGGCAAGATAGTGGATTCAATTATAATCGGAATTCTTTGCTTTATAGGCTTGAGTATACTTAAGGTTCCTTTTGCGGTTCTTGTAAGTGTTATTGTCGGAGTGACAAATATAGTGCCTTTCTTCGGTCCTTATTTGGGAGCCATTCCGAGTGCATTTATTATATTGTTGATAGATCCGAAAAAGTGCCTGATATTCCTGATATTTGTACTTATACTTCAGCAGGTGGACGGTAATATCATCGGACCGGCCATTCTCGGTAATTCAATCGGAGTATCAAGCTTCTGGATTATTGTATCAATAACGGTATTTGGTGGATTCTTCGGAGTTTTCGGAATGCTTATCGGTGTTCCGTGCTTTGCGTGCGCATATGCATTTATCAGAAGAAGAGTCAACAAGCGACTTAAAAGTAAGGGCATGTCTATTGCCACATTTGATTATGCCAAGACTTCTTATGTGAGTGAGAGCGGTGAACTTGTATTCATTGGTTCCGGTGTTACGGACGGTAACCAGAACAACAGATATATAGAACTTAATCCTTCGGTAACGGAGAAGGGAACTGAGAATAAATCCTTTGTTTTAAAACTCGGAGATAAGATTGCAGAGTTTTTCTTGATTGCAAAGGATAAAATCGTCGCGTTTGTAATGCGGATTTCCAAGAAGAACTGATTATATTGATTCTTCGAATTTTTCATTGGAATTCTCGGATACGACCTGCTCATAGGCTTTCCTGGCCGTATCTTCGACTGCATCGTCATAGCCGACGAGGGCGGCAAAAGGTGAAAACTGAGCGGCTCTGTCACTTACAGACATCTGCGGATGTACACTTGATGTGTGGTGCGGATGAGATAAGATTGATTCGTATTTTGTTAACTCCATATTGATATCGGATTTGCTCATGCTTTGTGACCTCCGATCTGATTGTTTCTTTCAATCGTCATGGCACCTTCCTGTAAGTCGGTGCCTTTTATTATTGCATTCTTGCCAAACTTCTTCTTAAGCGCAAGCGTAGCCTTCTGTAATGCTTTCTCTTTATCAAGGCGTTCATCCTCGGCCTGTCTGTCGCGTTCTACTGCATCATAATCTGTAAAAAGATCAAGCTGCTCATAGGAGTCCCCCTTGGGCGCATCTTCTTCGTATACGGTGTTGTTCGCCGTAATATTCACCCTTCTTACGGTTAACAGAGAGTCGGTTATATCCTCATAAAGATTAACAGCCGCCTCACATATAAGTCGGGTGGAAGAGGTGTAGCGTGTTAGAGAGACTGAACCGTGTGCAGACTTCGGTACCCGTCTTCCGTAATAATCCAGTGATATCTGCCCCTTATACTTACGACTTATCTCGGGGTCATCCAAAGCCGTACCGTCATAACCGATATAAAGTGTTATACTGTCAGCCACAAGGCCTTTATCTACAAGATCAAGTGATAAAACATCGGCCATCTCACGTACGATTATTCTTGCCTCATCATGAGTATACGGACGCATAAGAACCTGTCCCGAGCCCGTGGAAGACGACTTGGGCTTATATGACTTGATATCGGATATGGTACAGGGTTCATAACCCCACGCATGATCTATGATAAGTTCGGCATTGACGCCGAAAAGCCTGTAAAGCAATTCTTCGTCCTGTTCGGAGCATAAAGCTATATCGCCCATGGTATACATACCGTATTCGGCAAGACGCCCGGCAGTTCCGCGCCCTATACGCCAAAAGTCCGTAATGGGAGTATGCGTCCACAGATTCTGCCTGTAGCTTGCTTCATCAAGACTTGCTATACGTACGCCGTATTCATCGGCTGTAATATGCTTGGCCCATATATCCATGGCAATCTTGCACAGATACAGGTTCGAGCCTATGCCCGCCGTAGCAGTAACCTGCGTTAACTTATAAACCTCAAGAATTACCTTGCGTATAAGTTCTTCGGGAGACAGCTTATATATCTCCATGTATCTCGTAATATCTATGAATACCTCATCACATGAATACACATGTATATCTTCGGGCGCAAAATACTTAAGATAAACCCTGTATATGTTCGTACTGCACTCCATATATCGCAGCATGTGAGGCTTGGCTATGATAAAATCAAGCTTTAGTGAAGGATCTGACTTAAGTGCATCATCATCAGCGGATGATCCGGAGAATTCTCCGCCCGGAGCAGACTTAAGACGTGTTGCATTGATATGTCCGACAGTCTGCTTGACTTCAAAAAGCCTGCATCGTCCGGGGATACCGTAGGCCTTAAGAGATGGCGATACGGCAAGACATATTGTCTTATCCGTGCGTGATTCGTCGGCAACAACAAGATTGGTCTTAAGCGGATCAAGCTTGCGATCGACACATTCTACGGAGGCATAGAACGACTTAAGGTCTATGGCCGCATATATATGATCGTTATTAAAGTCGAAAATCGGAACGTGAGCATTCATATCCACATAGTACCAAACATCCGTTCTTTTTACAAGCAAAATTCCCTGTGATAAAATGATATGGCTACATAAACGCTAAGTTTCTTGTATATATATGAAAAAAGGAAGAGGGCTATGTATCCTAAAATAATAGAAGACTTTGTCAGAATGTGTGCGGACGGATATAAACTCGGTTTTAACGAAGCCAACGGCGGCAACGCTTCGTATCGTCTGGCACCCGAAGAGGTTAAAAAGTGCAGTGAATATCTGGATTTAAGCGATGAAGAAGACTGGACCGACCTGGGCGTAGAAGCGCCCGGACTTTCAGGCGAATACTTTATTGTGACCGCATCGGGATCGCTTATGAGAAATGTTAGCCTTGATATACCCGGCACACTTGGTATTGTACAGCTTAACAGTACGGGAGACGCATACAGAAAGGTCTGGGGACTTGAAGGCGGACGTCCGACATCCGAATTTGCTGCTCATATTTTAAATCACAGTGTAAGGAAGATATCAAGCGGCGGAGCGGACAGGGTTATGTATCATTTACATCCGGTCAATCTTATAGCGCTGACATATATACTTCCTCTTGAGGATAAGGTGTTTTCAAAGACACTATGGAAATCCATGACTGAATGTGTAATGGTTATTCCCGAAGGAGTCGGTGTTCTTTCGTGGATGGTGCCGGGTTCAAAGGAACTTGCGCTTAATACATGCGATAAGATGGAAAAATATAAGGCGGTTGTATGGGCGCATCACGGACTCTTTGTAACGGGAAGCAGTTTTGACGATGCATTCGGTAGAGCACATACGATAGAGAAAAGTGCAGATATCCGCAATAAGATTATTCAGTCGGGAAAGCCTGTATTACAGGAAATCTCGGATGATGAGTTAAGGAATATATGTAAAAGCTTAAATCTTACTATAAATGAAGATATATTTGCCTAAATATCGCTTGACGTAAGGGATAGTTCGTGCTAATATATCACAGTGTGCCGCATAACGAGGCTATAAGTATGCACTTTTTTAACAGTGCATCGCCACAGTTAGCGAGATTTATAAGAAGGAGGTTGACCTCATGTACGCAATTATAGCAACAGGCGGTAAACAGTATAAGGTAAGTGAAGGCGATGTTATCCGTGTTGAGAAGCTCGACGCAGAAGCAGGCAATACAGTTACTTTTGATAAGGTTGTCGCTGTTAAGGATGCTGACCTTAAGGTTGGCGCAGATGTTGCCGGTGCCAAGGTTACAGCTACTGTAATGGATCAGGGCAAGGGCAAGAAGATTATCGTATATAAGTATAAGAGAAAGTCAGGTTATCATAAGAAGAACGGCCACAGACAGCTCTATACCGAAGTTAAGATCGACAAGATCACAGTTTAATCATGACAAAGATAACTATTGTCAAGCATGACGGTAAGTACAGAGGATTTGAATGTCAGGGACATTCGGGATATGCGGAGAGCGGTGAAGACGTTGTCTGCGCTGCGATTTCGGTACTTACTCTCAATACCATCAATAGCATAGACCATTTTCTGGATGATGAGATTTCAGTCACAACGAACGAGAAAGATGGTGTTATACAGTGCTATTTCATGGGAGAACTATCCGAGGGAGCAAAGCTTTTAATGGATAGTCTTGAATTTGGACTTATAAGTATTGCGAACCAGTACGGTGAACAATACATCAAGGTAGAAACAGAGGAGGTGTAGAACAATGCTTAATATGAACCTTCAATTCTTTGCTCATAAGAAGGGTGTCGGCTCTACAAAGAACGGTAGAGATTCAGAAGCCAAGAGACTTGGAGCCAAGAGAGCAGACGGTCAGTTCGTTAAGGCCGGCAATATATTATACAGACAGCGCGGAACAAAGATACATCCCGGCAACAATGTTGGTCGCGGCGGCGATGATACATTATATGCACTTGTAGATGGTGTTCTCAGATTCGAGAGACTCGGTAGAGACAAGAAGCAGGCTTCTGTATATCCGGTTGAAGAATAGGAATTAAAAGCTTTAAGGCTCTGGACATTGGTTCAGAGCCTTTTTTACCATTTATGATGTTGTAACGGTTTAAGCGGAGAAAGATATGTTTGCAGACAGAGCCACTATATATGTAAGAAGCGGAAAAGGCGGAGACGGCCACGTTTCTTTCAGAAGAGAGAAATATGTGCCCAACGGCGGACCGGACGGCGGTGACGGCGGCAACGGCGGAAGTGTTATACTCAAGGTTGATAACGGTGTCAATACTTTGGCTGATTATCGTCATGTCAGAAAATACAAGGCCGGAGACGGTGAAGAAGGAAAAAAGAAGAACTGTCGCGGTAAAAACGGCGAGGATATTGTTCTTAAATTACCCATGGGTACGGTTGTAAAAGAAGCCGAAACCGATAAGGTTATAGTTGATATGTCGGGCGATACGACGGAATTTGTACTTTTAACAGGCGGAAAAGGCGGTAACGGCAACCAGCATTATGCCACAAGTACAATGCAGGCGCCCAAGTATGCCCAGCCCGGACAACCGGCCAAAGAGCTTACACTTAAACTTGAACTAAAAGTTATAGCCGATGTAGGATTAGTTGGATTCCCGAATGTCGGAAAGAGTACATTCTTAACAAAGATATCCAATGCAAGACCGGAGATCGCCAATTATCATTTCACGACCTTAAGTCCTCATCTTGGTGTGGTTGATCTTAAGGATGCTGCCGGATATGTGGTCGCCGACATTCCCGGGCTTATTGAAGGAGCTGCGGACGGAGTCGGACTCGGGCATGAATTTTTACGCCATATTGAGCGTACAAAGGTTATAATACATATAGTTGATGCTGCAGGAAGCGAAGGCAGAGATCCTATCGAAGATATATATGCCATTAACAAAGAACTTGCGCTGTATAATGAGGAACTTACAAAGCGTCCGCAGATAATCGCTGCCAATAAGCTCGACCTTTTATATGAAGGAGCCGAGATAAGCAGAGATGAGATGCTTAATAAGCTTAAAGCTGAGTTTGAACCCAAGGGATATAAGGTATTCCCGATGAGTGCACTTACGGGAGAAGGCGTTAAAGAAATCCTGTATGCAGTAAGACAGATGCTTGATAATCTGGATGATAAGCCTGTCATCTTTGAAGCGGAGTACGATCCCAATGATGTGCTTAACCTTGCAAGTGAACCGTTTACCGTTGAGTATGATGCCGAGGAAGACGAATACGTTGTTGAAGGTCCGAGAATTGAGAAGATGCTCGGATATACCAATCTTGAAAGCGAGAAGGGCTTTGTGTTCTTCCAGAAGTTTATGAAGGAGAATGATATCCTTACAAAACTTGAAGAACTCGGATGCAACGAAGGTGATACCGTTAGAATGTACGGACTTAAGTTTGACTATTACAAATAGGCGTTACGGATAAATAAGGAGACTATAATGACCAGCAAACAGAGAGCATATCTTAAAGGACTTGCCATGAATATAGAGCCCATATTCCAGGTAGGAAAGGGCAGCATCACTCCTGAGTATGTGGAAGCCATCAGAGAAGCGTTCAATACGAAGGAACTTATAAAAATTGCCGTGCTGAAAAACTGTATGGATGACCCGAGAGGAATTGCCGAAGCATTGGCAGGACGTACGGGCTCGCAAGTGGTGCAGGTAATAGGCAAAAAGATTGTTTTGTATAAGCCGGATAAGGACAAGCCGAAGATAATACTTCCGATATAATGCAGGAGGAAATCATGAGTACAGTCAAAAAGGTAGGTATAATAGGCGGAACTTTCAATCCCATCCATCTGGGACATCTTATACTTGCAGAGCATGCTTACAGCGAATATGAACTTGATGAGATATTGTTTGTTCCTACGGGTATATCTCATTTTAAGGATCCGAATATTGTGCTTGATAAAAAGATGAGAATAGCGATGACGGGTGGAGCAATAGAAGACAATCCGCATTTCGCATTATCCACGATTGAGACTGACAGACCGGGTAATTCATATACTTACGAAACTTTGGAAGAACTCAAAAGGCTGAATCCAGATACGGATTATTATCTTATAGTCGGTGCGGATGCGCTTTTTCAGATGGATCAGTGGATGCATCCTGAGATTATAATGAAAGATGCCAAAATCTTAGTTGCGGTAAGAAAGGGGCAGAGTCTTAAAGACCTTGAAGATAAGGCACATGAGATGAAAGATAAGTTCGGTGCAGAGATTTTCATACTTAATACACCGTATATCGATATCTCGTCAACCGAGATACGTGAGCGAATTAATCAGGGTAAGAGTGTTCGCTACATGATAGCCGAACATACCCTTAAATATATTGAGAGAAATGAATTATATCGATAAAGCAGTTTCGGCCGCTTTTTCAATAAAAGGAGAATAAATTGGAGAATACGGAATTTCTTAAGGCGGTATTTAACAGCCTGGATGAGCACAAGGCCAAGGATATTAAAGTCATTGACATATCCGGGATATCAATTATGGCGGACGGTTTTGTGATTGCTTCCGCCGGCAATATTAACCATGTACACGCTTTGTGTGATTATCTGGAAGAGGATATGCGCAAAATAGGCGTACATTATGACCATATGGAAGGTTATGATACCGGCAACTGGGTATTAATGGATTATGGTGATATAATAGTACATATATTTGATGATGCAAGCCGTGAATTCTATGATCTTGAACATATTTGGAGAGACGGCAAAGAGATCGAAGTACAGTAATGGATAAGAAAGATATATATAAAGATCTTTATAACAGGCTTGACGGCAGAAGATTTATGCATACTTTAGGTGTTGCTCATACCGCGGCATGTCTTGCGATGAGCCTTGGCTTGGATACAGATAAAGCTTACATGGCAGGCCTTTTGCACGACTGTGCAAAATATATGAGTGACAAGGAGTATCTGACATATTGTCATAAGCATGACATTGATGTCAGTGATGTCGAAAAAGAGAATCCCGCTTTGCTTCATTCCAAAGTCGGAGCGGATCTGGCACATGAGAGATACGATATTGAAGATGAAGAGATTCTAAATGCCATAAGATGGCATACAACGGGTCATCCGGGTATGACTGTGCTTGAAGAGATTATCTTTACGGCTGATTATATTGAACCCAACAGGACACATGATCCGGAGCTTATGGATATCAGGCAGGAAGCCTTTACAGATATTAAAAAGGCAATTTGTCATATATACGGCAATACGATGAAGCATCTTACGCGTTCATCAAAAGCGCTCGATCCGATGACAGCGGAGGCATTTGAATATTATGGGAATCTTATATGATGCCAGAAAAGTCAAGGTACTCGGCTTTTTACAGGATATATGTGAATATGCGGGACTGAGTAACGACTGGGCTGACGAACTCTGGGAAATGATGTTGATTAAGCCCGATTTATATGACGAATTCGTCTATTATGTCGAGAATCATACTTTTAAAGATGAGATGAAAGTTGCAGGTTATGCTTTGTCCGACATATATGTCTGGCAGATGGATAAGTATAATCTGATTCGCGAAATCGGGAAGAATCCGACCACTTGCAATAAAGAGACAATGGTAATGAATGCCTTTATGGTTTTGGGCAAAATGGTCGATGATCCCGAGACATATGTCAAAAGGATAGAAAGCGGGAGAGGGAATGATTTGATTCCATGATAACGAAAGGAGAAGTAATGAAATACGGTGTTTCGGTTGTAATTGTATATGCCTGCATTATAATATGGGTATTTTACAGGGTACGAAGATCCGTTAAACAAAACGGAAAGAAAGGCTTTTTAAGCGATCCCAACTACAGATCACCCGCTCAAAGAGCCATTGAAGAAGCTATTGAAAAGGGCAGAATACAGGCAGAGAAGACATTTTCAACCGTCGGCTCATCGAATACTTCTTCAACCGTAGCCAAGCCAAATACCACTCCGAGCATAAAGAGTGTATCCGCTATGAATGACCAAAGAGCATCCATGATAAAAGCGGCAAATGAGCCTGCAATCAATCGTCTTATGGATGACAGAGATCATGACTGGCTTGCCGGACAGCTTGCCGAAGAACGTGCCGCAAAGCGCAGAATGAGTGTAATGTTTGAGCTTAAACAGGAACATGCTGCCAATTGTGATTCGGATGATCTTAAGAGGTTCCATGAAGCACATTGTGATGCAAATGATGTTGTTGATAACCCCGGAAGCCATTAGTACCATTGACACATTTTTTGCGTCGAATTAAAATATATTTATGAGCGATACCGTTACATTTTTTCAGAATTATACGCCTGTAGGCGATATATTGACTTTGGCACTGTGTATATTGTTCATAGTGTTGATTAAGACTGCATATATCAACAAAACCAAAGCATTTATGTACCTTAAGATAAATGTTGTTTTGTTGTTCGGAAGCGCAATATCCAATATTCTGTATCATATTTTGCTTAATTATCTGGATGTTTATCCCATCAAATTGCCTGTATATATATTCAGAACGACATATCACATCTGTCTGTTCGGAATGTTTGTTCACTATGTTTATTATATGAAGGAGCCGATGCGTCTTGATGAACGTCATGACAAAAGATACGGTTTAATTGCCGTTATCGGATTTGCCGTATTGGCGCTGTGGGAAGTTATAGGAACCGTCACACATTTAGGCTATTATATTGATGACAATAACGGAATACATATGGGCTTTCCGTTGTTCCCCATAGGTTACGTTGCATATCTGTTTCTGCTTGGATACCTTCTTATCAAATACAGAGATAAAGTGTTTAAGCAGGTTATTATGGGTGTAACCATAACGGTAGGTCTGTCCGTGCTTATTCTTTGCGTTCAGCAGGTTCACAGGCAGTCATCCTATACATCAGCGACATTCACATTCCCGGTTATAGCGCTTTTGTATCTGGTTCATTCCAATCCGTACAATATTTCCAGCGGCGCTTTGGGAATTGCCGCTTTTGAGGATAAGATCAAGTCAAGCTACGATAAGAAAAAAGAACTGCTCTTTATGAGTCTTTATCTTCCGGAATTCGACAAGAACGGGCGAACATATCCTGACGAGATACTAAGTACGATCAGGTATTTTGTTACAAATTTCTTCAAGGAAGCCAATCTTTTCCAATTATCCGGCGGTCATATGATCATGGTCATAGATACAGAGTTGAATCCCAGGTACATGGAGTCAAACTCCAAGATGATAGGTGAATTTAACAAGGTTTATCCTATCTATAAAAATGATTATAAGATAGTATCGATCATGAGTGATGATAGATTAAGCGCCAATAAAGACTATAGCGCTTTTATCGATTATATTCATCGAAAGATGCCGATGAACAGCATATATCGCATTGAAGAAAAAGATATAAATGAATTCTATGATCAGAGATATATATTAAGTCAGCTAGAGGATATTGTTAAACGTAAGGATTTAAACGATCCGAGAGTTGAGGTATATTGTCAGCCCGTATTTAATATACAGAAGGGCATATATGATACGGCTGAAGCCTTGATGAGGTTAAAGCTTCCGGAACTCGGTATGGTTTTTCCCGATGTGTTTATTCCCATAGCCGAACGCAGCAACTGTGTTCATATGCTCACAAAGATTATTCTTAATAAGACATGCCGGCAGATTAATACTATGATTAAGCGGGGCTATAATGTCAGAAGAATATCTGTAAATTTCTCGATTTTTGATGTCAGGGACAATGATTTCTGCTCAACTGTTCAGAGAATAATAAGGGAGAACGAGATTGAGCATAATAAAATCGCAATAGAGATAACCGAATCTCAGAATGAGAGTGATTTTGAGATAATAAAAGAGAGAATTAACGAACTTAAAGGAAGCGGAATCAAGTTCTATCTTGATGATTTCGGAACCGGTTATTCAAATTTTGAGCGAATAATGGAACTTCCTTTTGATATCATTAAGTTTGACCGTTCGCTCGTCATTGCATCAAGCAATGATCAGAAGATGAAAGAAATGGTATCGCATTTGGCTAAGATGTTTTCTGATATGAATTATGCGATATTGTACGAAGGTATTGAAGATGAAGAAGATGAGGCAAGATGTAAAGAAATGTCCGCCAAGTATCTTCAGGGTTATAAATATTCAAGACCCATTCCAATCAAGGAACTTACGGAATATTTTTCCAAGATAAGTTAAATATTTTTATTCTATATTTTATAAATATAAGGATATGTCGTATTATACGGCATATCCTTTAAATAGGAGGAGGTATATGAACAAATTTGATTTTAACTTCGGTAAACGGGACGGTAAAGTGGTGGATGACATCAAAAAGAGTCCCAAGTTAGGTAAGTACATAAAGTTTGCAGTAATTGCTCTGGTACTTATTACGATTGTAAGCGGCAGTTTCTATAATGTATCGGAACAGGAAAATGCCGTTGTTACAATGTTCGGCAAGGTACTTAGAACCGATACTGCCGGACTGTATTTTAAAATTCCGCTTATCCAGCAGGTATATTATGTGGATATTACAACCCACGGAACCGGTGTCGGATATACCATAGATAATAACGGTCAGAACATAACCGATGAGACCAACGGAATTATGATTACGTCTGATTTCAATCTGCTTGATATTGATTTCTATCTTGAGTACAGGGTATCTGATCCCGTTGCTTATCTCTATGCATCGGATAATCCGGAAGAGATACTTAAGAATATAGCTTTATCAAGTATCAGATCGATTGTTGCCGATTATACCGTTGATGAGGCTATGACAACCGCTAAGGGACAAATTCAGTCCGATGTTAAAGAAGATATGATAAGAGAGCTTAATGAGCAGAATATCGGCCTTACTGTTGTCAATATAACCGTACAGGACTCCGAGCCTCCGACTGATGATATTAAGCAGGCATTTAAGGCTGTTGAGACAGCAAAGCAGGGAGCAGATACCGCAAGGAACAACGCTCTTGCTTATCAGAATGAGCAGATTCCCGCTGCTGAAGCAAATGCAGATAAGATAATCCAGGGAGCCGAGGCTGACAAGGCTGCAAGAATAGCAGAGGCTGAAGGTCAGGTTGTCAGATTTAACGAGATGTATGAGCAGTATAAGCGTTATCCGTATATAACCAAGAAGAGAATGTTCTATGAAACGATGGAAGATGTTCTTCCTTCGCTTAAGGTAATAATAACGGACGGCGGTACACAGACCATGTTACCGCTTGAGAGCTTCAGCTCGGTTGTAAGCCCTGAAGTGAATACAGAAACGGAGGGCGAGTAATATGAAGAAAGTAATAGGAATAATTATCGGAATAGCTGCAATCATAACAGTATTCTCATCCCTTTATACTGTTGATTACAAAGATGTAGTACTAATTCAACAGTTCGGCAGGGTAGTAGGCATACAGAAGGAACCGGGTATCCATGTTAAGACTCCTTTTATACAGTCTACGTTCGCAATCTATGACGGAAGCCGTATATATGATATTCCTCAGTCAGATGTCATCACAAGAGATAAGAAGTCGATGATAGCCGATGACTATGTTATATGGACCGTTAATGATGTCATGAAGTATTATCAGACTCTTGGCGGCAATTCGGCAAGGGCTGAAGAGAGAATTGACGCTGCGGTATATAATGCAACCAAGAATACAATTTCATCAATGACACAGGATGAAGTTATTGCAGCAAGAGGAATCGAACTCACCAATATGATTACGGAAGAATCCAATTCCGATATCTCCGGATACGGAATCCAGATTCTTACGGCAGAGATTAAGGCACTAGATCTGCCCGATGATAATAAAGCTGCCGTATATGAGCGTATGATATCCGAGCGTGGCAATATAGCCGCAGGATATAAGGCAAAGGGTGAGGCGCAGGCACAGAAGATTCGCAATGAGACTGACAAGAATGTCACAATTACAATTGCCGATGCGGAAAAGCAGGCGGAGACTCTTACTGCCGAAGGTGAGGCCGAGTACATGAAGATATTATCCGATGCATATAATGATGAGGATAAAGCAGACTTCTATAACTATATAAGAAGCCTGGATGCACTCAAGGCATCGCTTAAGAGCAACAATAACACTCTTATCCTTGATAAGGATTCTGAGATAGCAAAGATATTATACGGCGCCGAAGCCGGAAGATAAATTAAGAGAGGAATCTATTGATGAAAACAGCTGTAATATACTACTCAATGTCAGGTAATTCGGAGTATGCAGCATGGAAAGTAGCTGATGCATTACATGCAGATGTTATAAAGATTGAGCCTGTAAAGGCATATCCCGATTCGGGAGCAAAGAAGTTTATCTGGGGCGGAAAAAGTGCTGTAATGGGCGAAGAACCCGCTTTAAAACCTTATGAATTCAATGCGGCTGATTATGACAGGATCATCTTGGGTTTTCCTGTATGGGCATCTACATTCGCGCCTCCGATTAAAACTTTTATAAAGGAAAACAAAGAAGCGTTATCCGGCAAAAGAATCGCTGCATTCACATGTATGGCCGGCAACGGTGGAGAAAAAGCGTTAGATAAACTCTGTAAGTTCATCGGAATCGATTCGCTGGAAGCACAGGTTGTTTTAATCGATCCTAAAGATAAACAGACAACCGAATCGGAGAATGCAATCGCCAACTTCATAGACAAACTCAGAACGACTATATAAATAGTTAAGGATGGTGTAACAACCATCATATAACTTTAGAAGAAGACTTATAACAGAATATTATATATATACACCAATAGTTTAACGAATCAGTAAGCCGGATGGTTGAAATATACTAAATATATGGTTTTTGCAGGTTTACTATTCGTTAAACTATTCTTTGTTGCGAATTAGTTGACGCGTAAGCGGACACTATTTGCAAAAACTGAGTTTAACGAATTAGTTGATAAGATAATTATAAAGTTATGTACCACTTGGTACATAACTTTTTTATTTACCTTGTTACGCACCTCTTAGACCCCTAAACCTTTCAGCGAGTCAAACAAATTATTTAAGAGAAAAGGAGATTATTATTATGAACATTGAATTAAGTGCTGAGTTTAAGTGTCTTGCAAAGGCTGACCCTATCGAGCGTAAGAGTGGTGGCAAGAGTTTTCCGCTTGTTGTTATGCAGAATAACGACGCAGGAAAGATATCCGTATCAGAGGATATCTATAATGCCGTAGAGATAGGCAAGAAGTTCGTACTCAGAGGAGTACAGACCACATTTGACGGTAATACATATATCTCATGGAGAGAGTTGATTCCTTTCCAGCCTAAGTAGGAGATCATATGGAATATATAGTATTTTTTGTAGGGGTCTTTCTAATATGTACCTTGTTTGCGCTTCTTGGTGTCTACGCGATACTGAACGCAATCGATAATATAGGTAAAACATTTTGAAAGGAGAAAAAGATACTATGGAAGCAGTAAACACCGCAGTAACAAACGCAGGTACAGTAGCTTCAACGGCACTTGCTACAATTCTTGGTGAGCCTCTTTTCGCTCTTGGAATAGGTGCAAGCGTAATCGGTCTTGCAGTAGGTATCGTTAAGAAGTTCCTGCATGTAAGATAATCTGTTGATTGTCTGTCCACAAAAACTTGCCCCTACTCCCGATTGTGAGTAGGGGCATTGTTTTAACACAAATGTAGTTGATTTTAAAAGGTCTTTTTTATATAATCTTCCTATGGGGGTGATTATATATGAATAATGGCGACAATAATGTATTTAATGAGCGTATAAAATGGATATTTGGACTTACTACGCTGATTGCCTTAATTGTTGAGTTAGTGAAACAGTAAAAAAGACCTTTTCGGAGGTCTTTTTTATTATGAAATTGAAATCTATATCTGTTAAGATTTTATCTTTTATATTATCTCTAACATTCGTTGTTAGTTC
>JAFYBE010000095.1 GCA_017540355.1 Lachnospiraceae bacterium | reverse complement strand
GAGCAAGCTCGCCAAGAGGGTTATGCTGGTCCATAAACTGTGACAGCTGTGAACTTCCGAAGAATTCCTTGACAGCCGCAGTCACGGGCTTGATATTGATAAGGGACTGGGGGCTTACACCCTCAATGTCCTGTGTAGTCATTCTCTCGCGAACGGTTCTCTCCATACGTGAAAGACCGATGCGGTACTGGTTCTGAAGCAGCTCGCCGACACATCTGATACGACGGTTTCCGAGGTGGTCGATATCATCCTTGTTGCCGATGCCGTATTCAAGATGAAGGTTGTAGCTTACGGAAGCAAAGATGTCTTCCTTGGTAATGTGCTTCGGGATAAGCAGATGAACATTGCGCTTGATCTGCTCCTTCAGCTCATCTTCGCTGAGGTCCTGAGCAAGCAGTTCCTTCAGTGCGGGATAATAAACGTTCTCAACAACACCGAGAAGCTCAAGCTTCACCTCATCATCACATTTGAAAGGAACGTGCTCGGCAAGGTCAACCATCAGGTTCGAAATAACCTTGACGTTGCGCTCATCCGACTGGAGCGTGATCGAGAAGATACCTGCATTCTGGATCTTAACCGCAAGAGCTTCATCAATACGTGTTCCGGCCTTTGCAATGATCTCTCCGGTCTCGGGATCCACTGCATCCTCAGCAAGTGTAAAGCCTACAACGCGGTTGCGCAGATGAAGCTTCTTGTTGAACTTATAACGTCCAACCTTCGCCAGATCGTATCTGCGAACATCAAAGAACATCGAATGGAACAGGCTCTCCGCACTCTCTACCGAAACAGGCTCACCGGGACGAAGCTTCTTGTACAGTTCCTTAATACCGCCCTCATATGAATCCTCTTCTGAAGGATCCTTCAGGAAAGAAGCCTCGATCTTCGGCTCATCACCAAACATATCACGGATCTGCTGAGTGGTTCCTACACCGAGTGAACGAAGGAATACCGTGATCGGAACCTTGCGGTTACGGTCAACACGTACATAGAAAACATCATTCGAATCGGTTTCGTATTCAAGCCATGCACCTCTGCTCGGGATAACCGTGCAGGCGAACAGCCTCTTGCCGATCTTGTCATGGCTTATCTCATAATATATACCGGGAGATCTTACCAGCTGGCTGACGATAACACGCTCAGCACCGTTGATAACGAATGTTCCGGTCTCTGTCATCAGAGGGAAATCTCCCATGAAGATCTCCTGATCTTTGATAACATCCTCATTGTCTTTATTATGAAGTCTTACATTTACCTTCAAGGGTGCGGAATAGGTCGCGTCACGCTCCTTGCATTCCTCGATCGTATACTTGACATCATCTTTGCAAAGCCTGAAATCAATAAATTCAAGGCTGAGCTTGCCGTTAAAGTCTTCAATGGGAGAGATATCCCTGAAAGCTTCCCTCAAGCCCTCACCGAGAAACCACTCATATGAGTTCTTCTGAACTTCAATGAGGTTGGGCATATCGAGAACTTCTTTCTGTCTCGAGTAGCTCATTCTTACGCCTTTTCCCACGTGCGTAGGGCGTATTCTGTTTTTCTCAATCATTGACGTTTTCACCTCTCGAAAGTATTCTGTTGACCTCGCAGTTACTATTCACAGCAACTGAATTTTCGCACAAAAGCCACAAGACAACAGTTATTTTCTAAAAACAACCTTTGCCTCGTGTACTTTGATTAAAAATTTACAAAAAAGTCTTTGCAATTCCTCCGGCATGTGCTATAATAAATATGTATAGGCGCATAGTCGTACAGAAGTGCATTTTTTATAATATCACGGAATAGTCAAGCTGTCAAGAAAATTTTCAAGACAGCTTTTTTATTTTGTTACTGTTCTTTCTTACTGGCAGCAAACCGGCCGGAGCGATTGCCCCGGCCGGTTTACGTTACTTTATATAGGATTTTGTGAGATTATCTTAATAATGATTCTTTTCCGGTTTCTTTTCCTGTGTATCGTTTGAACCCTGTGTCGGAATCCGATCACATCTCTTCCTCACGACGGCGAACCTTGATGATCATTGTTCCGCCAAGGATAACTGCTGCTGCGCCGAATCCGAAGAATACTGCTACAGGAGCGGTACCTGTCTGGGGAAGTCCCTGCGGAGTCTTGTTAAGATCAGCTGCAAGCTCTTCATCCTCATCATCTGCTGCATTCTCATCGGGTGTTCCTTCGGGAGTTTCAACTACTGTCTTAACATCGATCAGATCTTCATCTTCTGTCTCATCTTCATCAACCGGAGCGCCTTCAGGAGTTTCAACTACTGCAGGGATATCATCAATAACTTCGGGTAATGTCTCGATATCAGATGCCTCTGTATCTGCGTTATCGGTTGTCTCAGTAGCTGCTGCCTTGGTGTAAACTACTGTGATAACTGTATTTGATTCGGGCATTGTGCCTTCTACAACTGCTACAGATGCTGCATAACCGTCAACTGCGGGTGATGCTACGCTGTAAGCGTCTCCGCTTGAGATGTAGCTGACTGCGGGAGCTGCTGCTGAAGTTCCATCCTCGAAAATGTACTCAACTGTAAGGGT
>JAFYBE010000012.1 GCA_017540355.1 Lachnospiraceae bacterium | reverse complement strand
TGTACCTATAAGTCCGTAAAACGCAAAGTGTGCTCCGAAGATTATACCAAGTACTGAACCAACTCCACCATGATCATTGAACCTTACAGTCTTGGAAGCCCTCGCAGCTGCCTGAGCACGCATCTGCTTGTTACGCTGTATCCTGGCTTCCTGCTCATCGTGATATCTCTTCGCCGTAGCCGCAGCAGCCGCATTCCTGGCTCCCATTGCGGCTCCTGCTGCCGCTCCGGATGCCGCACGGGAAATCTGCCCGCTGACATCACCTATCACCATATTCACAGACTTGGTTATACTGTCGCTAAGCCCGGTAAAATCGCCCGTGCTTAACGCTTCGAGTACGGAATTCTTGATCTGATCCCCTAATTCGCTGTATTTCTGATTATTTCCCTGATCTGACATAATTCACCCTTGTAGAATAATCCTCTAAGTATGATAACACATATATACTCTTTTGTATCAGTAAAATGAAATATTTTCGCCGTCCCCCGGCCTGCCGATACATACGGATTACTTCATGTTGATACGTGCCGCCTTCTCCTCCTCGGGATCGGGCTCCGGCAATCCCTTAAGTTCTCTGAATATCTTCATGAACTCCTTACCGGTTATTGTCTCTTTCTCTATGAGGAATTCGGCAATCTTATCCATAACCTCTCTGTTCTCGGATAAAAGCCTCTTCGCCTCCTTATAACTGTCGGCAAGAATCTTCATTACTTCCTCATCAACAAGTGCGGCTGTTGACTCCGCACAGTTAAGAGTAGCTTCTCCCGAAAGATACTTGCTCTCTACCGTTGCAAGTCCCATAAGACCGAACTTCTTGCTCATACCGTACTGAGTCACCATAGATCTTGCTATTCCCGTAGCCTTCTCAATATCGTTCGATGCTCCGGTAGTAACCGTGTCAAATACGAGTTCCTCGGCTGCTCTTCCGCCAAGCGTACTTACAAGCATCGCCCTTAACTCTGCTTCGGTATTAAGATACTTCTCTTCTTCGGGAACCTGCATAACATATCCGAGTGCTCCCATCGTACGGGGCACGATCGTAATCTTCTGTACAGGCTCTGAATTCTTCTGTAAAGCGGATATAAGAGCATGACCGACTTCATGATATGAAACAATCTTACGCTCTTCCATGGACATGATCCTGTCCTTTTTCTCTTTACCGACAAGTACCTGCTCCACAGCCACGAACATATCCTTCTGGCTGACAAGCTCTCTGCCTTCCTTAACGGCGTTGATTGCCGCTTCGTTGATCATATTGGCAAGATCGGAACCTACGGCTCCGCTTGTGGCAAGTGCAATCTCCTCAAAATCAACGGTCTCATCCATCTTAACGTCCTTGGCGTGAACCTTAAGAATGTTGACCCTTCCCTTAAGATCGGGCTTCTCAACTATGATACGCCTGTCAAAACGTCCGGGACGAAGAAGTGCCTTGTCAAGTATCTCGGGTCTGTTCGTAGCACCGAGCACAAGGATACCCTTGGTGGTATCAAAACCGTCCATCTCTGATAAGAGCTGGTTAAGAGTCTGCTCTCTTTCTTCATTGCCGCCGCCATATCGACTGTCACGACTTCTTCCTATGGCATCAATCTCATCGATAAATATGATACAGGGAGCCATCTTCGTAGCTTCCTTGAAAAGGTCTCTTACTCGGCTTGCACCGACACCCACATAGAGCTCTATAAAGTCAGAACCCGTAAGTGAGAAAAACGGAACATGAGCTTCTCCGGCAACCGCCTTGGCAAGAAGTGTCTTACCGGTTCCGGGAGGGCCCACCAAAAGCGCACCCTTGGGAAGCTTGGCTCCGATATGGGTATATTTGGCCGGATCATGAAGGAAATCAACGACTTCGACAAGGGATTCCTTGGCTTCATCTTCACCCGCAACATCTGCAAATGTCACGCCTGTCTCTTTCTGAACATATACTTTGGCATTGGACTTGCCGACACCCATGATACCGCCGCCGCCTTTTGACATCCTTCTGTATGCAAGGCTCATAAGACCCCACAGTAACAGTATGGGTAAAATATATGTAAGCAGAATAGATAAAAGCCATCCCGAATTGTCCGGAATCTCGTTATTGATCTCTACGTCCGCTTTAAGCAGTCTCTCTGTCAGAGCATCATTGCTCTCGCTTATACCCGTATAGTAGGTTATAGTCGGAGCCGGTGCACCGAACATGTTAAAGGGTGTGGTCTGTGAATCCTCAGTCTCGCTCTCTTTTGTCTTAGGCGTTATCTCAATCTTGTCTGAATTGATATATACGCTTTTGACCATATCACCTTCCAGCATCTTAACAAACTGGTCGTATGATATCTCCTGAGTTGTGGCACCGTTGACGGCTTTCATGAAATAACTCATGAACAGTAATGTTACAAGTGCCGCCACGAGTAAAAAGAACAGGCTCTGCTTCTTGGGCGAATTACCCTCGCTTCCGCCGGGCCTGCCGTTGCCTCCGGGCCTCTGGCCCCCTGATCCTCCACCGGAATAACCTTTATCTCCACCCTCGTAGTTATTGATATTGTTATCCATGGTATCCTCCAATTACACTAGTGTTTGTGATACTTCTTATTATTCTCCTCATACTTGGGCTCTGAAGTGAGTCTTAATCCGAGCCTCTTAAATGTCTGTTCGTCAACGCTTGACAATAATACCGAAGAATGTGCTTCAAGTCCTCTTAACTTCGGAATCTGCTTCAATGCCAGCTCAGCATCCTTATTCGTTGCTGCAGAAATCGAAAGAGCTATGAGAATCTCGTCTGTATGAAGCCTGGGATTGCGGCTTCCGAGATATCCTGTCTTAAGTCTCTGTATGGGCTCTATTGCTTCAGGCGATACAAGATGAAGTTCATGATCTATGCCTGCCAGCTCTTTAAGCGAATTAAGCAATACAGCTGCGGATGCTCCCAAAAGATCGGTTGTCTTGCCTGTAACGAGTGTTCCGTCAGGAAGCTCTATGGATGCGGCGGGATGTCCCGTAGCCTCTTCTCTTTTAAGGGCTGCTCCCACAACCTGTCTGTCTTCGGGTGTAAGATATGCCTGCTTCATGATAAGCTCAAGCTTATAAAGGTCTGCCTTGCAGTCCTTACCCCTCTTAAGGTCGCAGAGGCACTGATAATATCTGCGGATAATCTCCTGCTCGGATGCTTCCCTGCAGACATCGTCATCTATAATACAGTTACCTGCCATGTTAACACCCATATCGGTAGGCGACTTATAGGGACTCTCACCTAAAATCTGTGTGAACATCGCATTAAGCACAGGGAAGATCTCAACATCTCTGTTATAGTTGACCGTTGTCTCTCCGTATGCTTCAAGATGGAAAGGATCGATCATGTTGACATCGTTAAGATCTGCCGTAGCTGCCTCATATGCCATGTTGACGGGATGCTTAAGCGGAAGATTCCATATCGGGAAGGTCTCAAACTTTGCATAGCCCGCATTGATACCTCTCTTATGCTCATGATAAAGCTGTGATAAGCAGGTAGCCATCTTGCCGGAACCGGGTCCGGGTGCGGTAATGACAACAAGAGGTCTTGATGTCTCTATATATTCATTCTTACCGTATCCTTCTTCACTCACGATTCTTGCAACATCAGAAGGATAACCGGGAATTCTGTAATGCTTGTATGAGCGGATACCGAGTTCCGAAAGCTTGTCTATGAACTGGTCTGCCGCGGTCTGAGCCGCATACTTCGTAACGCAGATACTTCCGACATAGAGTCCTATACCCTGGAAAGCATCCATAAGTCTTAATACATCCATATCGTAAGTGATGCCGTAGTCACCTCTTACCTTGCCTTCTTCTATATCCTCGGCATTGACAACTATGACTATCTCAGCCTGATCCTTAAGCTGAAGCAACATCTTAAGCTTACTGTCAGGTTCGAATCCGGGCAGTACTCTGGATGCATGGAAGTCATCGAAAAGCTTTCCTCCGAATTCCAGGTAAAGCTTGTTATGGAACTTCGCTATCCTTTCTCTGATGTGCTCAGACTGCATCTTTAAGTACTTTTCGTTGTCAAATCCTATCTTCATATTCTCTCCCTATGCCTTCTGCTTTCTTTATGATCACTTTATGTGAAGACTAATTATATCTCCTTCAAAACCGGCCCCTGTTGTAATCTGAACCAGATTGTCGGTTAAGTTGCTCTTATTATAAAAATGTATGTGACCCGACATTACCAGTTTCACCGGACCATCGGGCGATTTCACAAGTTCTATAAACTCTCTTGTAACATCATTCGGTATGCATGCATGATCTCCGAGCAGCACTCTGCTTCTTCCGTCATCATATGCTCCCCACATACGAATTGAACTCTCAATAAGGTCATTCGAATATTCCGGATCCGGTTCTATAGGTACATGAGTGCAAAGTATTACGGGCTTATCCTGCCTGCTTAAATCCTTAAGAGCATTAAGCGCTCCTTCGGTTACCTGATTGTTATCATCATCAACAACCAAAACGACCAGCTCGTCATACTCTTTTAACTGGTATCCGTCTTTTGTTGCGCTTACCGTCTCAAGTCTCGGAAGGTAATCCGAATACGCCTTGTCGGAATAGTATTCATCACCGTACTCAAAGTCGTGATTGCCCATTCCGTATATATAGTCAACTCCGGTATCCCTGGTCTTTTCCGTTGCAAAATCTATGGATGCATACATCGCCGAGTCAACTATGTCACCTCCGAGTATCAGAAGATCTGGAGCCTTCTCTTTTACCAGGTTCATCTCTTCCGCATAAATCTCATCGGCATGAAGACCGTCAGGCGATATAAACGCTCCGTATCTTAAATCGGCCTTATCCTTAACGGCCTCATCCCTCTCATCACACAAAGATATGTGCGTATCGGCGACAAACATGATATCAAAGGGCTTGGAAAGGCCAAGATCAAGCTCTTCTTCACTCACCTTAACATGCTTATGGCCGGCTTGGGAATTACAAGCCATACATAATAAAGATAAGGATATGCATACAACGGTGCATATCCTCATTGATAGTCTCCTCATAGTAATACCGCTATTTGTTGCTCTTACCGTTATCTACAAGTTTCTCCATCTCTGCTTTATATATCATGAGGCGAAGGAGATATACGGGCATCTTACGATTGCCAAGCTCCCAGTCCTGTAAAGTCCTGTAAGGTATTCCGTAATAATCCGCAAACTGGCGTCTGTTCATCCCTGTATCTTCTCTGAGTTTAAGCAACGTATCTCTTAAATCCATATGATAACCTCCAACACAAATACCACCATAGTTCTTGCTTGTCATATCTTACTACAATATACGCAACGGGACAAGTGGGTAAATTCTTAAATTCCTATATATTTTATTAAAAATCGTCCTCTTCATCGGCTATCGGAAGAGAGAAGATAAACTCCGTACCGACGCCTTCCGTCGAGATAACATTAATGTGTTCGCCATGCGCCGTTATGATCTCTTTGGTTATGGAAAGACCAAGGCCCGTTCCTTTTTTATCCTTGCCTCGCGATAAGTCGGTCTTATAGAAGCGGTCCCAGATAAGCTTAAGGCTGTCCTTGGGAATGCCGATACCGTTATCCTTAACCGAGATAAATACCTTCTGATGCTTCTCCGTGGTCTCGATTTTGATGTGTCCGTCATGGTGCGAGAACTTGATCGCATTGTCCAAAAGGTTATACAAAACCTGCTGAATCTTGCCCATATCGGCTTCAACCATGAATTCCTCACCCGTTAACACAAGCTCTAAGCTTATGTTCTTGTTCATAAGCTGAACCTCGGCCGATGCTGCGGTATCCCTTATGACCTGATTGATATCGAACACAGACTTCTCAAGCACGACTCCTCTGACATTTAAGTTATTAAGCGTAAGAAGCGAGTTGGTAAGCTTGGTAAGACGCTCCGTCTCGTTAAGCACGATACCCAGATATTTCTCATGCATCTCAGGCGGTATCGTACCGTCAATCATGGCTTCGAGATAGCCCTTTATCGAAGTAAGAGGCGAACGGAAGTCATGCGAAACGTTAGCCACAAACTTCTTCTGATTATCCTCAGCCTTTGATATCTCGCTTGCCATATACTGAAGGGCTGCTGCCAGATAACCTATCTCATCATCGGAATCCACGGTGAATTCATAGTGCATGTTACCGGAGGCATATTGCTCCGTCGCATCCGTAATCCTTCTTATCGGCACATACACAAACTCCGTAAAGAAGATGAGAATTATCATTGAAAGCAGGAATATAAGTACCATCAGGATGTACGAGATGGACAAAAGGCTTTCCTTACTCCTCATGATTGAGGCCATTGATGTGTGTATAACCACGTAACCTCTGACCTTGTATTCCGTTGTGATCGGAGCAAGCACTGAAAGCATCTCTTCCGGATATGCGCCGAAGAAATCTCCGGTGGTGTAATACGAGCCCGACATAATAGTGGGATCGAATCCGTCGATAACAATCTCCTCATCCACATTAAGAGGAGCCGAAGAATCGATGATCATTCGACCGGACGGATTGATGATCCATATATCGGAATCCAAAAAGACATCGAGTGCATCCAGCTGATGCTTCACGGTATCCAGACCGATGTTGTTGGTATACAGGTCGGCCGCGTACGTATCGGCAATCAGCGTCGCCTCTTTATACAGAGTCTCCGCTTTTTCACGCTTAAGCTGCTCAGCCGTCATGTTGGAGGCGAAGGTCGCAACCATGATGAAACTGAATACACCGAATATCAGATAAGCCAGTATGAACTTAAGATACAAAGTTTTACGCATGGTTATCCTTTATCCAATAGTCTCGAATTTGTAACCTATTCCCCAGATTGTGGCTATGCGCCAATGCTCGTGATCTCCGAGCTTCTCACGCAGTCTCTTGATGTGCACGTCGACGGTTCTGGTGTCACCTATGTACTCATAGCCCCATATCTGATCAAGCAGCTGCTCTCTTGTGAATACGTGATTGGGAGACGCTGCAAGGAAAAATAACAGTTCCAGCTCTTTCGGAGGCATATCCACGTTCTTGCCCATATAGACGACCGAATAATTCGTCTGATTGATGATAAGATCGGGATACTCTACACACTTAACCTGCGATTCCTCAACAACCTCAGGAGATGTCTTGTATCTTCTTAACACCGCTTTAACTCTTGCAACAAGCTCCTTGGTATCGAAGGGCTTCTCCATGTAATCATCGGCACCGAGTTCAAGACCGAGCACCTTATCAAAGACTTCACCCTTGGCTGAAAGCATGATTATCGGTGTGGCACTCTTGGCTCTTATCTCTCTGCAGACCTGATATCCGTCTATGCCCGGAAGCATAAGATCCAAAAGCACAAGATTGGGAGCAAACGAATCAAAGCCGGCCAAAGCAGACTCACCGTCTCCGAATATCTTTGTGTCGAAACACTCCTTCGTCAGATACAGACTGATCAACTCCGCTATGTTGTTGTCGTCGTCAACTATCATGATTTTCTGTTTTACTGCCATATATACTCCTCCTGTACCGGCGGGAAGAATCGCCCACCCGGCGTTTATTCTTTAAACTTTGCGATTGTGACACCTGCGTCACCTTCGCCGAACTCTCCCTGTCTGAAACTCTCTATGTATTTGGTCTTCTTAAGCTTGTTCTGTACGGCGCTCCTTAAAGCTCCCGTACCCTTGCCGTGTACTATGCGGACACTCGGCATATGTGCAAGGTAGGCATCATCAAGATACTTATCAAGCTCATATAAAGCTTCATCCACTGTCTTACCCAAAAGATTGATCTCCGAGGTAACGCTTATAGACTTACCCGCTTTGATCTTGCCCAGGTTGGACGAATTCTTATCGGGCTTTCCGCCTTTTGTCTTCTTGCCTGTTAACGGCTCATCCTTGATGATCGTAAGGTCGCTTATGTTACTCTTGGTACGCATGATTCCGCACTGAATGAAGAGGTCTCCCTTATCATCCGGAAGCGAATTGACCGTACCCTTAAGGCCTAACGATCTTATCTTGACATCCATTCCAAGCTTTAAGTCCTGAGGCTTTATCGGCTTCTCATTTCTCTCATCCTTGGTAATCGAAAGATGCGAAGCGTTGTCCTTCTGCTTGTTCCGGACGTTGTCCCTGGCCTTTTCGAGTTCTCTTATCGTGGTCTCGGGACCTACTCTGTTAAATGTCCTTATCGTCTCGTCGGCAACTTCCTTGGCTTCTTTTAAAATCTCGGCCGCTTCAAGACGTGCCTTTCTTAATATCTCTTCTCTGCCTTCATCGATCTTGTCTCTCTTACGCTCAAGCGCATCCTGATGAGACTTGATTCTGGCTTTGTAATCGGCTATCTCTTCGCGTTCTTTCTCAATGGACCTTCTGCTGTCCTCAAGATCCGATATAAGATCCTCAAAGCTTTCCTTATCCTCTGTGATATAAGCCTTGGCTTCCTCTATTATATCATCCCTAAGCCCCAGACGCTTGGATATGGCAAATGCATTACTCTTGCCGGGCACTCCGATTAACAGACGATATGTGGGCGATAGCGTAGCCACATCGAATTCCTGGCTTCCGTTCTCAACTCCCTCTGTCGTAAGTGCATATACCTTAAGCTCACTGTAGTGAGTCGTGGCGATCGTTCTTATCTCCTTTTTATGAAGGTGATCCAGAATGGCCGTAGCCAACGCCGCTCCCTCTATCGGGTCCGTACCGGCTCCAAGCTCATCAAAAAGACATAAACTGTCACTGTCAGCATTCTTAAGTATGGCCACTATATTCTTCATATGCGATGAAAAAGTTGACAGACTCTGCTCTATGCTCTGTTCGTCTCCTATATCCGCATATACCTTCTTAAATACCGAAAGAACCGATCTGTCTCCCGCGGGAATATGAAGCCCCGCCTGTCCCATTAAAGTAAGCAGGCCGACCGTCTTAAGCGATACTGTCTTACCTCCGGTATTGGGTCCCGTTATAACAAGCAGATCGAAATCATCTCCGAGTCTTATATCTATCGGAACAACCTTATCCTTATCCAAAAGCGGATGTCTGCCCTTACGTATATTAATGACATGTGTGTCATTAAACACGGGTTCCGTAGCGTTCTGCTCCAGAGCAAGTCTTCCCTTGGCAAATATAAAATCAAGTCCCGTCATCAGCTTCTGATCCGTCGCTATCGCATCCCTGTCGACTCCGACCGAAGCACTTAACTCACTTAAGATAAGCTCTATCTCTTTCTGCTCATCAAGCATAAGCTGCTTAATCTTATTGTTAAGCTCCACAACGGCCTGAGGCTCTATAAATACCGTAGAACCCGTAGCCGACTGATCGTGTATCATTCCGGGAATCTGACTTCTGTATTCCGACTTAACGGGTATACAGTATCTTCCGTCTCTCTGCGTGATCACGGCATCCTGAAGATAAGTTCTTAAGCTGCCGCCTATTATCGAATTAAGCTGCTTGTGTATCCTCTCTCCCGAAAGCGATATCTCACGCCTTATTGACTTAAGTGCGGGAGAAGCATCATCCGCTATCTCATCTTCGGAAATAATACATCTGTGAATATTGGCAGCCGTAGTATCAAAGCATACCAGATCTTCGAAATATCCTGTAAGCGTGTCCGCCTTCTCGTCCTCTTCTTTTCTTGCACCATACGCCCTGACCTTGGAAACATTGTCCAAAAAGTCCGCGATCTTAAGAAGCTCCGATGCGGACAAAGTCGCGCCTATCTCCAAAGCCTTAAGCGACGCACCAAGAGGTCTGTTACCCGAAAAGCTCACTCTGTCACCCTTAAGAAGCCTTGATAAAGCATCAGCCGTCTCATGCTGATCCTTCTTAATCCTGTCTATATCACTGCTTGGCTGAAGCTTTGCGGCCATATCCCTTCCGGGTTCTGATCCCGCATGGGCTATGAGCATGTCGGTTATTTTATTGAATTCCAATACTTTAAGTACTTTTTGATTCATAAAGGTATTTTATCAGAAAAAATGTAATAGTTCACCAAATATTAGGGGCTTACGGCCTCTATTCAACCACAAGATCGTCCGTTATATTCCTTGCCCATATTCCGGATCTGTAGATGAAGAATCCGACCATGACCTTAACCAGGTCAACCGACTGGCATAATATAAACATAAGGCCTATGCCTATGCCGGTATAATGCGCAAGCACGTAAGCAAAGGGGAAAGCTATGATCCACAGATATACGCTGTCAAACAAAACGGTAATGATTGTCTTGCCTCCGCTTCGGATGGAGAAATATACGGCATGCAAAAATGCATGAATGGGCATAAAGCAGGCCGTGATTCTGATAAGCGTACATGCTATGTCCCTTACTTCGTCCGTGGTGTTGTATACCATCGGGAAGACTCTCGATATCGAGAACATCAACAGTCCGCCCAGGGCCGCGAAAGAAATTGCCATCATGATAATCCTGGCAGAGGTGTCTTTTGCCTCATCTATCTTACCGGCGCCAAGCTGCTGCCCGACTATTATAGCTATCGAATCGCCCATCGCTATATACATGATGTTAAAGATGTTGTATATAGTGGACTGAATGTTGGTTGCCGCAACCACGGAAAGTCCGTGATATGAATAACAGGTATTGACGGCTGCCGTTCCCGCTGCCCAGAGCGTTTCGTTAAGCATAAGCGGAAGCGAAAGCAGCAGAACCTTGCCGAAAAGATTCCATGACACACGGAAATCCGTAAACATACCCTCAACGTACGGAGCATCAACAGTATGTCTGTGTGCCCATATAACCACATAACCCATCTGTATGTATCTTGAGATGATTGTGGCTATTGCCGCACCGACAACACCCAAAGCCGGAAGCCCGAGCTTACCGAATATCAGGATGTAATTGAATATCAGGTTGATAAATACTGCTATGACGGAAGCCTGCATCGGAACTTTCGTCTCTCCCGATTCACGAAGGGTAGATGAATAACTCATCTCCACCGACATCGCAGGCAGGCCGAAAAGCATGTATCTAAGATATATCCTGCCGTAGTCAAGAGTGGCCGCAAGATCACCCGCATCCGAACCTTCATGAAGGTAAAGCGATATTAACGTCTCATCCAAAGTAATAAAGATGAGTAACGAGATGATAAGCGTGATAAGCGTTAAGATAAGTTTGCTTCTTAACACATCCCTTACTCCGGGCATGTTCTTCTGTCCGTAGTATTGCGCTCCTAAAATCCCCGCACCGGATACAACTCCGAACATGCATAAAAGGAATACAAACAGCAGCTGGTTAACGATGGATACACCGCTCATCTGCTCTGTTCCTATTCTGCCTATCATTATATTGTCCAAAAGGCTGACGAAGTTGCTTATTCCGTTCTGAATCATTATGGGGAAAGCTATCGCCAGAACCTTAAGATAAAAATCTTTTGTTCCTATTAATCTTTTCATATATGTCTGATGTCCTTATTTTCTGACCAATGACACTGCACATTCACAATGTACACATTGCGGAAACATGTCCACAGGAGTGGCTTCTTTGATCTCATAGCCTCCGTTCGTAAGCAGCTTAAGATCCCTTGAAAGAGTCGCAGGATCACAGCTTACATATACAACACGCCTGGGAGCCGTCGATAAGATAGTATTTATCAAAGCCTCATCGCAGCCCTTACGCGGCGGATCTATTACTATTACATCGGGCTTCGGAAGTGTGATCTTCGCATCAGAAAGACCTATCTCCTCCGCTTTTCCCGTATAGAATGTCGCATTGTCTATTCCGTTATATTTTGCATTGGCCCTGGCATCTTCTATGGCCTCGGGGATGATCTCAACGCCGTACACATGTCCTGCCATTCCGGCCAGAAATAGTGATATCGTACCTATTCCGCAATAAAGATCCCAGACTGTCTCCGTACCCTTAAGGTTCGCATACTTAAGCGCAAGTGAATACAGCCTGTCCGTCTGCTTCGGGTTGACCTGGTAAAACGACCTCGGAGAGATACTGTAAGTAATAGCACGATGCGGCATATCATATCCGCATACCTCTATCGTATCTTTTATCGAATCACTGCCCCAGATGGTATGGGTCTCATTACCCATGATTACATTGCTTCTCTCCGTATTGAGATTAACTGACACGGATGTCATTCCTGATACATCGGCCAGGGCTTTAATTAGCTCTTCCTGTCCCGTAAGATACAGAGCTTTTCCTTTTCCGGTATCAGGTATGCGCTTTCTGTTAAGCACGAGGCATACCATAATCTCCCCGGTCTTAAAGCCCTTTCGTATAAGGATATGACGCACAAGACCCGTGCCTGATTCCTCGTCATAGGGCGCGATGTCAAAACGTCTCATATGCTCTTTTATGATCTTCGTTATATCGGCATACTCTTTCGCACCGATTACGCAGTCATCTATCGGGATAATATTGTGACTGTGACCTGCATAAAAGCCCGTCACAACATTACCGTCCTTATCTCTTCCGACCGGGAACTGTGCCTTGCCGCGGTATCTTAGGTTATCATCCATACCGACAATATCCCGTAAGATTCCGTCAACAAAATCCGCATCAAAACCTCCGATTCGGATAAGGTCGTTTCTTACCTTGTCCTGCTTATACTTAAGCTGGGCCTTATAATTAAGAGCCTGAAGCTGGCAGCCTCCGCAGGATTTTGCCTTGGGACATACCGGTGTTACGCGGTCATTCGAGGGTATAAGCACCTCATCAAGATGAGCGTAAGCATAGTTCTTCTTCGCTTTCATAATGCTCACCTCGGCTTTGTCCCCGATTACGGCATCTTTAACAAAGAGGGTATAGCCGTCTATCTTGCCTATACCCTCGCCATTTATCCCCATATCGGAAATATCTATATCGAGTTGGTCACCTTTTTTGTATTCGATCACTCTAATCTTGTACCTCTTATGTTGCTGTCCAAAAGCCTGTTAAAGCCCTGCCACTCCTTGGGATTCTGACTCTTGCCTAAAAGCTCGGTGAACGTCTCCATCTTCGCATCCAGATCGTCGGCAAAATTAAGTGCCACTGCCTCGATAAGCGCAGGCTTTTTGGGCGAACCGAATTCATACTCACCGTGATGAGCAAGAATGCAGTGCTTAAGCTCATTCTCCAAAACAGGCGGGAAGCCTTCTATGGACTTAACCTTCTCACCTATCATCTCGGTACCCATGACGATATGGCCAAGCAATCCGCCTTCATCCGTATAATCATTATCCGGGTAGGGTGAGAGTTCCTTAGTCTTACCTATGTCATGGCAGATTGCCGAAGTCACCAGCAGATCCCTGTCAAGTGCGGGATACTGAGCTGCGAAAAAGATACAGTTCTTTGTTACGCTTAAAGTGTGCTCAAGCAGTCCGCCGACGAACGCATGATGCACCATCTTGGCAGCCGATGAGAACTTGAACTTTGCGATGAACTTCTCATCCTCAACAAAGAAAGCCTGAAGCAGTTTCTTAAGATAGGTGTTCTCCGTGCGGTCTATGATATCCAGAAGCTCCTTGTACATAGAGTCCACGTTTTTTCCACTGACGGGAAGGTAATCCGCGGGCTCATACTCGCCTTCGTGAGCCAGTCTTGCGCGCTTAACGCTTACCTGAAGAGCACCGTTAAATGTGCTGACATCGCCGACTATCTCCACATAGTCCTTCTCATCAAAGTCCTCAATGCCGGCGCTGTTGGGCTCCCAGACTTTTGCATCCATCGTACCTGTCTTGTCCTGAAGGATAACGTTAAGGTAATTCTTGCCGTTCTTGGTAACAGCCGATGAACGCTGCTTGATTAAATATATATCGCTTATCCTGCTGCCTTCCGTAAGGTCTTTAAGGTATCTCATGACATCTCCTTTAATGTAACTTCCAATGTGAGTTCTCTGTATTCTTCTCCTGACTGCCTCATTATGACAACGTTGACAGTCGTGTCAGGTGTACTGCTCTCCATATATTCCGTATAGTTGGAGAACGATCTTATCTCTTTGTCATCTATTCTGACGATTACGTCTCCGCTCTGTATACCGGCGTTCATTGCGGGCGAATCCATGATTATGCCCGTTACGTATGCGCCTATCGGAACGCCGCTCTGCTCATTGGCCTCGGCGGTAACATCGGCTCCGTTGATACCAAGGAAAGCTCTTGTGCGTCCGTTGGACATCCTCTCTATCGATCTCTTGATGTCGGATATGCCTATTGCGCTTATGATATTCTTCATGTCGGAAGAATTGTGACTCTGATCTATTATGCCCAAGACCTCGCCCTTAAGATTGACGATTATTCCGGTCGCGTCGCTGCTTCCGTAGATGTCGGTCGTAAGCATCTCATAGTTCTGATCCGTCATGTATATGTATGAGCCTTTGCTCGTAAGCATTCCGTATCCGACAGAATTGTCCGCACCGTAAGGTCTTCCGATAGCTATCACAGGTGTGGCAAGTATTGTTGCAACCCTTGAATTGGCTAAAGCAGCGGGAACCATGTTATCTTTTGTTGAGTCGCTTAAGCCCTCCATGGGAACAGCAACTATCGACATACCGATGTTGAAATCCGATGCTTTAATCGTTCCTTCGGCAACAGTTCCGTCACTTAAAGTCACATTGATCTGCTCGGCATCCTTAATGCTTTCGGTTCTGCAAAGGAATAATAACTCCTTACCGTTATCCGTAATATACAGGCCGGAGCTACTGTTCTTATTCTCATAAGCATTATCAAACCAGTCCACATCCTGACTTACGCTCGTAATCTTAACAAGCGATTTCTGTACGGAATCCGCAACCTTATACAGATTGTTGTACTGATCTCTGTACTGAGTTATCGGATCCACATCCTTGGACCTTTCAATGATCTGGATCTGCGGCTCCTGTTCTTCCTCTTCATCCTCAAAAATCATATCCTCGGGAAGAATCTCATCCGTATCCATGGGAATTTCAACAAGCTCAGGCTCTTCCTCAGGATGCAGGATATTGGAAAAAACAGGCTCCAAAACCAAAAAAGTGATACATGCCAATACGCCAAATATCACCGCCATGGATGCGGTGATAATGGTTCTTCTTAACAGCTTTTTACGGTTAAGAGGTCTCTGTTTAACTTTTTCCTGTATGTTCTTAAATTCGGTATTGTTGGTTAAATCACTCACTGTTTATTCTCTCGCAGTCTGTTCACAAACGGTTCAATCCTGCCCAAAGCTTCCTTAAGCGCTTCCATCGAATATGCATAAGAGATTCTTAAGAAGCCTTCTCCGCTGTCTCCGAATGCGGTTCCCGGAACTACGGCTACTTTCTCTTCCATCAGAAGCCTTGTTGCAAATTCATCACTGCTTAATCCGAATTCCTTGATGCACGGGAATATATAGAATGCACCGAAGGGTTCGAAGCAGGGAAGTCCCATCTTCTTAAACGTGTTGATGAGGTAACGCCTTCTCTGATTGTAGGCATCTCTCATCTCTGCGACATCGTCATCCCCGTTTCTTAATGCCTCTATCGCTGCATACTGGCTCGTGGTCGGAGCACACATGATAGCATACTGATGTATCTTGGTCATCTGAGCGATAATATTAGACGGTCCGCAGGCATATCCGAGTCTCCATCCGGTCATGGCATAGGCCTTGGAAAAACCGTTTATCAATATCGTACGCTCTCTCATTCCGGGCATCGATGCTATTGTCACATGACCTCTGTCGGTATATGTAAGCTCCGCATATATCTCATCCGAAAGCACATATATGTCATTCTCTACAAGAATCGGAACGATAGCTTCCAGATCCTCCTTTTCCATAACCGCACCCGTAGGATTGTTGGGGAAAGGAAGAACCAGTATCTTGGTCTTATCCGTGATGGCTGCTTTAAGTTCATCCGCCGTAAGTCTGAAATCATTCTCTGCCTTAAGATCTATGATTACAGGCTTGGCTCCTGCAAGGATTGCACAGGGCTCATATGATACGTAGCTTGGCTGAGGGATGATAATTTCCTCACCCTCTCCGGGATTAATCATGGCTCTGAAAGCCATATCTATTGCCTCAGATCCTCCAACAGTGATAAGCATCTCACTCTTAGGATCATAGCTTACGTTAAATCTTCTGCTAAGATAAGCATCTATCTCTTTTCTTAATTCCATAAGACCGGAATTGGAGGTGTAGAAGGTGCGTCCCTTTTCCAAAGAGAATATACCCTCTTCCCTGATATGCCAGGGAGTGTCAAAGTCCGGTTCGCCAACACCCAAAGATATGGCATCCGGCATCTCATTGACCACGTCAAAAAACTTCCTTATTCCGGACGGTTTAAGTGCTACCGTGGTAGCTGATAACGGGTCTCTCATAATACAAATTTCTCCCTCTCATCTGTCTTCTTCTTTGCCAATATAGTTCCGTGGTCTTTATACTTCCTGAGTACAAAGTGTGTAGCCGTTCCGACAACGGAATCAAGTGTGGAAAGCTTATCGGATACAAAGCTTGCCACTTCCTTAAGCGTCTTGCCCTCCATGTTAACAAGAAGGTCATAACCGCTGGACATAAGGTATACGGCCTGTACCTCAGGGTAGTTATAGATACGCTCAGCAATGCTGTCAAAACCCTGTCCTCTCTGAGGAGTAACGCTTACTTCAATAAGAGCCGAAACCGTCTCAATCGTAGTCTTCTCCCAGTCAATCATTGTATGATAGCCGCAAATTATGCCTTCCTCTTCCATGGCCTTTATCTCATTCGCTACCGCGACCTCATCGGCGCCTATCCTTATCGCAAGTTCATCTATTCCTATTCTGCTGTTTCTCTCAAGTATTCTTAAAATCTCTTCTCTCATAGTTACCTCCGAAAGTAATAAAGTATATTATACCATATTATTCTATTTCTTAAGTCTGTTTCTTACTCCGCTTTTCCCGGCGGGATTAACCGTTCACCGGACGGTTAATTATACCATATAATCTTAGTTAATTCATCCTGTGTGGGCTCTTCTATGAAGCGTCGCTCGGGTTCTTCCTCGCCCGAAATCAATACCCTGTCGATTCCTTCCGTGAAATGCCCTATGACACAGGCATGTATATCGGCTTCATGAAGCGCATCCACAAGTTCATCCGGATTATCCGTCGCTATAAGAAGACTTCCGTCGCTTCTTAGCTTATACGGGTTGATATCATAATACTCGCACAATTCTATCGTCTCCTGACGCACGGGTATGTCTTTAAATCTTACCTCAAGTCCGATTCCGCTTCGATCCGCCAGTTTCCACAGTCCTGCGAACACTCCTCCGTCACCGCAGGCATACATATAATGGCTGCCTGAAGAATGTGCAATCTGCGCTTCTTTTTCCACAGATATAAACTGCCACAGTTCTGCTGCCTCTTTTGTTAAAAACGCGGGATATCTGGTAAGCGGTCCTTCCTTATGTTCCGTCGCAATCAGGGCCGAACCGTATATACCAAGCCACTTTGTCATAACTATCGCCTGACCGGGCAAGGCTTTTTCGGCGGACGCCTTATTGCCTGCCGCGACTACGGTGGCCGATACTATGGGATACTTAAGACCGTCAACTGTCTCCGTATGACCGTTTATGATACATATGTCATGTTCCTTAGCTACAGCCGCTGCCGCTTCCACGATCTCTCGCATTCTTTTTTCTCGCATATTGGACGGCATGGTGACCGAAAGTGAGGCATTTATCGGTCTGCAACCCTTTTCTGCCGCCCTGTTAATCGCTCGGACTAAGGCATGCGCTCCTGCGCTTCCCATTGCCTCATCCGCCACATATCCTGTAAAAAGAGCGCAGTCAGGGTAACCTGCCGCGCTCTTATCGTCAATGCTTTTTAATATCGATCTTTTAATTATATTCTCTGAAACTTTTCCCGGCTTCATCTTACTTGGATCTTCCTTATAATCGCCTACTCTGCTGCCGGTACCGCTCCCTGTAATGATAATCCGAGTGCTACAGCGACAGCATAATCTATGCTTCCCGTATTGATGGCCTCCTTGATCTGCGCTACCGCCTCGGGATTGTCGGAAGCCGTACCTATAAGCGCCGTTCTCGGAGCCGCCTTATACGTACTCCTGTTGACAACCTCACGGCTTACTTCGCTTCCGTTCTCTTTAACTATCTTGATCAGTTCGGCCTTGTATCCCGTGTGAACACCCTGTGTAGAATAGTAACCGACGGGATAATCATTGGATCCAACAACCCTCTCTCCTTCAGGCTCAATGGTCTCCAAGATATTGGTCTCGAATTCCAAAGTTCTTCCTTCGGGTCTTGTCTCCTTGCCGTATATGTTAAACTTTATCTCTCTTCCGTCTATGACACCTTCGATATATACCGGATATTCAAGATTATTGACAAATCTCATGTCCATTCCGGAAGACTCGGCTATGGCCGCATCCCACGATACGGGCACATACGATACCGTCATTCCGTGATTGTGTCTTTCGGTAATCTCAAGTTCCGCTCTTAATACCGCGTTATATAATGTCGTGGATACCTGGCAGATTCCTCCGCCCAAACTGTCTACGACAACGCCGTTAAGATAAGATCCGGCCATCCTGTATCCGTTCTCCTCGGTAAAAGGCTTTATATTATCATATACCGAGAATTCCTCGTCCGGATATACCGTCGTACCGTCTATTAGATTACATCCGTTGATTATATTGATGGCTCGCTCTTCACTTGAACTTTTAAAGAATGTTGAATATGTACCCAACAGATCCGTAACCTGTGAAAGGTCCTCTTCAGAACCCTTGGGCTCATCGGTAATTATCGGAAGTTCAAGTTCGCAAGCTCTTCCGTTCCATTCCTTGGTAATAAAGTCCGTAAGATATGCAACAGATGCGTCTACATCGACAACGGCTCCCGTTACTCCCGGAATAATGTTGAATCCGTCTCCGCTTCTTTCCAGAGTCGCATCCACGGCTTCGTGATCATATATTACGCACTGTTCGTTAATAAAGTTCTCTATCGCCTCTCTTGAGACCGAATACTCTATAGGGAGCTTTACTCCCGCTTTCTCTATATCTTTTCTGTCTTTAAATCTCTTGATGATGTTGCCGCTGTTGGCATAATCCGCCGCCTTCTTGGCTACATCGGGATTCTTCCATGTAAGTCCGATATCAGAGATGTTAAGCTCCGCGCTCTCATTATCCACACAATATACCGTTATCACGGCATTCTTCGCCTTATCGGTCTTATCCTTGATAAGCTTGTCCGCCTCGGACATAGTCATGCCCGATACATTGACGTCTCCTATGAAAATGCCGTTAGCTATGACAGGTTCCTTAAAAGAACCGGGAGCAGCGGCATGAACGCCCGTAACGGGAAGACACGCCAAACATATGGCCATATCGATTATTGTGAAAAATAATGATAATCTTCTCATATTGTGATAAATTATAGTAGTGAGACAATTATAATAAAGCTGCTGCCAATACACCTCCAACCATTGTAACTACCAGGAGGAGTATTATAATGGTTGACATAATCTTGCGGTTTTTATTGTTCATATTGAACATAATTTGCCTCCACTTTTTGTTGATATCTTACAAAGAGGATTATATATGAATATGTCTTCATTAGCAAGCGGAATCACCAAATTCCCTATATTTTTTACCTTTGTAATACTGTCTTTAATCTTCATGCTTAACATCCGTCGTTCCAACAGAAGGATAAGGAAAAGCAGGGATGAATTCTGGGCAAAAGAGATACGTGCCAACAGTGTCAGACGCAAGCCTTTGGACAATGTTGACTTTCTTGCCGTTCCCTATGATGAGCTGCCTTTTGATCTTGAGAAAGACGATGATGTTATCAAAGAATGTACCGGCGAACTCTTGGATCTTAAAGAAGAGCCTATAGCCAACTTCACCGGAATTACCAATACGGATCTTAAGCTTGAATACGGTGCTCCGAATATAACGACCTTATCTAAGGCCGATACGAACTATACTCTTTTGGTCAGAAATCTTCAGAAATGGGCAGAACGCCTTCACGAACTCGGACACGACGATGAAGCACTGACAGTGCTTGAATATGCGATTAAGATACGCAGCGACATAAGCAGCAGCTTCTTCTTGGCGGCTGAATTGTACAGCAGCAAGGGAGAAAACGATAAGATCGCATGGCTTAAGCGCAGTGCGGAACGCCTCAACTCCATCATGATGCGCCCGATTCTTAACAAACTCAACGAGTTGTATCCGGATATTTCAGCATACTAATCTACTCTGCTTGGACATATATCACTTAAGAAACAATTCTTACAGTCAGGGTTCGGAGCCTTGCATATGGTGCGGCCCAGGGTGATGATATGGATGTTCCAGAGAATCCAGTGATCCTTGGGAAGTTTTTTCATTAAGTCGAATTCGATCTTTTCGGGATCGGATTCTTTTGTTATTCCAAGCTTGTTGGATATGCGCTTTACATGAGTATCAACAACAATACTCGGGATGTGGTATATGTTACCGCGGATTACATTGGCTGTCTTACGACCGACACCCGGAAGTGCTGTAAGGGCCTCAATATCCGAGGGGACCTCGCACTCATACTTATCCCTTAATTCCTTGCAACAGGCAATGATATTCTTCGCCTTGTTATGATAGAATCCGGTGGAATGAATATCCTGCTCAAGTTCCTTAAGATCCGCTTTCGCAAAATCATCCACACTCTTATATTTCTTAAAAAGGTCTTTCGTAACGATATTGACCCTGGCATCCGTGCACTGTGCACTCAATATCGTCGCAATCAAAAGCTGCCAGGCATTCTCATGCTCCAAATAGCACACAAATTCCGTCCCATACTCATTATCAAGCCTTTTTAATACCTCTTTTATCCTGGATTTCTGATCCATTTGTTATCTCCATAAACAAAGCCGGTGCGCACATATATGTGTACACCGGCGTATATTGTTAAATTCTGAATGCCCCGAGCGAATCGTGAAGACGATCGGAAAGGACCGTAAGGCGGTCTGCCGCATTCTTAAGATCCGACATTGTATCCTGCATACTCTCAACCGTCGTGATTGTGCTCTCAGCCGTTGTAGCCGTACGCTCCGATACTTCCGCAAGCGTGATAACCGACTGCTTGATATCATGACTGGACTCACGGAGTCTGTCTACCTTACCGCTTATCTCAGAGATATTCTCAATCGACTTATCTACACTGTCAGATACATGCTCAGACTGTTTTCTTGTCTCATCGAGCTTTCTCTGCTGTATATCCATGGCATCATACACTTCCTGCATGATGGCTGCAGTATCTTTGGCAACGTCCATAACTTCCTTGATGATAAGCGTAATCTCTCCGGTTGAGTTATTAGACTGATCCGCAAGCTTACCTATCTGCTCGGCAACAACCGCAAATCCTCTTCCTGCTTCACCCGCTCTTGCAGCCTCAATTGATGCGTTCAGCGAAAGAAGCTCAGTCTCATCTGCTATGTCGGTGATCAGAGTCGTCGCTTTTTCAATGCTCTGTACCGAACGGTTCATTCGCTCTATCTGCTCCTGAACCTTATCAAGCGAAAGCCTGGTCTTATCGGACTGCGCATGAAGCTCTTCGACGATATCCCTGTTCTTCTGCTCAGCCTCTGCCATTGATTCGGCATAAGATACAAGTCCCGCCATATCGGACTTAATCTGCTTGATATCCTCGTTCATGTCATTGACGCCGTCACTTGTATACTTGGCATCAGCTGCCTGAGAACTTGCTCTTTCAACTATCTGGCTTGTGGCATCGGCAACTTCCGTAACAGTACCGCTCGAGTTCTCTGCCATTGAAGATAATGTGCCTGCAGATTCACCCAGTGCATCTGCGGCTTCTATAATACTTCCCACGATGCCGGTCAATGACTGTTGAAGTTCAATCGATGTTCTGTATATATCTCCCAGTTCATCCTTACGCTTAAGTGTTGTCTTGCTGGGCTCTGCAACAAGATTACCTTCCTTGACCGTATCAAGGAATGCCTTGGTCTTCTTCATGGCACGGCCCATCCTGCTTGAGATCAAAAGAGCAAAGGCTATGGCTATCAGGATGAATATCGCCGCAACTATAAGTATTATAACAGTCTGACCACCCGTAATATCGGATACCGCATCTGAAGGCGTAGCCACCTCGATCGCGCCGATTATAGATCCGTCCGAATTATACAGGGGCATATAATAAAGATAGCACTCTGTTCCGTTACCGTCTTTATCATTAAGCGCATTGATGGTTATTCCCTTGATAAATAACTCTTCGCCGGCCTTGATGGGATCGACCAACTCTTTATTGACCTTACTACCGTTGATTCGTCTTCCTTCTCCGTTATCCTTCTTCATAGTTGTAAGAAGACGCATATCCCCGTATATGAATGATATTTCAAAACCTGTCTGCTCTTTAAGGGCATCAACAAGATCGTTATCACCGGATATGGTGTTCTCACCTTTCTTGACCTTTCCACCCTTATCCTGATTATAATCACCTTCGTAAAGATTGTTATAGGTCTCCGCTACGGATGCCGCAACGATATGAAGCGATTTCTCTATCTCGGATTCGATCGAACTCTTAAGAGTACGTACCGAAAGAGTAACAATGACCAATGCAACAACAAGCATAGGAACGGCACATACTACTATAAGCTTAAAGGTAAAACCCGATACGATCTTGGATATCTTCGTAAACAAAGCCTTAAGCTTGCTCCACTTCTTATTCTTACCCGGCTTAGAAGCATTCTTACCCTTTCCGATCTTTAATGAAAGCTTCTTTTTCTTTTTGCCGTTATCCCCCGCCGTTGTAACCTCATTTACTACCATATTCTCATCATTCATAATGTATACCCCATACATTCTGTTAAAAATAGCCACCCAAATTGAACTATCAATTCGGGTGGCTTGCTTACAAAATTATGTATCAACCTTTGACACTACCTACTGCCACACCGCCGACAATGCTTCTCGACAGGATGATATATACGACTATTACCGGTGCAATGGATACTGCTATGGCCATATACACCTGACCCATATCAAACTTAAGGAAGTCTGCTGAACGCAACTGTGCGATCAAAATGGGAAGTGTCTTCATCTCATCTTTCTTAAGTACAAGAGCCGGAGTGAAGTAATTGTTCCAGTTGGCTACAAATGTGAATATCATCTGTACCGCAATGGCCGGCTTCATGATCGGAAGTGAGATGGTATTAAATGTTCTCCACTCAGATGAACCGTCAATCCTGGCCGCTTCTACTATCGCATGAGGAAGAGTACTCTCCATATACTGCTTCATGTAATAGAATGTTGCAGGAGCCGCTATTGAAGGTACGATAAGCGGAATAAGTGAATTCATAAGGTTAAGATTACCAACCAACTTGATAAATCCGAGTGCGGTAACCTGTGTAGGGATCATCATCACTCCGAGAATGAATGTGAAGATCGCCTTCTTGGCCTTGAAATCATATACATGTATCGCATATGCAGTCATCGCAGAGAAATATGTGCTTATCACGGCACAGAGACCTGCAACTATGAAACTGTTACGCATACCGGTAAGTATAGATAATGTTCCGTGCATCACGTTGCTATAGTTCTGAACTAAGAACTTACTCGGTATCAGTGTAAATCCTCTACTTAACTCCGAATTGGATCTGCTGGCGTTAACAAACAGTAAATAGAACCAAAACAGACAAAGGAATGCGAGCAGTATAAGGACTATATATGCTATAAATCTTCTGGCGAATAAACCCAAGCCGCCTTCTACGTCATTATATTCTTCGTTTGGCACACTCATCTTATTCCCTCCTATTCATTGCTCTCGCTTGTAGAGAACTTATATACGATGATACTCAAGATACCTGTGATAACAAACAGGAATACCGACAACGCACCGGCCATACCGAAGTTCTTACTGTACAAGTGGTTATTAAGGTACATGATCATAGTCGTGATCTCTCTTAACGCGGTCTTGTCACCGTTAGTCAAGATCTGAGGTACATCGAACATCTGAAGACCACCGATAAGTGATGTGATCATCACGAATAACAGGATCGGTCTTAACAGAGGTAATGTAACCCTGAAGAATACCTGAGTCGAAGTAGCTCCGTCTACCTGTGCCGCCTCAAAAAGGGCATTATCTATACCCATCATACCTGCCATGAGAAGGATCGTAGTATTACCGAACCACATAAGGCAGTTCATGAAAGCTACGAGAGTTCTTGTAGAACCGGTAAAGGTTATGAACTCATACGGCTCTGACAACACACCCATCTGAATGAGCAAGCTGTTGATGGGTCCGGTCTTGGCAAACAATGTGAAGAATAACATCGCAAAAGCCGAAGCCATTATCAGATTAGGCATATATATGACTGTCTTAAAGAAACCGGATGCTTTGATCTTAAGTCTGGTATCAGCAAACCATGCCGCAAGTAAAAGTGAAATCACTATCTGCGGTATGAAACCTGCTATCCACATGATCATAGTATTGGCAAAATACTTAGGAACATCTCCGTTCTTGAAAATTGTAATGTAATTAGTAAGTCCGATCCAATTCGGTCCTACCTGCTTGAGACCGCTCATGTAGTTCTCAAAGAAACTGTTATAGATCGTAGTGATAAGCGGAATCAACTGGAAGACAAGATATACAACTACGAAGGGTATCAAGAATATGTATCCCCACTTGTTGTACTTGACAACCTGACTGGTCTTTTTCTTCTCTTTAGCCATTGTGTAGCCCCCAATCCTTAATATTTTAGCCCGTCAGTGCTAATGAACAACTTCAACGCCCATATTAAAGGCATTCATTGGCATTGCGCCCAGTAGTACTATTATACCACAGTTTTGACAATATGAACAAAAAATCTCACACTTTTGCGTATTTTTAAAGCGTTTTGTCGAATACAGGGTAAAAATATAGAGTAGTCATGTGCCTGCCCGCTAAGGCAGGCACAATACCACTACTCTATTGTAAGCTTAGATTATCGATCTAATCTTAGTATGTAAGCTCAGGATACTTCTCCTGTACTGACTTGTAGAATGCTGCAAGAGCATCATCATATGTAGCCTGTCCCATGAAGTAGCTCTTCATAGCCTGCTGGAATGACTCGTTACATCCCTGATCGTAATCAGAAAGGTTAGAGAGGTCAATCTTCTCAGCACCAGCTGCGAGCTGTGCGTAAGGGTTCTGGCCACCAAGGAGTGCAATGTTACCTTCATCACTTGTTGAAAGTTCTGCAAGAACTGACTTAGAGTTTACACAGTCAGAATCTGCTGTAGCAATCTCCTTAAGAACAGCCTTGTCAGTTGTCATTGTAAGGATGATGTCCTTAACAAGTGACGGGTTGTCTGTACCAGCTGCTGCACAGATCCATGTGCCGCCCCAGAAGTAACCCTGAGGACCTTCACAGAATCCCCAACCGCCTGCATGAGCGATTGTTGTCTCATCATCAACGTCAAGGCAGAAGTTGAAGAACCAAGCGGGTCCAAAGTAGCAGAAGATCTTTCCGTCTGCTCTCTTACCCTTAGCCCAGTCATCGCCCCAAAGGTCATCTGTTGTCTCAGCCTTAGCATCAACAAGAGCCTTAGAGTCGTCAACCCACTTCTTAATGTTAGCGTCTACAGTGATAACACCATCCTGTACCCACTTACCAGAAACGTTGTTAGAGTATGTACGGAATGTGTCGTTAACTGAACACATCTTGTAGCCCTTAGCCTGAGCAGCCTTAGCTGTCTCAACGTACTTATCCCAGTCAGCTACAGCCTTCTGTACCTCAGCAGGATCGTCTGTACCAAGAACATCGATAGCTGCTTCTCTGTTGTAGATAAGACCTGCTGAACATGCCTGCCAAGAAGCACCCTTGAGCTGGCCGTTAGAATCTGTAACAACTGACTTTGTGTAATCATACTGATCAGCGAGGTCAGCATCTGTGATGCCGAGGTCTGCTAAAGGAAGAGTAACGTCAGCGTTAACGTACTTAAGAGCGTAGTCAGCCTCAACGAGGAAAAGGTCAACCTTATCTTCTGCTGCTGCGTCTGCGTTAACAGGAAGAACCTCATCGAGGTTGTTCTGGTAAGCATTACCCTCAGAAGGTGTGATTGTCCAAACAACGTCTACATCACCGATCTTACCGTGTGTAGCATCAACTTCCTCATATCCGGGATAGTGATCTGTAAGTCTTGACTTGAACTCCTCGTTCCAAGCCTGGATGTTAAGTACTGTTCCCTCATCTGCTGCAGGTGCCTCTGCTTCAGCTGTATCAGCTGCAGGTGCTTCTGCTTCAGCTGCGGGTGCCTCTGCTGCAGGTGCATCTGCTGCAGGAGCTGTTGCTGTGTTGCCACAACCTACTAATAAAGCAGATACCATGGCAACGCTCAGTAAAGAGCTGAGTAACTTCTTTTTCATTATAAATCCCTCCATTTTAATGAAATAATGAAAATATATTCTAACCACACTATGTGGCTAAAACCAAAATATATTGTAGCACGGTCTGTCAAGTCTAAATGATCTGGCCTACAGACCTGCCCTTTTCAAGGACTCCTTCTATTACCACGTGATTCCTCGGAGTCTTACCGGGCTTCTCAATGAGATTGATCAGATTGTCTGCCGCTATCCTTCCCATCATTCTTGTATCCTGTATGATGGTTGTTAATCTCGGTTCTATCTTAGCTACTATATCGCTTCCGTCGAATCCCACTATCGAGATGTCTTCCGGAATCCTAAGTCCTCTTGCCTTAATCTCATTCATACCGCCTATGGCTGAGTAGTCATCTGCGTAGAAGATGCAAGTCGGACGGTCTTTCATATCCAAGAGTTCGTTCGTATACTTCGCAGCGAAAGGAATGTCTCTGTACTTACCTTTTATAAGGAACCTTTCAGGAATCTTAAGTCCAAGCTCCTTAGCTGTCTCTTTGAACTTGTTAAGTCTGGTCTTCGTAACCAGCGAACCGCTCTGTCCGTATATATATGCTATCTTGCGATGTCCCTGTTCGTATACATATCGTAACAGGTCCTCAATTCCTTTTGCGTTGTCTGATATGATTGCCAGTCTGTCATCCGCCGGGTAATCAATCGTTACAACCGGGATATCACTTCTGATAAGTTCCGTTACTTCCTTATCCGAGAAGTCCACACAGGCTATCAGTACTCCGTCTACTCCCCTGAACCTGCTGTGCTCCAGGTAGGATAATCTTCCCTTTCTTATCTTATTGCAATTAATAAAAGTAAGATCGTATCCTTTGGCCTCTACCGTAACCTTGAAACTGTCAAGGATGTTGGCAAAATACTCATGCGTCAGTCCGCTCTGAGGAGCTTCATCCACGAACAAAACTCCTATATTGTAACTTTTGTTAGTCTTAAGCGCTCTTGCTGACGAATTAGGGAAGTACCCCATCTCTTTAGCTTTTTGTCTGATGCGCAGCTTCGTATCTTCGCCTACATCATTATGATCGTTAAGAGCTTTACTAACAGTTGCTACAGAGACGCCACAAGCCGCCGATATATCCTTCATCGAAACCATTGTGCTCTCCAGGGTTGTTTACTTAATCGTTTTCGTAAAATCAATATAACTCTTTTCCCAAACGGGTGCAAGTACTTTTTGTTCATTTTTTGTTCATTTTTTGTCTTTTTGTTACATTTATACAGTTTTCGCTTCACTGTTTTGTGCACTTTTCATCATTCACATTTTGTTCATATTTTATAGGATATTTCATTGACAATAAGCCTTCTCTCCTATATAATTTGCTTACATCCTTTTGCTAAAGGGTGCTCTTTTTTCTCCGTTTACTTAATCGTTTTCGATATATTATAATGTTTCTATTACATGAGGTTGAGGGAGTTACAGACCCGTATTTCTACAATCCGGTCTGTGCTCGACAAGGAGGAAAGTATGAAGTACGGACATTTCGACGACTCCAAGAAGGAGTACGTGATCACTTCACCGAAGACACCGTTACCCTGGATCAATTATCTGGGATGTGAGAGTTTCTTCTCTCTTATATCCAATACCGGCGGCGGTTATTCATTCTACAAGGACGCAAAGCTTTTACGTCTGACAAGATATCGTTATAACAACGTTCCCTATGACAACAACGGTCGTTACTTCTATATTAAAGACAACGGCGTTACATGGAATCCCGGCTGGCAGCCTACACAGACAGAGCTTGACTCTTATGCTTGCCGTCACGGACTCGGCTATACAATATTCGAAAGCAGCAAGAATGATCTTGCAGCTTCCGTAACAGCTTTTGTTCCCATCGGTGACAACTGTGAGATCAATAAGCTTACACTTAAGAACAACTCATCTTCCGACAAGAACATAGATATCTTTTCTTATATAGAGTTCTGTCTCTGGAATGCGGTTGATGATGCTTCCAACTTCCAGCGTAACCTTAATACCGGCGAAGTAGAGATCGAGCCCGGTGTTATCTATCATAAGACAGAGTACAGAGAGCGTCGTAATCACTATGCCGTATACGGTGTGAACACTCCCGTTGCAGGCTTTGATACAGACAGAGAGACATTCTTAGGTGCATACAGAAGCCCCTCTAACCCTGAGGTTGTTGAGAAGGGCGCAGCTACCAATAAGGTTGCAAGCGGCTGGTCTCCGATCGGTTCTTTCCAGCTTAAGGCTGCTCTTAAGCCCGGTGAAGAAGTATCTTACGTATTCGTACTCGGCTACATAGAGAATCCCAAGGAAGAGAAGTGGGAAGCTCTTAACGTTATTAATAAGAAGAGAGCTCATGAAATGCTTGAGCGTTATAATACCACAGAGAAGGCAGATGCAGCATTTAAGGCTCTTTGCGATTACTGGACCAATCTTCTCGGCAAGTACACACTTGAGACAGAAGATGACAAGCTCTGCAGAATGGTTAATATCTGGAACCAGTACCAGTGTATGGTTACATTCAATATGTCACGTTCCGCTTCATACTATGAGTCAGGAATGGGAAGAGGTATGGGCTTCAGAGATTCTTCACAGGATCTTCTCGGTTTCGTACATCTTATTCCCGATAAGGCAAGAGAACGTATCATAGATATCGCTTCAACTCAGTTTGAAGACGGTTCTGCATATCATCAGTATCAGCCTCTTACCAAGACAGGTAACATGGACATCGGTTCAGGCTTTAACGATGATCCGCTCTGGCTTATCGCAGGTACATCCGCATATATCAGAGAGACCGGCGATTTCTCAATACTTGATGAGATGGTTCCTTTCGATAATAAGGTTGAACTCGCCAAGCCCCTTATGGAGCACTTAAGAAGATCGTTTAACTTCTTTGATAATGCCAAGGGACCTCATAAGCTTACGCTTATCGGTCGTGCAGACTGGAATGACTGCCTTAACCTTAACTGCTTCTCAGATACACCGGGTGAAAGTTTCCAGACAACAGGACCTTCTGAAGGACCCGTTGCCGAGTCGGTATTCATCGCCGGTATGTATGTTAAGTACGGTAATGAGTACGCAGACCTCTGTGAGCATACAGGACTTAACGACGAGGCTAAGGAAGTACGTGCCAAGGTCGCTGAAATGTATAAGGCTGTTACAACAGCAGGCTGGGACGGCGAATGGTTCGTAAGAGCATATGATGCTAATTCCAATCCCGTTGGTTCGAAGGTATGTGAAGAAGGTCAGATCTTCATCGAGCCTCAGGGAATGTGCGTAATGGCAGGTATAGGTGTTGAGGAAGGCTTAGCCGAGAAGGCACTTGACAGCGTTAAGGAAAGACTTGATACCAAGTACGGTATCGTACTCTTACAGCCTCCTTATCAGAGATATCACTTAGAGCTTGGTGAGATTACATCATACCCGCCGGGATACAAGGAGAACGCAGGTATCTTCTGTCATAACAATCCTTGGATCTCTATAGCTGAGACAGTAATCGGACGCGGTAACAGAGCATTCGAGATATATAAAAAGACATGTCCCGCTTACACAGAGGACATCTCAGATATCCATCGTGCAGAGCCTTATGCATATGCACAGATGATAGCAGGTAAGGATGCAGCCAACTTCGGTGAGGCTAAGAACAGCTGGCTTACAGGTACAGCTGCTTGGACATTCACCAACGTATCACAGCACATCCTCGGTGTAAGACCTCACCTTGACGGTCTTATCGTAGACCCCTGCATACCCGATACAATCAAGGAGATGACAATTACACGTCACTTCCGCGGTAACATATACAAGATTCATGTTAACAACGCTGCAGGCAGCCAGAAGGGAATTAAGAAGATGACTGTTAACGGCAAGGAGATCGAAGGCACATTGATCCCATACGAGAAGGGTCAGGGCACCGTAGAAGTCGAAGCAGTAATGTAAGGCATCCAGAGTCTCATATAGAATCAATAAGACCCGAGTCAAACGACTCGGGTCTTTTCTGTTGCCTCATTAAAGCATATCAGCCTGAGGGTAACTCAGGCTGATAATAAATGGTACGTATTAAAAGGTATGTATTGGGATTATGTGTAGTTAGCCGCTGCTAACCACATGGATAATATACCATATTCTAATCGGTATGTCTATATAAAATTTCAAAATTGAGTAATTTTATATGAAAGGATGCTGCAAACATAAAAAGTCCCGAGTCAAGCGACTCGGGACTTATAAACTAATTATCAAGAATTAGCAACTAAATATTTCCGTCTTACTCTTCACCCTTGGCTACTGCCTCAGCGGCCTCAGCCTGAATCTCAGGGAAGTATGAAAGTACAGGCTCTTCATCCTTACCTTCAATCTTACGGGCTACATAGTTACGAGTGATCTTAACAACAACAGGTGTAAGTGCTACTACACCGATAAGGTTGGGAACCATCATAAGTCCGTTGAAAGTATCTGAGATATCCCATGCAAGCGATGAAGTCATAACCGCACCTGATACGATCATAAGCACGAAGATTACTCTGTAGATCTTAACGCCTGTGATACCGAAGAGATACTCAACAGCCTTGCTGCCGTAGTGTGACCAGCCAAGCACTGTTGTGAATGCGAAGAGAAGTACCGCAATTGCTACAAACCACTGACCGGGACGACCGAATACATTACCGAAAGCCTGTGCAACAAGTGTTGCATCAGATACGCCATCCTTAACAAGTCCTGTAGAGAGATCTATATATCCTGATGAAAGCACAACGATGGCTGTCATCGTACATACGATGAATGTATCCGCGAATACTTCGAAGATTCCCCAAAGACCCTGCTTAACGGGCTCCTTAACATTGGAGTTAGAGTGTACCATAACCGAACTACCAAGACCGGCCTCGTTGGAGAACACACCTCTCTTACAACCCTGCTGGATAACTGTTGCCACAGCCACACCGACTGCACCGCCCTCAACTGCCTTGATTCCGAATGCAAATCTGAAGATTGCCGCAAACATTGCACCGATTGAAGTGATGTGCACAAACATTATGATAAGTGCACCAAGCACATAGATAAGTGCCATGAAAGGAACAACTCTCTCTGCAACGGCTGCGATTCTCTTAAGTCCGCCGATGATGATAAATCCGCCGATAACCATAAGAACGATACCGATTACAAGATTAACAAGGCTTACATCGCCAAGTACCGTAGGTGCATTCACATTTGCAAAGAACGCATTCTCAAGGTTAAGAGTGATCTTATTGATCTGACCCATGTTACCGATACCGAATGAAGCAAGGATAGCAAAGAGTGCAAAGAGTACTGCAAGGAAGCTTCCAAGTCTCTCATATCCTAAGATATTACCAAGACCATCCTTAAGATAGTACATCGCACCGCCTGACCACTCACCTTCTTTATTCTTACGTCTGTAGTATATTCCAAGCACATTCTCCGAATAGTTGGTCATCATTCCGAGGAATGCAGCTACCCACATCCAGAATACAGCTCCTGGACCGCCTACACATATAGCTGCTGCAACACCGGCGATATTACCTGTACCGATAGTAGCCGCAAGCGCCGTACACAGAGCCTGGAACTGAGATACCGATCCTGCCTCGTGCTTGACATGTGCGTCAGCCTTAAACACTCCGCCGATGGTCTTACTCATCCAGTGCTTGAAGTGTGTGACCTGGAAAAATCCTGTCAATATGGTTGTCAATACGCCCGTACCTATAAGAAGCACCAGGCCGATCTTCACCCATACGAACGAGTTGATACTGTCATTAACAGTTGCAACCGTAGTCATGAAATCGCTCATAATCTCCTCCATACCGAGCAAACAGTGCTCTTTTATTTTCTCTTAAAAAAGGGCGGTAGCATCATCTGCTACTGCCCTATTGCAGTTCCTCTTCTATATTATACACATAAAAATCCATAAGTAAAGCCACAACTTCACTATATATGGCATCACCCTGGCTCACACCGTTTGCTTTAAGATTCGCATTAATGAAAGCATCAGATGCTGCAGCTACTGTTTCGGTATCAAGTACTGCATTGCTTTCCACCTTATTCCAAGCCTCTTTGGTAAGAAAAACTCGGTCATGTTTAACTACATCAGAAATATGTACATAGGAATTGTAGATCCTGTTAACATCCTTAAGGTACTCATCCGTATTTATTCCTGCTGATTCAAACAATTCTTTATTTATCTCATCACTCGATGTAATATCAAGCCCGTATCCTCTTGCTGTATCAACTAAGATTGATTCCTTAAGATCCTTATCGATATATCCAAGCACCGAGAGATATCCGCTGTATTTAAAGAAGTCATCATCCGATTCTATACAGGCCAGAAAACCGATAAGATTAGCTTCATCTTCGCTTATATAACCTTTGGTATGTGCAAGCTCATGACACATCGTATGCGGCTTATTGGAGATATACATTACATCATTGTAATTAGCCTCCATAGAGAATGGGAAATAATATCCCATGATGTATTGCTGACTGAAGAATTCACTGGTATACAATGCCTTGGGCTTGGTATAGAAACCCGAAAGACCGGAGTATTTATCACCCAATGCCTTCATATACTCTACAGCCTTACCGGCAAGATCATCTTCGCAGATTATATCGCCTTTGTAATCCCTTGGCATCTTTCTGCCAAGCTCATTAGCCCTGCTTACGATAAGGTCTCTTAATGAAGCAAGCTCTTCTATTGTATACTTCCTGTCGCCTTTATCCTTAAGATACTCACTTACATACTGCTCTTCAAATGTCGATGTATGGTAAAGAACAAAGCAATTAAGTGTCTGAATAAGTTCGACTATGCATAAGATTAAGACGAACACCTTAATGTATGTAACACAGACCCTGTTTAAGACAGTTCGTGTGGCGGCGGCAGATACTTCGGATTCCTGCGAAGCCCCAGTTGCCTTTCTTCTTCGAATAAACTGTATTATTCTACCGGCAGTAAGTATAACTGTTGCTATTATGAATAACAGAATAAGTACAACCGCAACTCCGAGCATAATCTCACCGACAGACCTGTCAGTTCTGCCTGTGACCATACCGTATAGCGGTCCCCATAAGATGAACACATTCTCCCTGTACCAATCGGATATGATCTTAGAATTCCACGCAATAATGTTAATAAGAGCAATCAGACCGATGAGAGTTGCCAGAGAAATCGTATATGGAGTTAAGAATATTTTTCTATCAGTCCTTCGCATGCCTCACATAACTGTCCGTATACTTCAGAGAATCTGCCCGTATACCAGGGATCGTCCACAATCTGTCCCGGCTTACCGGCAAGATCCATACACATCACTATC
>JAFYBE010000094.1 GCA_017540355.1 Lachnospiraceae bacterium | reverse complement strand
GTTCGTTTCGGGAGTATACATTGTGATACTGTTTATACGGGACAGGAAGAAGTCCGTTAAGATGACTTTAAGCCTTGGCATAAGCGGAATTCTTGCATTTGCATATCTTTTGATGAACAAGATTAAAAACGGCAATCCTACAGGTGTGGCCAGAGGCACATGGTGGGATGATTACAGGACACTTACGATCGATCTGATCAACAGTCTTGTAACGGAAGTATTCAATGCATTTTCGGTTGAGGTGCCGGCTGTGATAGCGAATATGAGCATCGTAGCAAAGGCGGGCTTTTTGCTTGCGGTGATGATCCTTCTGGCTGTATTTATTATTATATGCCTTAAAAAATTATCTTTTGCGAAGGCGGTTTGCTTGCCGCCCATGGTATTTGTCGTAACGGCTGCCATATACTATGTGATGTTTACGATGATCAGATACCGTTCGAGCATGGATACATTCTATTTCAGGTTCTTTGCTCCGGCGACGGTGCTGCTTATAATCGGATTGATAGGCCTGGTTTTAAGAAGGTTTGATGGCAATATATTCAACTTAACAGCGGGCGCTGTAATTGCCGTAATTACGGTTGCACTGTTAACGGGACTTATTGGTAACGGCAGGACACTGTACAGAGAGCGGGATGATAAGACATACTACGATATAATCACGGAAGTCTGGAACGAGGCATATTCGGAGATTCCGGAAAAGAGTGTAATCCTTTGGAATCCGATGGATTTCAGAAGCAGCTGGGTACGTCCGGATATCTACTCCGGTGAACTATTACCGGATGATACATGGGATTCTCTGTGTAGCCGATACTATGGCTCTGAGAGTATATGCATGTTAAGATCCGATGCTAATGTTGTTGTTAATGAAGGCGGTTATGATAAGTCGATAACGGACAGGTTTAATGATTCCTTGAATAAGACAGACACCAATCGGGACTATGTGGTAATCGAAGTCAACGAATAACTACAAAGTTTTCATAAGATATGGTAAAATGGTGTAGTCGCTTGGATGACGAATAATCTGAGTACAGGAGAGCATATGGACAAGATAGCAGTATTGATACCGTGTTATAACGAGGAGAAGACTATAGAGAAGGTAGTGCGCGATTCGAAGGCTGCGCTGCCTGAAGCAACTGTCTATGTATATGACAATAATTCAACCGACAGGACGGTTGAGATAGCGAAGGCTGCAGGCGCAATCATCCGCTATGAATATATGCAGGGCAAGGGTAATGTTATAAGAAGGATGTTCAGAGAGATTGATGCCGAGGCATATATCATGGTTGACGGTGATGACACCTATCCTATGGAATTTGCGGCAGAGATGGTTGATAAGGTGCTTAAACACAATGCTGACATGGTTGTCGGAGACAGATTAAGCAGCACTTACTTTACGGAAAATAAGCGTCCGTTTCACAATTTCGGCAACTCTTTGGTAAGAGGAAGTATCAATTCACTCTTTAAGTGCGATATCAAGGATATAATGACGGGATTCCGTGCTTTCAGTTATCAATTTGTCAAGACATTCCCCGTAATGAGTAAGGGATTTGAGATAGAGACGGAGATGACGATTCATGCCGTAAGCAACAATATGCAGGTTGAGAATGTCATCGTTGAATACAGAGACAGACCGGAAGGATCTGAGAGTAAGCTTAACACCTATTCCGACGGAATGAAGGTTATTTTCACCATTATCCGTCTGTTCAGGGAGTATAAGCCGTTCAGTTTCTTTGCGATTCTTGCTTTGGTTTTGATGGCAATAGCTTTCGGATTCTTTGTACCGGTATTTATCGAATACTGGGAGACGGGTCTTGTGGCGAAGTTCCCCACGCTTATCGTGTGCGGATTTGTCGGACTTGCTGCCGTACAGAGTTTCTTCGCGGGCATGATACTGCAGAATATAGCAAGGCGTGATCGTAAGGACTTTGAACTGGATCTGATAAGATTAAGCGAACATGATGAAGTTGCGGATGCCGTAGCGGATAAGATAGGAGACAGACAGTAATGAAGATTGCAGTTGCCGGAACCGGATATGTAGGTCTTGTTGCCGGAGTGTGTTTTGCCGAGAAGGGCCATGACGTAACATGTGTGGATATTGATGAGAATAAGGTAAAGCTTATGGAGTC
>JAFYBE010000093.1 GCA_017540355.1 Lachnospiraceae bacterium | reverse complement strand
TCCGTTCCCGCTATTTTTAGTCTCTGCCGTTTTAGAAGTCGCCACAGTTTTATCCTTTGTAGCGGCTTTATCATCTGTAAGCCCTTTATCCGTCTTTTTAAAAAGTACGATCGTCAAAAAAGCAAAGACTGCCGTTAAAAGCATCAAAAGCAGAACATCCGGCACTCCCCATCCGCTTATCTCTTCATCCCAGACATCTATATGTCTTCCCGTAACAACGCTTAAAGAAAAAACAAAAGATAGGGGGATCGCGTACTTAAGCTCACCCTTAAGATCTTCACGCGTCATCCCCTTCAAAGAAAGGGCGTTAAGGCAGTTCCACGATGCATCTTTTCTTATCACCTTCGCATCCAAAGCATCCAAAACAAAATATATAAAGATGCATAGAAGCGGCAGCACTATATCTATCCTTGTTATACCGTAGCCCGTGATCGCACCTATGGCTACAGTTAAGACATATGCCGATATGAACTTTATGGCTTTCCTCACGGTATCGGACATGCTGATCCTCATCCTCTGTTAAAAAACTGCAAAGCTACTCTTATCGTCCTGAGTCCCGTTATCCACAGAGCAGGACGGACATTATTGGCCTTAAGCGCTCTGATGGCTTCAAGTATCGAGCGCATATATGATCCCATAGTCGAATTGCTCGTTCCGCCGTAGTACATCGATACAAGCACCTCGTCAACATATCCCAGTCTTCCGCCGCCTTTAAGGATACGGATCATATACTCATAATCCGCCGAACAGACATAGGAAGTATCATAAAGGCCGTACTTATCATACACGGCTCTCTTAAGCATAAGTGTAGGGTGCGCCGGCATCCAACCCGCGCGGATCTTACCACGTCCCATGTGCCAGTATCTGACAGTTCTGTCACCTTCTGCATATATAAGATCACTATGCGCACCAAGAACTTCGATATCGCCCGGCTCACTCTTGGCCTTATCTTCCTCGGCCTTAACCGCACTTACAAGCTTACTTATCGCATCTAAAGTCGTCAGTCTGTCATTCATGACCTGAAGATAATCCCCTGAAGAGAGTGCGATCGCATTATTCAACCCCTCGTATATACCGCTGTCCTTCTTGGATTCATATACCACCTTATACTTCGATGTCCTGCTATAATCCTCTATCAAAGACAGGGTTGAATCCGTCGATTGACTGTCCGCGATACAAACCTCTATATCCGGATAATCCTGTGCCTCGATCGACGCAAGAGTAGCCGGCAAAAACTTCTCACTGTTATATGTAGTCAGGAGCAAAGATACTCTTTCACTCATAGTTTTGAAAAAATCTCCTCATACTTATCTGCGACACTTCCGACGCGGAACTTATCGCAGGTAGATCTTATAATATCCCTATCCCAGTCTTTATTCAGGACATTTATGATGCCGTCAGCCAAAGCCTTCTTATCCGAAAATGGAACAAGATGACCGTTAACACCGTCTTTAACTATCTCCGCAGGTCCGATCGGGCAATCATAAGAGACTATCGGAACGCCGCAGCCTATGGCCTCAATAAGGCAATTAGGCATGCCTTCATACTCGGATGAAAGTGCGACTACAGAGGCTGCCGCGTATACTTTCTCCATATCAGTCCTGATACCGTCAAAAATGACATCATCCGTAAGTCCCAAATCTTTCACCTTATCCTCACAATCACCTTTTAACACACCATCTCCGACAATTCTAAGCAATACTTCGGGTACAGCCTTTTTAACAAGCGCAAATGCACCGATAAGGTCGGCAACATTTTTCTGCGGATCTATACGACCGATAAAGACAACTTCTTTTTTGCCTTCAGCCTCAGATTCCGCAGCCATAACCGCTTCGCGCTCTTTTTCAGTCTTTGCAATCACTATATCGCTTACCGGATTGTATATAACCGACAGCTTGTCCTCAGCCACAAGGCCTCTGTTAATAAGCTGTGTGCCCATGTCTTCACACTGAGCCACGATATGGTCCATCTTCTTTAGATTCTTCTGTGCCGACTTAAGATAATTCTCAACAACCGGAGAAATATTATCCTCCTTAGAAAGTGAAATATTGACGTTATTAAGTACTCTCACCACAAGTTTTACACTTACAAGATGCAGATCCTTAAGCTTCTGTATGATGATGGCCATCTCATTGCCGAAAACAAGCATAAACTTGGGCTTATGCTTCTTTATATATTTAAAAATCGGCAGGAAAGAGTACCTTAATCTGCTCACGCCAAGTGAATGAACATTGATATCTTCAGAAAGGTTGCGGGTATTGATATCATTATCCAGATTAAGCGTAACTATATGAACTTCATGACCTCTTGCCGCCCATTCGTTCGCCAAGGTGACGCATACTCTCTCTGCTCCGCCAAGGCCCATATGAGC
>JAFYBE010000092.1 GCA_017540355.1 Lachnospiraceae bacterium | reverse complement strand
TTTATTATGCTTTAAGCGATGAACAGCAGGATGATGTCATTGCAGCGGTTAAGAAACTTACGGAGTATTATCACATTTAGAATGGATAAGAAAGAATATATAGACGAATTTATATCGACATGTAGAGATTTGGGTATAGCAAGAGGAGATATTGTTTATATCTCATCGGATGTAACAGGGCTTACCCTGAATGCCTGCAGGAAGTGCAGAATCAAAGGCAAAGCTGAGATAAATACATTTTACGGTGAACTTGTTGATGCATTAAAGAGTATGGTAGGAGAAGAGGGAACTCTTCTTTTTCCGGTATTTACATGGGATTTTTGCAGAGGCAAGGGCTTTGATGTGAAGACGACTCAGGGTGAGGTCGGAGCGCTTGGCAATTGGGTACTTAATAACAGATCTGATTTTGTAAGGACGGAACATCCGTTGTATTCTTTTATGGTATGTGGTAAGGATGCATCAATGCTTGCGGATCTGCATAACAGAAGTGCATGGGGCAGTGATTCTCCGTTTGCTTATATGTATGAGAATAAGGCCAAGAGCCTTTTGATAGGGACGACACTTGAGGACTGTTTTACCTTTGCACACTTTGTAGAGGAGAACATCGGAGTTCCATTCAGATATTACAAGGATTTCCACGGAAAGTATACGGATAAGGACGGCCGGACATCAGACCGCACATATACGATGTATGTGAGAGATCTTGATATTGATTCATCGCAGGTTACTCCCGATGACTGCCTTATAGATGCGGGAGTTTCACAAAGAAAAGAGACAAACGGTATATCTGTTGAAGTTGTAGACCTTGCTGCATCTTATCCGTATATAGAGGAGAACTACAGGAAGAACAATTTTGATCAGTGGTATGATTTTAAAGGCTATGTTGTTGACTGGGAAGCCGGGCAGACACATCCCGATGAGACAACGATGAGCGTTCCGGGAAGATAATAGGGATTAATTCGGATAATGACAAAATATATTGATGATAACAGAATAAAGCAGCTGGCGAATGATCACGGTACGCCGTTATATATCTATGATAAAGGAAGAATGCTGGATAATCTCAATGCGCTTAAAGATGCATTATATCCGGGCGCTTCTTTATATTATGCCATGAAGTCCAATCCGCTTTTGGGCATTTGTGAAGTGTTTAAAGAAAACGGTACGGGTGTTGAAGTGGCATCGGCAGGAGAACTCCTCGTTGCGCTTAAGGCCGGTTTTGACCCGAAGAATATTATATTCACAAGTCCCGGCAAGACCGAGGCTGAGATTAAGTATGCAATCGAAAGCGGTATCAAGATTATCAATATAGATTCTTTAAGGGAAGCATCCATTGTCGACAGATTGGCAAAAGAGACAGGTTCTGTGGTGGATGTGGCCGTTAGACTTAACCCTTCTGAATGCAGATCAAATGCCAAGATTAAGATGACGGGAATTCCGTCACAGTTTGGTGTTGAAGAAGAGGAATTGAACGCCGACTTTTTTGATGAGCTTAAGAGATATGATAATATCTGTCTTAAGGGCATTCAGATATATATGGGCACGCAGATGCTTGACACCGAGTATATAATCTGGAATACAACATATGCTTTGGAACTCGGTATTAAGCTGTCTAAAGAATTTGGATTTAATCTTAAGTACCTTAACTGCGGCGGCGGTTTCGGTGTTAAGTATTTTAAAAACGAACAGCTTCTTGATATGCAGGCTCTTAAAGAGGGCATGAAAAAGCTGCACGAACGCATGAAGGATGAGCTTAAAGATACCGAAGTGATATTTGAAAGCGGAAGATTCTTAATGGCTCCTGCGGGCG
>JAFYBE010000091.1 GCA_017540355.1 Lachnospiraceae bacterium | reverse complement strand
CGTAGAGTCTCTGTATCGTATCATACATATACAGACCGTCCTGCGCCTTGGTCGTTGATTTGATATTCCATATGATAAGGGGTTTATTTAAAGCCCTGGAAATAGCTTCTGCAAGCATCGTCTTGACGGTTCCGGGCTCACCCTTTATCAAAAGAGGTTTTTTTAACGTTATGGCAACGTTAACGGCATTAAGAAGCTGCTCACTTGCAACATATTCTTCCGTACCCGCAAATCCTTTGTCTATTCCTTCAGCTATGGTTATATCAGCCATTCTATCCTCCGTTCTTAACCGCCTGTTAATCGATTATTCCTGCCAGCTTATATTCAGATGCTCATCCTTTTTATCTCTTCCCATAAGCGCACTCAGAGCATCCTTAGCAGGCTTACCGCCGAATAACACCAGATTAACCTGCTCAATTATTGGAAGGTCCACGCCATATTTCTCGGATAATCCCATTGCAGCCTTAGCGCTGTATACTCCCTCTACTACCATCTTGACTTCAGCCATTGCCTCATCGTAACTCTTGCCCTGACCGATAAGTATTCCTGCACGTCTGTTGCGGCTGTGCATACTTGCACATGTGACGATAAGATCGCCTATTCCCGTGAGTCCGCAGAAGGTCTCAAATTTGCCTCCCATGGCCATACCAAGTCGTCCTATCTCGGTTATTCCTCTTGTGATAAGTGCTGCCTTGGCATTATCACCGAATCCCAGTCCGTCGGCAATTCCTGCTGCAAGCGCTACGACATTCTTAAGTGCACCGCCGAGCTCCATTCCGAGGATATCGGAACTTGTATATACTCTGAATACATCATTCATAAATGCATTCTGAAGATACTCCGCAGTCTCCTGCTCCTTGGCTCCGACAACAACTGTGGTCGGCAGGCCTCTTCCGACTTCCTCCGCATGTGAAGGACCTGACAGAACTGTCACTTTTGCCTGCGGTATCTCTTCCTCTATCACCTGTGAGAGCGTATACAGAGTCTTCTCCTCGACACCCTTCGCAACATTGACGATTATCTGCCCGTCGGTTATATATTCCGCCATCGAATGAGCGGTGCTTCTTGTATAGGGAGACGGAACGGCCAGCACGAGAAAGTTCTTATCCGTGCATGCACTCTTAAGATCCGTGGTATATTCTATGCTCTCAGGCAGACTGACTCCCGGAAGCTTGTCAACATGCTCATGCTTGCTTGAAAGCATCTCGATCTCATCGGGTATTATCGACCATACCGTTACTTTATGTCCGTTGTCGGCAAGAAGTTTCGCAAGTGCTATTCCCCAACTTCCCGCACCTATTATGCCTATTCTCTCCATTATCGATGTCCTCCGTATATGAATGTCCGTTGCGACATATCACATATTCTCCGTATCAGTCTTCTCAGTATTGCCGTTTTTGTCTTCTTCTCTGCCGGAATGGCTCGGATTGACATATCCTTCCGGCTTCTTGACAAGATAGGTCTTACGCTCTTTGCCGTGTATAAGATTCACAATATTGGTTCTGTGTCTCCAGTATGCCATGGCCATTAAGAATATCGCAACCGCATACATCTCACAAAGGTTGGCCTGGCTCATCGGTGCAAAGAAGCCGTTCTGTCCCATGATTATCAGCTGCACAACATACAGAAAATACACAAGCAGCGAACCGACCGAAACGATGTGTATCGTAAAGAACGGAATAAAGAACGCCAAAAGTCCCATGACGATGAATGACCAGTGTGACGAGAACACCAGACCTCCGGTACATGCTATTCCCTTACCGCCCTTAAATCCCATATAGAACGGATAGTTGTGTCCGAGTATTGCGCCTGCCGCCGTATAAAGCACCAAAAGATACTTTATATCGGGATAGACCGGTCCGAATACACTCTTGACTATTCCTATGGCTATCATGGTCTTGGCTATATCGCCTATCATGACTATAAGACCCGCCTTGGGACCAAGCACTCTTAACGCATTGGTGGTTCCGGCATTACCGCTTCCGGCTGTACGTATATCTATTCCGTTGAGCTTTCCGTAGAAAAATGCCGTCTGAAAAAGCCCGAATGCATATCCTATCAACACACACCACAATCTGACCATTCTGTATCTCCAATCTTATGACTATTTATCTTCCTTGCGTTCTCTTATTATAAATCTCAGCGGTGTTCCCTTAAAGCCGAATGTATCTCTGATCTGGTTCTCAATATATCTTGTATACGAGAAATGCATGAGTTCCTTGTCATTGACAAATATCACAAAAGTCGGCGGCTTGACCGAAACCTGAGTGATGTAATACAGCTTAAGTCTCTTACCCTTATCGGACGGCGGCTGCTGCATCGCCGTAGCCTCTGCCATAATCTCGTTAAGCACTCCCGTCTGAACGCGCATGGCGTGATTCTCTCTTACCGCATCTATGACTTCATAGAGCTTTCCGATTCTCTGTCCCGTCTCTGCCGAAATAAACAGAATCTCCGCATAAGGCATGAACGATAAAGTCGAACGTATCTTGGCTGAAAACTCATTGACAGTCTTGTTGTCCTTCTCAATAAGATCCCACTTGTTGACTGCGATAATAAAGCCCTTGCCTCTTTCGTGTGCGATACCCGCAATCTTGGCATCCTGCTCGGTAACGCCTTCAGCTGCATCAATAAGCAGTACGACCACATCGGCTCTTTCAACCGCCGATACGGTACGGACTATCATATACTTCTCAAGTTCTTCCTTAATCTTGCTCTTACGTCTGAGTCCCGCCGTATCTATGAACACATATTCCTTGCCGTTGTACTTAATGGTCGTGTCCACGGCATCTCTTGTGGTGCCTGCTATATCCGATACGATAAGTCTGTTCTCGCCCAAAAGCCTGTTGATAAGCGATGACTTACCTACATTGGGCTTACCGACAATCGCAACTCTCGAAATATCGTCCTCTTCCTCCTCCGTATCATCCTCGGGGAAGTACTCGACAACCTTCTCAAGCATATCTCCGATTCCAAGCCTGTTGGCAGATGATATCGGAATAGGATCGCCGATACCGAGGCCGTAAAACTCATAGGTATCAGCCATAAACTTATTGAAATCATCGACTTTGTTAACAACAAGCAAAACCGGCTTATGCGAACGCCTTAACATATCGGCAACCTTCATATCCGCATCCGTCAGTCCCTGCTTAACATCCGTCATAAAAAGAATCACATCCGCAGTGTCTATGGCAATCTGCGCCTGTTCCCTCATCTGACTCAAGATGATATCTTTGGTATCGGGCTCGATTCCTCCCGTATCTATCAGTGTGAACTTTTTATCAAGCCATGTAACATCCGCATATATCCTGTCCCTGGTTATTCCCGGGGTATCCTTGACTATGGATATCATCTCACCGGCAAGGGCGTTAAAAAGCGTGCTCTTACCGACATTCGGACGTCCCACAACCGCCACTATAGGCTTCCCTTTTTTCTTACTCATATCTCTTTTCCGTATATCAGCTTATTCAGCAGATCATATCCGCTTGATTTTACAATATCCACGCGTACTTGTAAAGCATCCGCAAGCTCCGAAACGGTCATATCATCAAGCATTACATCGGTCCCGCTTCGAAGAACATTCTCAGGCAGAAGCAATCTGTCTCCGAGAGTGTTCCCTTCATTCACATATTCCTCGCAGGCCTTCTTAATATCCTGCCCGGTCAGTAAGCCCGTGACCGTTATTTTCTCTCCAAAGAATTCATTCTTAACCGGCAGAACGATAATCTCTTTTTGCGGAAAAATCAGGGCCGCCTCATCTGCCATCCTCTTAATATATCCCGACACCAGACGACCTGTTATTACCGTAATCTTCTCAGGCTTTATCCTGTTCTTTCTAAATAATCTTCCAAGCGTCGAAAACATTATCCCGCCGCTTTTAAACCTTTCTTTTTCTTCATCAAGTGCAAGCTTAAATTCCTCAAGCATCGAACGGACCATTCCGACACCGTTCTCTATTTGAAGATATCCGTCGTATGTATCTTCTTCGGGCACTTCCATACCGGCATTGATATACCATTCATCCGATGCATGCACAAAGTGAAGTCCGTATTCCGCATATGCCTTATCCTGCCACTTCTTAATTTCGGATATAACCTTTATGCAGTCCTCTTTTTCAAAAGGAACGAGAGGAAACAGACCTTCCCTGAATTTGGTCAGCCCCACCGGAACCACCGAAACGGATTCCAAAACAGGAAGATATTCATACAGCTTTTTAAGCGAATACTCAAGTTCTTCTCCGTCATTAATGCCTTTGCACAAAACAATCTGTCCGTTTATGGTTATCCCTGCTTCATACAGCCTGTCAACTTTTTTAAGAGCATCACCCGCAAAACGGTTATGAAGCATCTTGCATCTTAATTCCGGATTCATTGCCTGAAAGGATATGTTAATCGGCTGAAGCCTGTACTTAATTATCCTGTCTATGTCATGATCAGACATATTGGTAAGAGTGATGTAATTGCCCTGCAAAAATGACAGTCTCGCATCATCATCCTTAAAATACAGGGTCTCTCTCATACCCGGAGGCATCTGATCAATAAAGCAGAAGATGCACTTATTTGAACAGTGCCTGTAATCATCCATCAATCCTTCAGAAAAGATAAGGCCGGGATCTTCATCCTCACCTTTTTCAACGTGATAACTCATGACACTTCCGTCACTTTTCCGTATCTCAAGATCAAGCGCGCCGTTCTCACACTGATACTGATAGTCAAAGATATCTTCTATCTCCTGACCGTTGACGGACAACAGCACATCCGAAGGTGATATCCCGAGTTCTTTCGCTATTGAGTTGTCTTTTACTTTATCTATGATATGCTCAGCCATCTTGTATCACTTTTTATGAATGTCGCATACGTTGCTTCTCTAAAGAGAAGCGGCAGAATAAATCTGCCGCTTTATTAAGCATGTTCATCAAGTTCTTCAAATGCTCTGTTGTTATAATTCTCTATCGCTCTGTGAAGCTGCTCCGATGAATCCATAACGTTGGACATCGATGCATCGTGGTTCATCATGTGAATTATGTCTGCCACGAATCCGCTCATATCCGCTTCGCAGAAGTACGGTCTGTCTTTTATCTCCGGAGGCAGATATGTGAGATTGGTGGTAACCACTTTCTCAAACCAGCATCTCTCATATGCATTGTCAAAAGCCTTAAGTCCGTTGGTAAAAAGTCCGAAGCTGCAGCAGAGATATACTCTCTTGGCATTCATCTCTTTTAGCTTCCTTGCCGTATCTATGATAGATTCACCCGAAGAAATCATGTCATCCATTATGATGACATCCCTTCCGTCTATGCTGTCACCCAAAAACTCATGTGCGACTATAGGGTTCTTGCCGTTGACAACTCTGGTATAATCCCTTCTCTTATAGAACATACCGGCATTGACGCCAAGCACGTTTGCAAAATATATTGATCTGTTAAGAGCACCCTCATCGGGTGAGATAACAACAAGATGATCCTTGTCTATCGTGAGATCTCTCTCCGTATGCAAAAGAGCTTTGATGAACGGCGTCGGCGGCGTATAGTTATCAAAATCGCTTAACGGAATCGCATTGGCCACTCTCGGGTCATGTGCGTCAAACGTAATGAAATTGTCCACGCCCATATGTACAAGTTCTTCAAGCATATATGCACAGTCCAAAGACTCTCTTGAAGACCTTTTGTGCTGTCTGCCCTCATACAGAAAAGGCATTATGACATTGACTCTCTTGGCTCTTCCTGCCGCAGCAGCAATTATACGCTTAAGGTCCTGATAATGATCATCGGGACTCATATGATTCACAAAATTGTTCATCCTGTACGTGATGCTGTTATTGGTGACATCAGTCAGGATAAATAAATCCTTACCCCTTATGGATTCGTCAAAAACGCCTTTGGCTTCACCGGTGCCGAATCTCGGACATCTGACCTTACAGAGATACGAATCTCTTATATATCCGCGCATCGCTGGTTCGGATGCAAACTTGCCCGTCTCCTTTTTCCTCGTCTCAACCAGATGCTTGTCTATGTCCATTCCAAGGGATTTGGCATTGTCCAAAACAGCAATCTCCAATGGAGCCACCGGAAGTTTATACTTTAATTCTTCTAAGTTAGGCATATTAGTCTCCGTTACGATAAAGTGGTGCCGACCCGCTTGCGTTTATGCAGGTCCTGCACCACTTAATGTATCATTTTCTTAAGTTTTTATCAATACCATACCGTCACTTATACGGCATCGAAAGTTATTACGGCTTTGAACAGATCTCCGTCCAAAGATATGCTGAAATTGCCGCCCATTGCCTCGGTAAGACTCTTAGCTATCGAAAGTCCGAGTCCGGAACCTTCGGTCTTGCGTGAAGCATCACCTCTCATGAATCTCTCGGTAAGTTCCTCCGCACTTATATTAAGCTGATCGGCAGAAATGTTCTTGATAGAAAGCATAACGCCTTTCTTCTTCTGTCCGTCGGGTCCGTTCTCCTGATTCACCATATCAACATATACTCTTGTTCCTTCAAGTGCATACTTATATACGTTGTTATAGAGGTTTTCAACCACTCTGTATATTCCCCTGCTATCCGCCATAATATGTACAGGCTCGGCGGGAAGATTGAGTACGATTTTAAGACCTTTCTCTTCAAACTTCTCCGAAAATTCTCCGGCAGACTGATGTATAAGCTCCACAAAATTAATTTTCTCTATGTTAAGAGAAATATTACCGGAACTTATCTTTGATGCCTCCACCAGATCATCGGTAAGCTGCTTAAGTCTCTGCGACTTCTGATCAAGAATATCTACATAACCTCTTATCTTCTCATCGCTTATATTCTCACGTTTCAAAAGATCCACATAATTGATAATCGAAGTTAAAGGAGTCTTTATGTCGTGGCTGACATTGGTAATAAGATCGGCCTTCATCTTCTCATCTCTCATGGATGTATTGACAGCCTTGCTTATTCCGTCACCTATGTTGTTAACGGCATTTGCCAGTGCAAGATTGTCGCCGTGCATCTTGGAGGTATCAATCTTATGTGCAAGTTCTCCGCCTGAGATACGTGAGATACCCGCAACTATATCGTTCCTTGTCTTAGTCTCGTGATAAAGCAGTAATCCGACAAGTATGTCTATGATAAACGCTACAATAATCCCGCCGACTCCAAGGAGTACAAGTACCAGGTTAAATGCAAGGAACAAAAGATAAGGGAGCCACGTCCTGATTACCAGCTGACCGTTGTCATATACATCTATAATGCCGCTCTTTACCTTCGCAACGCACCACTTGGCAATCGAGCCCTTCCACATTAACTTACATTTGATCTTACGCACAAGCATAAGATACAAAGGAATGAGTACCGCATTGGCAAGCACTACGGCCGCACCCCAGATGACATATGCGGCACCGGTTCCGCCCATACGCTTCATGCCGGGTGTCTCATAATATAAGTAGATGAGCATACTGAATGCAAGTACGGCAATCACGCCCGTTACAATTGCATATATCTCTACGGGTATACTGTCCCATTTTGCGGGTCTTACAGTCTGTGTCTTTTCGCCCTCTTCATCTATGATAAGAACCTTTCCGGCCTGTATTGTCATAACAACAAGCAGTATAAGATATACTATCATAGAAGCGAACAAGGCTATGCATGCGGGATAGAATACATCGCTCGTCTTGTTATATTCACTCCTTGCACGAACGTAAACATCATCCGCGCCGTAACTTTCATCTATTGCAAGCCATACTCTCGAACCGTCTCCGAACGAATACTCATATCCGCTTATTACGTTTTTCATAAATACGGAATTGAGGCTTTCTATATTCGATGCGGTCTGAAGTTTGTCGGGATTAAAGCATGCGTATTTTACATGACCCGTAAATATCCTTGAGAGGTCATCGTTGCTTAAACCTTTAACGTTCTGTGAAAGATTGGAATATCTTACAAGTTTTCCTTCGGAATTCTTTAACTGGTAACAGTAAAGCACGTTTGTCTTACCGTTACCGTACTTGTCACCGTATTCCATATACTCGGTATAGTTATTAAACAGATCATTTGCTGACGAACAGATATTGCTTACAAGTTCGGTATATTCTTTTCTGTTGGCCACATAATCCGTAAGCTTACCTCCTGCTACGGGCTTATATCTGTCAACCAAAAGATATATCGTATAAGTATTCGAATCATCGGTACTGTTAAGCGCTTCCGTCATCTGATACACAACGTCATAGTATTCTTCTCTGTCATAATGAACAACGGAATCCTGCGACGTAACCGTAGGCATATCCACGTTATTGACCAAAGAATATATATATGCATCAAGCTGAGACGGAGTGCCTGTTACCGGAATAAAATCAAATCCGTAATTTCCCCATTTTATAAGATCATCAAGTCTGTATTTCACCGAGTCGTTCTCGGAATCATTCGAAACATTCTCTCCCGAAATCGTTCTGCTTCTGTTGGCATATGAGGATATATTAATCTTTTTGTCTGCATCAAAACTGCCGTCTGTCTCCATCTGGTTTTTGATAACACACATCCTGGTTATATCCGAAAAATCCTCACTGAATAATACGGAAAAGAGATTCGAGTCCTCAAAACTTACGTGTCCTCTGTCGATATCTCCCACAAAAACCGACAGTTCACTGTCCGTCCCCGTTATAACGTTCACGGTGGATGCCTGATATATCGTCACTGCAGACACGGTTGCAACAAGTGCAACCAGGCAGCTTAATATTACAAGCAGCACCGAATAACTTTTGTTTTTGACCTTCATCACCGGTTCCTCCCTGCTACTGCTTTTCAACCTTGTAGCCGACGCCCCATACCACTTTAAGGTATTTGGGATCTTTAGGATTAATCTCAATCTTTTCTCTTATGTGTCTTACATGCACAGCCACGGTATTGTCAGCACCGAGAGGTTCCTCTCCCCAGATATTCTCATATATCTGATCTATGGAATATACTTTTCCCGCGTTCTTGGTTAGAAGCAAAAGTATATTGTACTCGATGGGAGTAAGTTTTACCTCTTCATCATCAACCGTTACCTGCTTGTTCTCATCATTGATTATCAGTCCGCCGACCTTAACGACATTTGCGTCATCTCCGGCCACACTTCCGAGTTTTGTATAGCGTCTTAAGTTGGACTTTACTCTTGCAACAAGTTCAAGGGGGTTAAAAGGCTTTGTGACATAATCGTCGGCTCCGATATTAAGACCCAAGATCTTATCGGCATCCTCAGACTTTGCTGTCAGGAAAATAATCGGAATGCTGCTGTATTCTCTTATCTTCTTGCAGGCATGTATTCCGTCAAGCTTAGGCATCATAATGTCTATTATAAGAAGTTGCACATCGGTATTATCACGCAGCTTGCTTATTGCCTCCTCACCGTCATAGGCCTTGATAACGGTGTAGCCTTCCTGCTCAAGATAGATCTCTATCGCATCCACTATTTCCTTTTCATCATCACACACAAGAATCTTTGTCATAGACTAATCCTTTCTCTACATTAACAATTAAATCACATAAATCTAATGAAAAAGTCGGTTAAATAATTAAGGATTTCTTAAGTCACTTAAAACGCATTCTTATACCAATTAATCTCTTCCCCTTCAACCGCAATAACATCAAATCTTATATAGGCATTAATCTTTTTATATGCCAGATAATATTCCGCACATTTTCTTATCCTGTTCTGCTTTTTTTCATCAACCGCTTCTGCCGGATAACCGTGAGAACGATCCTTTCTGTACTTTACTTCAAAAAATATGAGGGTCTGAGCAGCCTCAGAATCCCTCAGCATCTCCGTATTCATGCCGGACGCCTCTTCAAGACCGATGATGTCTATCTCACCTATTCTCCCGCATCTGACATTCCTGTTAAGTATCTTAACACCTTCGTTTAAAAGATATGCCGTAACGGCATCCTCATAGTACGATCCTATATTTCTTGTATTCATGACATCCCCCGTATACATCCCCTTATAGATTTTATGCCTTACGCTCTTGCATCAAAAGACTGCGTGCTTAAAAGAATATTGTTCTTATCTCCCGTGATATTCTCAATTACAGTCTTATCGGGCTCATCCTTATGCGTAACCGCAGTCGCAACATTATAACCTTTCTTTTGCAGCTTCGCATTGAGTTCATCTATATGCGAGGCTATGAAATCTATCATCTCCTCTTTTTCAAGAGTGAACTTCGTATTAAGCTTCTGTCCTTCGGACAGAGTAAGGAATATGTCCATATTCCCGAGATGCTCCATCGACAGATGCAAAAGCGCCGTCAGCTTGCCGTCTTCCGCTCCGCTGTTTCGTCCCTTTTTACGGGCATAAACATAGAGGTCGCCGTTAGCCTGTGCCTCATTCATCTTAAGCGGAAGCTGCACATAGTTATACATGTCATTGATATGATTCATGAACGTGGTATTCTCTCTCATACCCGTCATGGATCTGGCAAAATCGGTATCGGCTTTACCGTTCTCTGCCATGAGTCTCTCAATGCCTTCGGCAAGATTTGCCGTCCGCTCGTAATATTTGCTCACAAACTTCTCTTCCCCTATGTCCTTGGGATTCATAAGGAAATTGTCTTTTAAAAGTTCCGTAACGGCATTCTTTATCTGTGCCTTTATCTCCGGTCTGCTTAATTCTTTTGCATCCAGTTCATTAAGTTTGTCAAACACATTGAATTTATTGATAACAGGGCCTTCCTGCTCTCTGTTATTTACCGCGCTTTCTTTGCCGGGCACCGCATCTTTAGTGATTTGACCATTCTCTGCCTTTTGCGCATCGGCATTCACCGACGTGTTCTTTGCATCAGGAAGAATACCTTCCGCATTACTCATAACTGCGGTCGCTTCTTTGCCGTTTTCCGACACTTGTGTCATTTTGTCACCCGCGGCGGCAATTCCATCTTCAGCAACGCCGGTTTGTATGACATTCTCCGCATTCTGTGATGTACTTATAACTTCGGCGCTCTCATCCGCAGGAGGCAACATCTGTTTAAGTCCATCAAGGATATTCTGTGCCTGTTCTCCGCCTTTACCGATTACGTCCTTTAACATGTCCGTAAGCTGCTCTGCAGAATCGGAAACATTTTCCATCATCCACTGATTATTGTTATTGTACAGATGCATCTGTCTTACATTGCCTTCATTGACCGGAATGTCCATCTTGTGAAGCATCACTATGTCTTTGACATCCGCATCCGGATACATCGACAGTTCACGGTTGATGGTATGAAGCATCTCCTTATTGACGGGCATTCCGTTCTGCATCAAAGTATCTACCATCTCAACAGCCGAATCGCTTGCCGCTATGCCCGCAGCATCCAGCGCACTCATTATGGTCGTGGAATTGCTCATATTCGCAAAAAGCGGACGCAAAGTAAGCTGTCCGCCCTGATTACTCTTAACTTCAAAGGACATAAGCTGTCCCAATGACAGATTCATATCCTGCTCAAGCATGGTTGTGAGTCTGGCATTGTCACCCAAAAGCAGTTCTATGGTATTGCCGTCCTTACTCACAAGCTGTCCCTTAATGGTATCGCCTGCACTAAGGCCGCCGACTTCCTTAAGGATTGCCGCAGCCGCCTGGCGCATGAGCGCAGAAGGACCGCCGGCGCTTCCGGTCTGTGCAGTTCCCGCGCCGTTTTGAAGATTTCCTATGGGATTGTTCAGTAGATTAATCGCCATCTGTCAGCCTTTATTTCCTTTCAAGAAGACCGCCGATAAAGCTTGCTCTGTGTATCGGACAGGGGCCGAGTTCTCTAAGTGCCGCGATATGCGCCGCCGAACCGTATCCCTTGTTGGATGCAAATCCGTAACCGGGAAACACCTCTTCATACTTAACCATAAGTCTGTCTCTTACAACCTTGGCTATTATGCTCGCCGCACCTATGGATATGCTTTTGGCATCTCCTTTAATTATCGGTACCTGCTTTATATCTACCTGCGGGATTGTAACCGCATCATTTAATAATATATCGGGTTTTTGTGACAGATTGTTGATAGCCTGGCGCATTGCTTCATATGTCGCCTGAAGAATATTGATCTCATCAATCCTCTCCGGCGAGGCATATCCGACCGCAGCCGCTACGGCTTTTTCCATAATCACATCATAGAGTTCTTCCCGCTTTTTAGCGGAAAGCTTCTTGGAATCATTGATATAGAGAATGTCACAGTCCTTGGGGAGTATTACGGCACCCGCCACAACGGGACCCGCCAAAGGTCCTCTTCCGACCTCGTCTATTCCGCATATAAGACCGTATTTTTCATACTCTTTTTCATATACCTTAAGGCCTTCGATTCGTTCTCTTTCAAGTCTTAACTTTTCTTCAGCCTTCTGTGCTCTTAAAAGTGCCTTTTCTTCGCTTTTTGTCATTCCACCTTACCAAATTCCCTGAAAGGATATATCCTTATCCAAACCTTTCCGGTCAGCTCGCTCTTCTTGATATTGCCGACATCCTCCCATCGGCTGTCTCTTGAATTATTGCGATTGTCACCAAGCACAAAGTACTCATCTTCTCCAAGCAGAATAGGATCTATGGCTCTTTCCGGATTCTTGATGACTTCTCTTCCGTAGTACTCTTCAAGCTTCTCTCCGTTAATGAATATCTCTCCGTCCTCATTAATCTGTACCGTCTCACCCGGAAGACCTATCACACGCTTAATATAATATGTATGCTTGTCATATCTGTAAGGGAACACAACAATATCAAAACGTTCAGGATTGTTAAACCTGTAGCTTAGCTTGTCCACCAGCAGATTGTCTCCGTCCATGAGGGTGTACTCCATACTCTCGCCTATAACTTCCGTACGCTGTCCGACATAATGAACTATGATATATGCCACAAGCAAAACGGTAAGTATATACACGCTTGTTCCGAGTATCTCCCTTAATACTCCTCCCTTTTTCAATGTTTCATTGCTTTTTGAATTCTTTCCCATTTCAGTCACCTTCTCTATAACATTTCCGGACTTTCCAAAGACATACGTCCCAATCTGCCTGCCCTGTAATCATCCATTAATATCCTTGCAGCCTTGACTATGTCCGTCTCTCCGCCCGACATAAGACAGCCCCTTTTTTTACCTATCTCTTCAAGTATACGGTGATCGGTCGGGGTATCCGGCGCAAGTTCATAATGCCTTATAACGGCTTCGGGATAAAGTCTGTCTATATACTTAACAAAGTCTAACGCCATCTCTTCCGTCACGATTATCTCATCGTTGATGGAGCCTATGAATGCAAGCTTCATTCCCGTTGCGTTATCTTCAAACTTAGGCCACAGGATTCCGGGGGTATCCAACAGTTCAAGCGACTTGCTCATCTTGATCCACTGCTTTCCTTTGGTGACACCCGGCTTATTGCCTGTTTTCGCCACGGCCTTTCCCGCAAAACTGTTGATAAAAGTAGACTTGCCTACATTCGGTATCCCGACAACCATCGCTCTTATCGGACGGTTCTTAATACCCCTTTTTCTGTCCCTTTCTATCTTTTCTTTGCACGCTTCGTTAACCGTAGCCTGTATGGCCTTAAGTCCCGCTCCCGACTTACTGTTTACCTCAAGAGCATATATGCCTTTGCTCTTATAGTACTCGGCCCATTTTTTATTGACTTCGGGATCCGCAAGATCCGATTTGTTAAGCAGAACAAGTCTCGCCTTGCCTTTTCCCAGTTCATCTATGTCCGGATTACGGCTGCTTATCGCCACCCTTGCATCCGTTATCTCGATGATCAGATCTATAAGCTTAATATCCTCGGACATCTGGCGTTTTGCCTTGGTCATATGTCCCGGATACCACTGATAATTCATCACTTCTCTCCTCTTTTTATGAACCCGAACTTCGATTCATCCATCGACAGCTTAAACCACGCTCTGCCCTCTATTAATGATCTGTCCACGGGGCCTATGTTGCCCGATCTTGAATCTTCTCCGCTATTACGGTTATCTCCGAGAACGAAGTATTCATCCGTCTGAAGCTCTATCGGATTCTCCGCAACGCCCGGATCTTCTATAAGGTCATATCCGTCAGTCTGTTCCGGTTCCTCGTTGATATAAAGCTTGCCGCCTATAATCTGTACCGTATCTCCCGGCACACCCACAACTCTTTTTACATAGTAGTGAGTATGTTCGTTGCCGTTGGGCAGGAAAACAACTATATCACCACTTCTGGGCTTTGAAAGCAGATAGGTAAAGCGACTGATATATATAGTCTGACCGTTATATAACGTATTCTCCATACTGGAGCCGATAACGCTTGTCCTGTGTCCCCAGTTAAATACCACAAAAAGTGCCAGTCCGATTGCTGCCACTATACCAAACAAATAACTTGTTGCTTCTCTCAGATTCTCGCTTTCGATCTTGAACCTCTTTTTACGGAAGTTCAATCCCTGTGAGTTACGTCTGCTCATAATACATATAATATCACAATAGGCGATGCGTAGGAAGCGCATCGCCTATCTTATCTTCGTTTATTTTAATTACTTGATTACTTCCTTGACCTTAGCAGCCTTACCTACTCTGTCTCTTAAGTAGAAGAGCTTAGCACGTCTTACTTTACCCTTACGTACCACTTCGATCTTCTCAACGTTGGGGCTGTGTAAAGGCCATGTCTTCTCAACGCCTACACCGTTACTGTTCTTACGTACGGTGAATGTCTCACGGTTGCTTCCGCCCTGTCTCTTAATTACAGTACCCTCAAAAATCTGGATACGCTCTTTGTTACCCTCTTTGATCTTGTTGTGAACCTTAACGGTATCACCTACGTTAAACTCAGGTACCTCTGCCTTGAGTTCGGCAGCTTCGATTTCCTTAATAATCTCGTTGTTCATAATATTCTCCTTATCCATAATGGATGTTCTTGCCATGTCTTATGAATGGCAGAGGACCATCTATAATAGCGACTATGGTAGTATACCATAACGCCATATCTTAGGCAAGCACTAATTTGTTCCCTGCCCGTTTCTCATCATATATGCTTCATACAGGTCCGGTCTTCTCTCCTTCGTCCTTATAAGGCTCTGTTCATGCCGCCACTTCTCAACATTGGCATGATGTCCGGACAACAGGATTTTTGGCACTTCTTTACCTCTCCACACCTCGGGGCGCGAATACTGCGGATATTCAAGCAAACCGTCATCGAAGGATTCCGTCTCATGACTGACTTCATTGCCGAGCACTCCCGGAACAAGTCTGGCTATCGCATCCACACACACTAACGCCGGAAGTTCCCCTCCGGTAAGTACGTAATCACCGATTGATATATAGTCCGTCACAATCTCCTCAAGGACTCTCTCATCCACGCCTTCATAATGTCCGCAGAGAAAGATAACATCCTCTTCATTCGCCAGTTCTTCTGCTTTATCCTGTGAAAAAACAGGAGCCTGCGGTGTCATATATACCGTTCTTATCCGATCCCTTTTGGGCGAACCGTCTTTAGCCTTTCTTGCATCTATATCCGCAAGTATAGCCTGATGGCAGTCATATATCGGCTGCGCCTGCATAAGCATTCCGGCTCCGCCGCCGTAGGTATAATCGTCGACCCTTCCGTGCTTGTTCTCGGTATACGTACGTATATCTACCGCATTAACCGATATTATGCCGCTCTGTATCGCCCTTCCGAGGATACTGGTCGATGCCGCATTGTCAATAAGCTCCGGAAAAAGAGTCATTATATGGAAATTCATATACTGTATTCCTCCCAAACGGCTTATTCTGTTATCAATCCAACAAGCCCGGCAGAACGTGTACGTTCATCGTACCCGCTTTGACATCCACGCTTAATATGCACTCCGCTATGGCTGGCAAAAGCAGTTCTCTTTCATCCGACAGCTGTATCACATACACATCGTTGGCTCCGGTATGCATTACGTCTTTAAGCACACCGTCCGTCCCGATATCGGTTGTCACGTTCATTCCTATAAGGTCCGCCACAAAATATTCGTCTTTTTGCAGTTTTATCGCCTTATCTCTCGTGACATAAAGTTCTTTGTCCCTAAGCGTCTCTGCCTCGTTCATAGAGGAATACTCTTCAAAACCGACTATAACCATGTTCTTCTGGTACTTAACGGACTTTACATGTACTTCCTTTACATCGTTATCCATACCCATAAGAACGGTCTTCAGTTTTGAAAAACGCTTAATGTCATCGGTGGTCGGATAGACCTTGACTTCACCGCGCACTCCGTGAGGCGAGGTGATAACACCTATTCGAAGCTTATCTTCCATGCTTAACCTATCTCGACGTCAACTCTCTGTTTGCCGTCATCATTGGCTGCTTTGACAACAGTACGAATAGCCTTGGCTATTCTGCCCTGTTTGCCGATAACCTTGCCCATATCGGAATCCGCAACGTGAAGCGAGATGGTTATATTACGTCCTTCCTGCTTCTCATCAACAGTAACCTCATCGGGATTATCAACCAAAGCCTTAGCGATTACTTCTACTAATTCCTTCATGCTGACCTCCCACTATTCTGTGATCTTAGCCAGCTTAAGGAGCTTAGCAACCATCTCTGTAGGCTGAGCACCGTTCTTAAGCCAAGTCTTTGCCTTCTCCTCATCAATCTTGAACTCAGAAGGATCGGTATTGGGATTGTATGTTCCGATCTCCTCGATGAATCTTCCGTCTCTGGGGCTTCTTGAGTCAGAAACCACTACACGATAGATTGCATTCTTCTTACTTCCGATTCTTGTTAATCTCATCTTTACCATTTTATTTTCTTCCTTTCTTAATTAGAATCTATGTCAAAAAGGCATCCTGAATCTGCCCTTTTTGCCCATCATACCTTTCATCTGCTTCATCATCTTCTGACTCTGCTCAAACTGCTTGATAAAGCGGTTAACCTCCGCAATATCGACTCCCGCGCCTTTTGCTATTCTGTGCTTTCGGCTCGGATTCATAAGCTTGGGATTTTCTCTCTCTGCCTTAGTCATCGAAAGCACTATCGCCTCGGTGCGTGCCAGCTGCTTCTCATCAACGGCACCTTCAAGATCGCTTGTCTTGATTCCCATTCCGAGTCCCGGAAGCATTCCGAGTATGGATGATAGTCCGCCCATATTACGCATCTGCTTCATGCTCTCAAGGTAATCGTTGAAGTCAAATTTGCCCTTCTTCATACGGGCTGCCATATCACGCTCTTTGGCTTCATCTATATCTATGGCATTCTGTGCCTTCTCGATAAGAGTAAGCACATCGCCCATACCCAGTATCCTGTTAGCCATTCTGTCAGGGTAGAACTGCTCAAGATCATCAAGCTTCTCACCCATACCGGCAAACAATATCGGTAGTTCGGTTACGGCTTTTACAGAAAGTGCGGCACCGCCTCTTGTATCACCGTCAAGCTTGGTTAAGATCACTCCGTCCAAGCCGACCTTTTCTTTGAAGTCTTCCGCAACATTGACCGCATCCTGACCCGTCATGGCATCAACGGTAAGGAATGTCTGATGAACATCCACCGCAGACTTTATTGCCTGAAGTTTTCTCATCATCTCTTCATCTATGTGAAGTCGTCCGGCCGTCTCGAGGATCACAACCTTGTGACCGTTCTTTTCGGCACACTCAATCGCCTTTTTGGCTATCTCAACAGGGCTTACATTCTCGCCCATGGTAAATACGTCAACACCGACCTTTTCACCGTTAACCTGCAACTGCTTGATGGCAGCCGGTCTGTATACGTCACAGGCTACAAGCAGGGGCTTTTTGCCTTTGGTCTTCATCTTGGCCGCAAGCTTGGCTGTCGTTGTGGTCTTACCTGCACCCTGAAGTCCGCACATCATTATGACCGTAATTGCTTTGCCGGGCTGATATGCTATCTCCGTCGTCTCGCTTCCCATAAGAGAGGTCATCTCTTCGTTGACTATCTTGATGACCATCTGCCCGGGATTGAGTCCGTTCATTACATCCGCGCCGACCGCTCTTTCTTCAACGGTCTTGATAAAAGACTTAACGACCCTGAAATTAACATCCGCCTCAAGGAGTGCCATCTTAACATCTTTGCAGGCTGTATGTACATCCTCCTCGGTAAGACGTCCCTTGCTTCTCAGATTCTTAAATACGTTCTGCAGTTTTTCGGATAAGCTCTCAAATGCCATTATCCCTTATTCCCCACGGTATGCCGCATATTCTACAGCATATCCTTGATCTGCTCTATAATCTGCCCGATCTTTTTATCGGACGATAAACTCTTTATCTCATCCAGCTTCGCACTGACGGTTGCATCACGTTCAATAAGCTTTAACTTTTCCTCATAACGGGCAAGTTGCTTGTCACACCTTTTAATAAGGTCAAAAACTCCCTGTCTCGTAATATCGTGATCATCCGCTATCTCCGACAAAGACATGTCTTCATTCACCACAGCTTCATATATCTGCTGCTGGTGAGCGGTTAACAGTCCTCCGTAATAGTCATATAATCTTCCGCGTTCAATTATATTATCCATATATCTCGCTATCAAGTATATATACTTTACATCAAGTCAACCTATAATAATATAGAGCATAGAAAAAGGGCTGTCAAGTATTTTTTCTTAACAGCCCTTTTACCTCATCCGCTGACTTATAACGCAAAATCTATACGACCCGCCGGCTTGGATACCAATGCTTCCAATCCTTCATCATCAAGTCCTTTGATCTTCTCCATAAGTTCTTCAACCGAAGTTGCTTTGATAAAGCCCTTCTTTGGCGGCTTTGCCGCTTCGAATTTCTTAGCGATGGCCTCTTCTTCCTCTGCCTTCCTGTCGGCTTTTGCCTCCGCTCTGTTCTCTGCGCGCTTCTCTTCGATCCTTTCAGCCTGCTTCTCGGATACCTTTGAAAGCTCGGCGAATATGTCTACTCCGCCTTCGGCGTTCACTGTAAGAGAAAGATTCTCCAGGATATATCCTTTCTCTGCCAGTGCGTCCAGCTTTGCCTGGAACTCCTCATCATTCTCAAGCTTCTTGGTCATATCGATGAGTGACTCCACCTGCTTCATCTGCTCAGCGGCGTAATCCTCATCTTCAGCCATCTTTTCAAGTTCATCTGCCGTGAAGATAACGGTATATTCCTTATCTCCCGCGCCTTTCATGGAACCGAATTCATGACTGTTACCGGCTACTGCGAATCCATAGTCGCCGTACTGTTCCCTCAGCTTGCCCAACAGCTCTTTTGCCTTGTCAGACAATCCTTCCTCTGCGTTCCCTGCCGCATAAGATACACCGGATGGCTCATACTTATCCACATAATCATGGACAGACTTTGAAATCCTATCCTGTACCTCTTTGGGTATGGGGTCATTCTCCGCTTTTGTTTTAAGCGGCTCTTTACGCTCAAATTTCTTGGGATCGCTTTTGACAGGGTTAAAGAATTGTTTGCCAAGGTTGTTAACATTCATGCCCATACGTTTGCCCTCCTTTGGCTTGTCCGACATAATATGCCGGATTAGAAATCCTTTTCCTGTAACTATAAGCATCTGTTATACTTAACGCATCCGTTGGCCCTTGCGGATACGCATAGTACTACTATATCATTTTGTATATCGGCTGATATACTTATTATCTTTATAGCATTTTATAAAAAAATTTACAAATTCTTTTCTATCTTATCAATAGACTCTTTTATGCCTCTGGCTACACGTGCCAGATCTTCATACTCATACTTCGCTCTCTCCACACCGAAGCCTTCCGAGTGCTTTACTCTCATCTCACCGTACTGGGTGTTGACTTTACCGATACTTCTTTTAAGAGTATATCGATGACTTATATTCTCTCTGACTCCTATTGTAGTTGTATATTTAAATATAAGCCTTATGATCTCTTCTCTCTGCTCGGGATTGCACATTACGCATAGCATTGTACCAAGCCTTGACTTCTTCATGACTATCGGTATCGTATATACATCAAGCGCACCCGCCTCAAAAAGTCTCTCCGTACAGAATGATATCCTTTCGGGCGTCATATCATCAAGATTGCATGCCAATTCGATTATGTCCTTGCTCTTCTCATCTGACAGGCCGAGCATCGCCCTGACACAGTTGACTTGTTCAAAGTCCTTTTTACCCATGCCGTATCCGGTCTTGGCAACTCTCATAACAGGCATATCGGCAAAAGCATTCACAAAGTATTTAAGGCACGCCGCTCCCGTGGGCGTACAAAGTTCACCGCTTATTCTGCCTCCGTATATCGGTACGTCCTTAAGTATATTGGCAGTGGCAGGTGCCGGAACGGGCAATACTCCGTGCTCGCACTTCACATATCCGCTGCCTACATGAACCGGAGAGGCTATGACTTTATCCGGTGCTATCTTCTCCATAAGAACACATACACCGGTTATGTCGGCTATGGCATCCAGGGTTCCGACCTCATGAAAATGAATATCCGTAACCGGCACTCCGTGAGCTGTACTCTCAGCCTGTGCCAGAATGGCATATACTGACATAACGTCCTTCTTAACCTTATCGGATACGGGCATATTCGCCACAATATTCTCTATATCCTTAAGGCTGCTGTGATGGTGTTCGTGATTGTGTTCATGCTCGTGGTGATGATCATGTTCATGATGACCGTGTCCGTCACCGCCTTCATGTACTCCGTTAACCCTAACAGACATATAAGTTCCCGTAACTCCCATCTTAACCGTCTTCTCAGGAGTCACCTCCACGCCGTCAAGTCCGAGCGCGTTCATAACGGTTACATATGAGGCCTTTTCTTCATTAGACCCCAAGAGCTCATATAATGCGGCGCTTAGCATATCGCCTGCGCATCCCATAGACAGATCCAAAAAAATAGTCTTCATCTGTTCCCCATTCTGTTCATGTGATTGATCATACTTGCCATATACCCCGCACCGAAGCCGTTATCGATATTTACTACCGACACTCCGCTTGCGCAGGAATTCATCATGGACAATAAAGCCGATATTCCATCATATGACGCTCCGTATCCGACGCTTGTCGGTACAGCTATAACCGGGCAGTCTGCCAGTCCGCCTATTACACTGGCAAGTGCTCCCTCCATACCGGCTATGGCTATTATCACCGAAGCCTTCATTATATCGTCGGTGTGACTCAACAGTCTGTGCAGACCGGCCACACCTACATCGTAAACACACTTCACTTCATTCCCAAGCGCCCTGGCCGTAACAGCAGCCTCTTCCGCCACCGGTATATCGCTGGTGCCTCCGGTCGCTATCAAGACAGTACCTATCCCGTCAGGTGTCGGATACAAGCCGCTGACCCCTATCCTGCCTTCCGGATTATACTTAAGCTCGTATTTCCCGGATATGACATCGGCTTTGTCTTTATCGATCCTTGTGATGAGGATGGTCTCCTGTCCGCTTTCCCTCATCTTGTCCATTATTCCGCATATCTGCTCCGCAGTCTTGCCTGCTCCGTATATTATCTCCGCTATTCCTTGACGTATCGCCCTGTGAACATCCACCTTGGCATATCCTATATCTTCAAACGGAGCCTTACGCAACTTAAGTACCGCATCTTCTATCGAAATGCTGCCCTCCTTAACTCCATGAAGCAGCTCCTCTATCCTGATCTCCATACCGATCTGCCCTTACCTTGTACGGATTCATTAAACACCCGTCAACATGCCTTTAATCCTTTATCACTATACTATAAATATACTGAAAATAATGCCTAAAAGCAACATAAATCATTATTGTCAAAAAGCTCCCGATGCCGTATCATAATGAAGAAAAAAAGATCGGAGAAAGCAGTTATGTACGAATATATATGTTTTGACCTGGACGGAACACTTACTCAATCTGAATACGGAGTTACCGGAGCCGTCGAGTATGCGCTTAACAAGATGGGGATTGAAGAACCCGATAAAAATAAACTTCTTCGCTTCATCGGGCCGCCGTTATACGTATCATTTGACGAATACTACGGCCTTAAAGGGGATAATCTGGAAAAAGCGATCAAGTACTTCAGAAGCATGTATGATACCAAAGGATATATGGAATCACCACTTTATGATGGTATCGAAGATGTATTGGGCAAGATCAAAGCTGCAGGCAGACACATACTCATCGTTACATCCAAACCCATCGGTATGGCCAATAAAGTAGCCGCCAATACAGGTCTTGATAAGTATATTGAGAAGATCATCGGACCTGACGGCGAGATGAAGGATGCCGGCAAGGCCAACCTGCTTAAGAATGCTTTAAGATATGCAGGCTGTCCGGACAAAAGCAGAATGATAATGATAGGCGACCGCCTTTACGATATCGAAGGAGCTAACGAAGTCGGAGTCGATTCGATCGGTGTATTGTACGGCTACGGTTCAAAGGATGAACTTACAAAAGCCGGTGCCACATATCTGGCCGCACGACCCATTGATATATTGGATCACATACAATAAAGCAAAAGCGGCAGGAGTACCTGCCGCTTTTTATATCAGTATTTACTTCATAATTATCTGCTCTGAGTCAAAGCACCTCTTATAACACCCTTGGGATCCTTAATAAGAACCGATACGGTCCATATGATAAGTCCAAGTGCAACGACTGAAATACCGAGATAAGCATCATTAATCATATCCTCAAATGCGGGTGTGAAATATTCCGCACCAAGTTCGGCATATTCAAATACCGCATCAACCGTCCACATCAATGACGCACCCCAGAACATAAGGCAAAGGAATCCGCGATTGTATTCCTTCCTGTCATCTTTCTTATACCAGATAAATGTGCTGATAACTGCAGCAAAAACAGTAATAAGCAATGTCATACCTATACCCCCTCTTCAGAAGTTTCGGTTCTCTTTTCAATAACACCGGAAATCGCAACCATTGCTCCCCATATTGCAGTAACAAGTATTGCCATGGTAACCCCGACACTGCTCATCTCAGCAAGCATATCGGATACCTCTCCGTTGGTTACCGCAGTTAAAAACGGAAAATAAGGCACAACCTCTCCATGCCACAAATGTTCAAAAGCAAGTAAAGCCGAACCGCCCCATAACATCTTATTAAGCCATCCCAGTTTAACCGAAAAACCTGTCTTTGCATTAGCGCTTTCGATCTTTTCGGTTGCATGGGAAGAAGACAAATCTGCTTTCTTCTCCTTATTCTTCATGACCATCTGAACAGCCGTCGTTATAACAGCTTCAGTTGCCGGCACCAAAAAACAAGCCATAACTCCACCTCCATCTATAAAACTGCTGCACCTTACACAACAATATAAGTATTATATCATATTATGCATCAACCTTGGTATCTCCTCCAAGGAATGTCGGAAGTGACTTTCCTTCCTTCTTCCACTTTGCATATTCTGCAGTTGCTGCAAACATTACATCACCGGATGAATTAAGCGCCGTCTCAACGGAATCCTGAACAACACCAATGATAAATCCGACACCGACTACCTGCATTGCAACATCAGCCGGTACACCGAACAATGAACAAGCCATGGGGATAAGCAGAAGCGAACCGCCCGCTACACCCGATGCTCCGCACGCACCAAGAGTTGCTATGAAACTTAATACAAGTGCCGTGGGTAAATCCACCGAAATTCCGACGGTATTTGCCGCAGCCAGACTCATTACCGCAATCGTTACCGCAGCGCCGTCCATATTGATGGTCGCTCCGAGAGGTATCGATACCGCATACATCTCCCTGTCCATACCGAGCTTTTCACAAAGTTCCATATTAACGGGAATATTCGCTGCCGAACTTCTGGTAAAAAACGCCGTAAGTCCCGATTCCTTCAGGCATCTGAAAACAAGCGGATATGGATTCTTCTTAAGTGTTAAGAACGCTATAAACGGATCTACAATAAGTGCAACCGCAAGCATACATCCCACAAGAAGAATTAAAAGTTTTCCGTAATCCGTAAAGATTGAAAGACCATTTGTTGATACATTGCTGTATACAAGCCCCATGATACCGAAGGGAGCAAGATTGATGATCCACTTAACTGCCTGCGATACAATCTCGGCCAGATCTTCCATCAGTTTCTTTGTTGAATCGGATGCGAGCTTCTTGGCTGCAATTCCCAGAACAGCCGCCCAGAAAAGTATACCTATATATCTTCCGTCCACTATCGAGCCGATAGGATTGCTGACCATACCCTTAAAGAGGTTACCCAAAACCTCTCCTATTCCGGTAGGTACCGACTCAGCCTCCGCACTTGCCGCAAGCTTAAGCGTCTGAGGAAAAAGAAAACTTCCGACTACGGCTATCACGGATGCAAGGAAAGTACTTGTCATGTATAAAGCAATAACCGTTCCGAATCTGCTGTCCAACTTATCATTGCCCTGCGCCAGTGCCGAAATAACAAGCACAAAGACAAGTACGGGTGCTATAGCCTTAAGCGCTCCGACAAAAAGATCGCCAAGCAGACTTACAAATCCGAGACCGTCAAACAAAAGACCCAAAACGGCTCCGACTATCAGTCCGCAGATTATCCTGATTATCAGACTTGTATTATTATATCCGTCAACAACTTTCTTTAAACCCTTCATAAAAACTCTCCTTTATCCCGTCTGAATGTCTATATGTTGGTCCTTACTATCTTGGGCTTATATCCTTCTTCTTCAAGGCGCTTTAAAATGCTCTCCTTATGCTCCGTTCCGAAAGCCTCAAGTGTGATGCGAAGTTCAACCGCCGCGTTACGGTTGATTGATACAAACTGGTTATGCTCCAGTTTGATAACATTGCCGTTCTCCGTGGCAATGACAGATGACACACGTGTCAGTTCTCCCGGCTTGTCGGGAAGCAATACCGATACGGTAAATATTCTGTCTCTCATGATAAGTCCCTGCTGAACCACGGATGACATCGTAATGACATCCATATTACCGCCCGAAAGAATCGAAACAACTCTCTTGTCCTTTAAATCAAGCTGCTTAAGTGCCGCAACAGTCAAAAGTCCCGAGTTCTCCACAATCATCTTGTGATTCTCAACCATATCAAGGAAAGCAACAACCAAGTCTTCGTCGTCAACTGTGATGATATCATCAAGATTGTCCTTAAGATAAGGGAATATCTCTTTACCCGGTGTCTTTACGGCCGTACCGTCGGCTATGGTGTTGACTCCGGGGAGAGTCACAACTTTACCGGCTTCAAGCGATGCCTTAAGACATGCCGCACCGGCAGGTTCAACACCTATGACACGTATCTTGGGATTTAACAGTTTGGCCAGAACTGATACGCCCGTAGCCAGCCCGCCTCCTCCGACAGGAACAAGTATATAATCCACAAGCGGAAGTTCCTTGAATATTTCCATCGCTATTGTACCCTGACCCGTAGCCACCGCTACGTCATCAAATGGGTGGATGAAAGTATATCCGTGCTCTTTTGCAAGTTCAAGCGCATGTGCACAGGCCTCATCATATACATCTCCGTAGAGAACTACCTCTGCACCGTAACTCTTTGTACGATTAACCTTTATAAGGGGTGTTGTCGTAGGCATTACAATTACGGCCTTTGCCCCGAAACACTTTGCAGCATATGCAACTCCCTGTGCATGATTACCTGCTGAAGCCGTGATAAGTCCTTTTGACCTCTCCTCTTCGCTTAATGTGCTTATCTTATAATATGCACCCCTTAACTTATATGCTCCGGTAAACTGCATATTCTCAGGCTTAAGGTATACCTTTCCGCCCGTCTGTGCGCTCAGATAATCACTGTATATGAGCTTTGTCTCCTGCGTAACTTTGTTAACCGCCTCGCAGGCTTCTTCAAATCTGTCAAGTGTAAGCATCTCTATATCCTCCTCGGTTCGCCTTCAGCGAACCGTAGGGATGTTACCGATTCTCAGCGAAACAGCCCTTGCCATGAGCTGTCAGAATCAGTTCATCCTATTAGTCCGGCCAATGAAAATAATCATCCTTATCTTCAGCCTCTGTGGGTTCTTCTTCGGGTTCCTCACCCGTATCAAAAAGTGCCTTAACGAATGTATCCGCATCAAATTCCTGCAGATCCGATATTCTCTCACCGACTCCGATGAACTTAACGGGGATATTAAGCTCGGACTGAATCGCAATTGCGATGCCTCCCTTGGCCGTTCCGTCCATCTTTGTGATTACTATGCCTGACAAAGGTGCAACTTCTGAGAATTCTTTTGCCTGTATCAGTGCGTTCTGTCCGGTCGTACCGTCCAGAACTATAAGATTCTCACGTTTGTAATCCGGAAGATTCCTGTCAATGATACGGTTCATCTTCTCAAGCTCATTCATGAGGTTCTTTTTATTATGAAGTCTTCCTGCTGTATCGCACAAAAGAACATCTGCCCCTCTGCTCTTGGCCGCATTCGTAGCATCAAACAATACGCTTGAAGGATCCGCTCCTTCTCCCGCGGATATAATATCCACTTCTGCTCTCTTGGCCCACTCTTCAAGCTGTTCCGTAGCTGCCGCACGGAATGTATCGGCTGCGGCTATGAGTACCTTCTTGCCTCTCTTACGATAGATTGCCGCAAGTTTTCCGATAGTTGTGGTCTTGCCCACGCCGTTAACGCCGATAACCATAACCACACTCGGCTGAGACAGGAAGTCGTAGTCCTCTCTGGATACCTTCATCTGCTCCTTAATGCCGTCTATAAGAAACTGTCGACATTCCGCAGGTACCCTTATGTGATTTGCACGCACATCCTCTTTAAGTTTATCAAGAATCTCTTCCGTGGCATGTACTCCCACATCGCCCATAATAAGAATCTCTTCGAGTTCTTCGTAGAATTCATCGTCTATCTTATCATGTCCGGAAAATACGCTCTCTATACCGCCGACTATATTGTCTCTTGTTTTAGTCAGGCCTTCTTTAAGCCTTCCGAAAAAACCTGCCATTACGTGAGCGCCTCCTCAACAAGATTAACACTTACAAGTGTCGATACGCCCTTCTCCTGCATCGTTATACCGTAGAGTCTGTCGGCTCTTTCCATCGTTCCGCGTCTGTGCGTGATAACAATAAACTGTGTATGCTTCGTAAGCTTATGAAGATACTTGGCAAAGCGCTCAACGTTGCTCTCATCAAGCGCGGCTTCTATCTCATCCAGAAGACAGAAAGGCGAAGGTTTTAAGTTCTGTATTGCAAATAACAGCGCTATGGCCGTAAGAGCCTTTTCTCCACCGGATAACTGCATCATATTCTGAAGTTTTTTGCCCGGTGGCTGTGCCTCTATCCTGATGCCCGCTTCAAGAATATCCTGGTCTTCCATAAGTTCAAGTGTACCCTGTCCGCCTCCGAACAGTTCCTTGAATACCTTATCAAACTCGGTCTCGATTGCATGAAACTTTTCCTTAAACTGCTTGCGCATTGCGGTATCAAGTTCTTCTATTATACCCATAAGGGTCTTCTCTGCTTCAACCAGATCATCGTGCTGAGTCTTAAGGAATGTATATCTCTCAGATACCTGCTTGTATTCCTCGATTGCTCCGACGTTTACATCACCGAGCTTTCTTATCTCATCTCTTAAAGTTGTTGCGGTCGACTTCATGCTCGACAAATCATTCATCTCGGGATTTCTTAAGTTCTCGGCATCCCTTAATGTGATCTCATATTCATTCCACATGTAGTCTATCTGAGTCTGTATGGACTCACTCAACTTCTCAACCGCAGCCTGTAATCGATATTTCTCCTTATCTAGACGTGCTCTCGTCTCACTGAGTTCTTCTCTGACCGTAAAGAAATTCTTCTGCTTCTCCGACAGTTCTTCCTTTTTCTTTATATCTTCGGCAAGCTTGTCATTCGTCTCTTCTTCTGCGGTATGAGAGGCCTTGATTGTCTCTTCCAACTCTTTTATGTTGTTCTCTTTTTCTTCAATAGCCTTGGCTCCGCCGCCGATCTCACCCAAAATCTCGTTAAGTTCAGCCTCAAAGCGTTCTCTTTCGGCCTTGATTCTGTCGAGGTTCTGCTGTTCAAATCCAACCTGCTGGAGTATCTTCTCCGCTTCAACCTCTGCAAGCTTAAGCTCATCCGATACTTTGCTCTCTTCCTCGTGATCCTTATCAAGCAGCTTTTGCATCTCTTCTATATGAGCCGTCTTGTCTTTTTCGAGTTTTACCGAAGCCTCAAGTTCTTTTTCGATATTCTCCTTTTCGGCCGTATTGTCGAGCACCTGCTTATCAAGTTCCGCAGACTCACTCTTTAAGCTGTCATAATCGGCCTTATTCTCTTCCTGCCTGTTACGTGCGGCCGTAAGATTAAGTCTTGCCGTATTCTGTGCAATGAACTTCTCCTGCAGAACAAGTTTAAGCTTCTCTATCTCAACTCTTTCTTCATTACGCTTTGTCTTGGTGTCCTCTATAGCGGATAAGAGTCTGTCAATCTCCTTAAGAGCATCGGTAATGCCCTTATTAAGTTCATCCATCTCACGACGTCTTGACAAGAGATTGCTGTTATTCTTAAACGCACCACCACTTATGGCTCCGCCGGGAACAAGCAGCTCACCCTCAAGAGTAACCATTCTGATGCCGTAATCATACTTACGTGCTATCTTGACCGCATTGTCAACATTGTCAACAACAACTATCCTTCCAAGCATAGCCCTGGCAACATTTATATATTCTTTCTTGGTCTTAACAAGACTGTCCGCAAGTCCGAGTACGCCCTTTTCATCAAGCACTTCGGGTGTTTTAAACTCCTGCGGATGCTTGATACTTGTAAGCGGCAGGAATGTAGCTCTTCCGGCTTTTTCCTGCTTAAGGAAAGCTATCATCTTCTTGGCGGTCTCTTCATCGTCTGTAACTATGTTCTGAATATTGCCGCCCAAAGCTGTCTCGATGGCCGTCTCATACTTCTTGTCCGAAGATATGATATCGGCTACAACACCGATGATACCCTTATGCTTATCCTTCTGCTCCATGACACGCTTAACGGAGCCGCCGTAACCCTCATAACGTTCCGTAATGTTGGATAATGCCTCAAGCTTACTCTTGTCCTGATGATACTTAACCTGCATATCACGCAGGCTTGCATCCATCGACGTAAGTTCTTCCTTATATTTTGCTACCTTTTCTTCCTTTTCTTTTTCGGTAGCGTTAAGTCCGTTGATCTCCTCGGATATCTTCTCGAATTCATCCTCATACTGCTTGATAACATCCTGCTGCTTGGCCTCATCCGTACGCGCTGACACAAGCTTACTTGTCAGTTCGGCCTTCCTGATGTCTATCTGCTCCTGCATCGCAGTAATACGTTCAGCGCGCGATCTGATATTGGCACGCTCATTCAAGGCACCGATAATATCGTTTTTACTGTTCTCAATATCCGTGTTGGTCGCCTCGATACGTGACTGAACTTCGGCAAGCTTGCGCTCTATCTCTTCCTTCTTGTCGCTTGCAGCTTTAAGCTTCTCATCAATAAGGCCTTTCTGCTTATCAACATTTTCCTCTTCCGCCTGCTTGGCTTCAAGTTCCTTTGATACGCTCTCCTTACGGTTATCAAGATGGGCTTCATTGCCCCTTATGGAATTGATCTGCTCTTTTAACAGTTCTATCTGGCTTTCAAGACGCTGGCGTACACTGCCCGTCTCACTTAAAGCATTACGCTCTTCCTCTATCGTCTTCTCAAGTTCTTCGATAGCGGTTATGGTCTCGTCATACTCCTGCTTTGTGCTTTCGTACTTTGCATCAGCTTCTTCATACTCTCTTATGGTATTCTCCAAGTTGACATTGGTGTCATTAAGCTGATCCTTTATTGAGTTGTTCTCCAGCAGGAACATATTGACATCCACCGTCTTAAGTTCCTGCTTCTTATCAAGATATACCCTTGCTTTTGAAGCCTGACGCTCCAAAGGTCCTACCTGCTTTTCAAGTTCGTTTAATATATCCGAAACACGCACAAGGTTGTTGCGTTCTTCTTCAAGTTTTTTCTCTGATGCAATCTTGCGTCTTTTGAACTTGACGATACCTGCGGCCTCATCAAAAAGCTCTCTTCTGTCTTCCGGCTTGCCCGAAAGAATCGCATCAATCTGACCCTGTCCTATGATGGAATAACCTTCCTTACCTATACCGGTATCGTAGAACATCTCACTGATGTCCTTAAGTCTGCAGGGCGCACCGTTGATAAGGTACTCACTTTCACCGGAACGATACAGTCTTCTGGCCACAGTCACTTCATCAAAATCAATTGCAAGCTGATGGTCGGAATTATCCAATGTGATTGCCACATATGCATAGCTTAAGGGCTTACGCATCTGTGTACCGGCAAAGATGACATCCTGCATGGATGCGCCTCGAAGCTGCTTGATTCTCTGCTCACCAAGCACCCATCTTACCGCATCTGCAACATTACTCTTACCCGAACCGTTGGGTCCGACTATACCGGTAATACCGTTATGGAACTGAAAACTTATTTTATTGGCAAAGGACTTAAAGCCCTGAACCTCAATACTCTTTAGATACATATCTACCTACTGCCTGTTTTTATTCTTTCTATTGCCTTCTCGGCCGCACTCTGCTCGGCCGCCTTCTTAGTCCTTCCCTCACCGTATCCTATGACTTCACCGTCAAGGACCGCTTCTGCCATAAACGTCTTGTCATGGTCCGGACCTTTCTGGCCGACAAGCCTGTATTCAAAACTCTTATAATCTCCGGCCTGAACAAGTTCCTGAAGAATCGTCTTACTGTCACGGAAAGATATCTTTTCCTTTTGCTTTTCCAAGACAAAAGTATGGATAAGACTTCTCGCCTCATCTATTCCGCCGTCAAGATATACAGCTCCGATTAAAGCTTCCATAACATCGGATATTATCGAATCCCTATCTCTTCCGCCTGTATGTTCTTCTCCCTTTCCAAGCAGAATGTATGCCTCAAGTCCGATATCCCTCGCACAGCCGGCAAGGGCAGGTTCGCATACCATCGATGCTCTTAGCTTGGTCAGCTTACCTTCCGGCAGGTCTTTATTCCTGTGAAACAGATAGTCACTCGATACAAGTTCAAGTACCGCATCTCCCAAAAACTCCAATCTCTCATAATCGGGTTTTTTGTCCGTCTTGCGCTCATTTGCATATGAGCTGTGCGTCAACGACTGAGACAACAGGTCCTTGTTCTTAAAAAAATATCCTATTTTTTCTTCAAGTTCTCTCTGGTCCCCTGCAATTCTTACAGAATCCACAAGTGTACTCCTTTACAAACCAAAAAGCCCTTTTTGTGGGCTTTTTGATCCGATTTAGTCTACTTCATTCTTGATAAGTTCCACCGCTTCGCCGACGGTTGTTATCTTCTCAGCCTTCTCCGGCGGTATCTCTATATCAAATTCTTCCTCCAGTCCCATGATAATCTGGAACACATCCAGCGAATCAGCTCCCAGATCGTCTATAAAGGTTGTCTCCATAGTGATCTCTTCCGGGTCAACACTGAGTACTTCCGCTATAACCTTTTTAAGCTTCTCAAGTTCCATAAAATCCTCCTAGAATTATTCTATTACAGCCTTTATCTTATCGCTTATGTTCTGTTCTTTGAACTGTACGCACTGTATAAGCGTATTCCTTATCTCTTTGGGAGTGCTGCTTCCGTGTGTCTTAACCACCAGACCGTTAAGTCCGAGCATCGGTGCTCCGCCGTATTCGGAAGCATCAAACTTCTTTAATGTCTTCTTAAGCGAAGGCTTTATAAGCAAGGCACCTATCTTACTTCTTGTTGTGGACAGCATCGCCTCTTTAAGTTTCTCCATAAGTACGTTGCCCGTACCTTCGAAGGTTTTAAGAATAACATTGCCGACAAATGCATCACAGACTATAACGTCCGCCTCACCGGCCGGAATATCCCTTGCCTCTATGCTGCCGATAAAATTAATATCCGGGCAGGACTTAAGCAGCGGGAACGTCTCTTTAACGAGTGTATTGCCCTTCTCTTCTTCGGCTCCGATATTGACTATCGCAACCTTGGGCTTCTTAACTCCCATTATGCTCTCCATATATATGGAGCCCATCTTGGCAAACTGTACAAGCATCGAAGGTCTTGCGTCCACATTGGCGCCGCAGTCTATGATGAGTGATACTCCGTCTTTCGTAGGAATAAGCGGTGCAAGAGGTGCTCTCTCCACGCCCTTTATTCTTCCGACTATCACCTGGCCTCCCACAAGCGTGGCTCCGGTGGATCCTGCCGAAACATAGGCATCACACTCGCCGTTCTTAACCATGTTCATAGCCTTGACTATGGACGAATCCTTCTTCTTGCGAATCGCCATAACGGGAGGTTCCGCATTCTCTATCACATCGGGTGCATCAACTATAATAAGCCTGTCCTTGTCATAATCAGCACCTTCGACTTTGGCACTCTCGGCTATCGATGCCTTGATATCGGCCTCTCTGCCCACAAGATATACCATCAGCCTGCTGTTTTCCTTGATAGCTCTGATTGCACCCGCCACATTGCATCCGGGAGCATTGTCTCCTCCCATGGCATCCAGCGCAACCTTCGTATAATCTGCCATAAATACCTCTCCAATCAACTACACAATACTATACAAGAGGCACCTTCAAAAATCAAGTATTTCTACAAATCCCTGAATCTGAATTCCCTGACACCTTTTGCGTAATCATCGACTATCTGACCGCTTCCGTTTAACATATATTTGTATGTCATAAGCCCGTCCAGTCCGACAGGTCCTCTGGCATGAAGTTTGCTGGTACTTATACCCACTTCGGCTCCGAATCCGTATCTGAATCCGTCTGCAAATCTGGTCGAACAGTTTCGGTACACTCCGGCCGAGTCCGTCAGCTGCATAAACTGACTCGCTGCCGTGTCATCTTCCGTGATTATCGCATCGGTATGATGCGAACCGTGGCTGTTAATATGGGTAACGGCCTCCACGACATCATCAACAACCTTAACCGAAGCCATAAGACTTAAATATTCTATATATCCCTCTTCGCCTATTGCCTCAACGGGTATTATCTCTCTGGTAGCAGAGTCTCCCTTAAGCGTGACACCTACTTTGCCCATAGAATCATTTAACTTGGGCAGGAATTCATCCGCTATATCTTTATGCACAAGAATGGTCTCTACGGCGTTGCAGGCCGCAGTATACTGAATCTTTGCATCCGTTATTATCTTAAGCGCCATATCCTGATCGGCCGCCTTATCTACATATATATGACAGATTCCGTCCGCATGACCCATTACCGGTATGCGTGTATTGTCCATGATATATCTTACAAAAGTGTTGGAACCTCTGGGTATGATAAGATCCACATCACCGTAGCAGTCCAACAGCTCATCAATCTCACTGTGAGACGTAGCCTGATACAGACATTCTTCCGGCAGTCCGGCACTTTTTACCGCCTCGTGTATAAGCGCAAAAATCTCCTTATTGGTCTGCTTTGTCTCTTTGCCGCCCTTAAGGATTGCACAGTTGCCGCTTTTAATACATAAGGAAGCTATCTGGATCATCGCATCGGGTCTGGCCTCAAATATAACACCGATAACACCGATCGGGCAAGAAATGCGCGTCAAAACAAGCCCCTCATCAAGCTGCCTGTGAAGGGTTATTCGTCCTATCGGATCTTCAATCCCTATAAGGCTCTCTATACCGTCAGTCGAAGCTTTAAGCTTTCCTTCATCAAACTTAAGCCTCTTTAATACGGCTCCGGGTACACCGTTTTTCTCGGCCTCAGCCATATCCTCGGCATTGGCTGCAAATATCTTATCGGCACCCGCCTTAAGCGCTTCCGATATCATCCTAAGAGCCTTATTCCTGTCCTCTATGGATGCGTTCGCCATATACGGCGCTTTAAGTTTCATTTTTCTTGCATCATCTCTAATACTCATAATTGTCCCCTTACTTAGACTGTTGGAATTCATTGTACCACACCCTAATGATTTATGGTATTATATTTCCTGTGCAAAAGCGTGACAAAAGTGCTCTGCACCTTTATAGGGTTGTAAGCGCAGCGTATTGCGTGACAAAGGTGCTCCGCACCTTTGTAGGCTTGTAAGCGCAGCGTATTGCGTTACATAGGTGCTCCGCACCTTTGTAGGCTTGTAAGCGCAGCGTATTGCGTGACAAAGGTGCTCCGCACCTTTGTAGGCTTGTAAGCGCAGCGTCAAGCTGGTGCAGGCGTAGTTCATCGGTAGAATGTCAGCTTCCCAAGCTGAATAGGCGGGTTCGACTCCCGTCGCCTGCTTAAAAGGCCGTATCGGAATATCCGGCACGGCCTTTTTTGTAAAAAAATAACGACTACGGGAATCCCATAGTCGTCAAAATGCCTATTCGCAAAGATTAATCTACAGCAACGATCTCCTTCTTGTTATAAGAACCGCATGCCTTACATACTCTGTGGGGAACCATCAGAGCACCGCACTTGCTGCACTTAACAAGAGTCGGAGCTGTCATCTTCCAATTAGCTCTTCTCTTATCTCTTCTTCCCTTTGAAGATTTATTCTTAGGACAAATTGACATATCTACACCTCCTTTGAGAGTTAACAATCAAATATATGCGCCATACACGCGCCTATGTATTATATGGTGCTTTACCACCCTTTGTCAACAGTTTTTTATCAGTTTTCATAAAAAGCGCTCACCGATCGGTGAGCGCCATAAAAATCATCATATCCGAGTCAAAGCCGGCCCTACATGAATAAGCCCTGTGCCTTCTTCTTCTCATCATCCATTCTGCGCTTCTGCATCATGGTCTGATAGTCACGCAATACCTGCTGCTTCTTAAGCTTCGAACTTGCCTTGGCAATGTCCGTATCCGCTATACGGCTTTTGGCAGCTGTTGTATTCTCAACCGATATCTGACTGGCTCTTATGCTGTGCTCCAGTCCGTTGGTCTTGGCACCTACGCCACTCCTTGCGGATACCGTCTGAGCAATCATATCGGAAGGTGAACCGGATACACTGAAATCCTTAAGCACATATGACTCATTGTACTTGGTCTGCGATGTCATATCATTGATACCCGCAGAATACTGATCTATCTGGTCCTGTATTGCCATCTTGTCGCTTGCCGACATCGTACCGTTCATCTGTCTTATAGACAGTTCACTGATGCTCTGTGCATAATCCGTGATGCCTGCAAGTCCGGAATCCTTGATATTCTGATAGGCCTGATCCATAGCCGCATTCTGTGCAAGCGCTTCCTGCGTCCTGATCTGGGTCTCCATCTTCTGCGCGATAGCTAACTCAGACGCACCGTCTGCAGCTCTTAAAAGCTTATTGCCGCTCGCAATCTTGCCGTACAGAGACTTGTCGTAATTATTCTTATACGCGTTAACTCCGCCTAATCCGCTTATTCCTGCCATATGCCCTCCTTCCGTCCTTGTCAGAAGTCGAAAACTGTGTACAAAAGTACTACCTGCGTACATTTATTCTATTCTTAATTACCGAAAATGTCAATCAAATATCGCTTTTTACGGTATTTAAAGTAATTATACACCATCAAGTGTAACAAATGTGTTATATTAATATTATGAAGATAACGGGAATAATCGCGGAGTACAATCCGTTCCATAACGGACACCAATATCAGATTGACACTGTAAGAGAAAGCGGCAGTGATTACATTATTGCGGTCTTAAGCGGCGACTTTACCCAGCGCGGAGAGCCTGCTATAGTCGACAAGTACGCAAGGACAGCCATGGCTCTGTCAGGCGGCGTGGACCTTGTTTTGGAACTGCCTGTTGTCTATGCAACTGCGGATGCCGGACGTTTTGCCAAAGGGGGCGTATCTTTGCTTAACAACCTCGGCGTGGTCGATGAACTTGCATTCGGCGTGGAAGAAGGCAGCGAAGAGACCGTATTAAGCCTCGCGGAATTTTTAACCGATCCGCCTGCGCTTTACGATGCGACTTTGGATGACTATCTTCGCAAGGGTTATTCTTATCCTCTTGCCCGGGCAAAAGCACTCGAACTGTACTACGCCCCGGATAAGCTTACCAACTTGGACAAGCCGAACACCATCCTTGCCATAGAGTATTGTCGTGCCATCAAAGATTTACGCTCTGCAATGAAGCCCAGGGCCATTACCCGAAAGGGTTCGGATTACAGTGAGACCGAACTTGATGTGGACGGCATGAGTTCCGCTTCCGCCATAAGACTTTTACTGAGCGAAACCTTTGATGAAGAACTGTTACTTAAACATATGCCCTCACCAAGCGTAAAGATTTTAAAAGAAGCCGGGCTTATGTATCGTAAAGACTTCAGTTCTTTCCTGCATTACAGACTCATTAACGAGACGGATTTTACCGGTTTTCTGGATGTGACCGGACCGTTTGGTAACAGATTATCATCATGCAGGAATGAATATATCGACTTTGATTCCTTCATTGATGTAATGAAGAGCAAGAACATCACGCATACAAGCGTAAGCAGACTCTTAACACATATCATGTTGGGAATCCCGGGTAATATCCCCATGGTGGCACCCTATGCCAGAGTATTGGGCTTTAGAAAGTCGGCAGAACCGCTGCTTACACAGATTAAGAAGAACAGCCACATACCGCTTGTCACCAAGCTTGCCGATTCCGACATCCACTCCTGCCTTGAGACGGACATTGCATCGGCACACATATATGAAGCTGCAGTCACGGATAAATATCATACAAAGATACATAACGAATATGAACGCCAGATAGTAATTACCGATTAAAAAGAGCAACCGCACGGTTGCTCTTTTTGTTATCATATATTCTCTGTTCTTTATATCGGTAATTATACCAGCTGTGCCTGTACCGCAGTAAGTGCAACAACACCTACCACGTCTTCCCATGAACATCCTCTTGACAGGTCGTTCACGGGCTTTGCAAGACCCTGAAGCATCGGTCCGTAGGCTTCCGCTTTTCCCAGTCTCTGTACAAGTTTATATCCGATATTGCCGGCATCAAGATTGGGGAAGATAAGCACATTGGCTCTTCCGCCTATCTCCGAATCCGGAGCCTTGGCCTTGGCAACCATAGGTACAATTGCGGCATCGGTCTGAAGTTCTCCGTCGATTACAAGGTTCGGATACTGCTCATGGGCTATACGTGTAGCCTCGACCATCTTATCTACAAGCGGATGCTTTGCACTTCCCTTAGTCGAATGTGAAAGCATAGCGATTATAGGCTTTGCACCCACAAGATTCTTAAACGACTTGGCAGAGGTGTCGGCGATCGCCGCAAGTTCCTCGGGACCCGGATCCTGATTAAGTCCGCAGTCCGCAAAGAGGAAGGTTCCGTTATATCCCATGTCACAATCCGGTACATCCATTATAAAAAAACCGCTTACAAGCTTGGTTCCCGGAGCGGTCTTAAGGATCTGAAGCGCGGGACGCAAAGTATCTGCCGTGGCATGGCAGGCACCGGCCACCATACCGTCAGCATCATTGGCCTTAACCATCATAACGCCGAAGGTAAGATTGTCGGAAAGAAGCGTCTCTCTTGCCTTTTCGGGAGTCATGCCCTTGGCCTTACGTACCTCATATAAAAGGTCGACATATTCATCCAGCTTATCCGTATTTTTCGGATCTATTATCTTGGCACCGTCAAGCTCAATATCCAGCCATCCGGCACCGTCAAGGATTTTCTCCTCATTACCGACAAGAATGATATCGGCTATTCCTTCCTTGATGATATGAGACGCAGCGATAAGAGTTCTCTTATCAGTTGTCTCAGGCAGAACAATCGTCTTGATGTCGCTTCTTGCTCTTTCCTTAATCTTGTCAATATAATCTCCCATGATGTAACCTCCGTTTTATAGTTTATTTCCAAAAGAACTAATTCTTGAATGAATGTATGGGTGCGGGTATCCTTCCGCCGCGATTTACAAAGTCCGCACACCCGAACTTATTAACAGGCATTATCGGTGCATATCCCAACAGTCCGCCGAATTCAACATTGTCTCCCACTCCCTTGCCGATTACGGGGATGATACGAACGGCAGTTGTCTTCTGATTGATCATACCGATTGCAAGCTCATCCGCTATTATTCCCGATATCGTTGTATTTGGTGTGTCTCCGGGTATCGCTATCATATCAAGACCTACGGAACATACGCATGTCATAGCCTCAAGTTTCTCTATCGTAAGTGCTCCGGCCTCAACCGCATCTATCATACCCTGGTCTTCACTGACGGGAATGAATGCACCCGAAAGACCTCCTACATATGACGATGCCATCACACCTCCCTTTTTAACCTGATCGTTTAACAGCGCAAGGGCTGCCGTAGTACCGGGAGCGCCTGTCTGCTCAAGTCCCATCTCACATAAAATGTCTGCAACGGAATCACCGATCGCAGGTGTGGGAGCAAGCGATAAATCCACTATACCGAAAGGAATTCCGAGGCGTTCGCTCGCTTCTTTTGCTACAAGCTGGCCGACTCTCGTTACTTTAAACGCTGTCTTTTTAATTGTCTCACAAAGCACTTCAAATGACTCACCGTGAACGCTCTGCAATACATGCTTTACAACACCCGGTCCGCTGACTCCGACATTGATTATCGAATCGGTCTCAGTCACTCCGTGGAATGCTCCTGCCATGAAAGGATTGTCATCAGGTGCGTTGCAAAGCACAACAAGCTTTGTACAGCCTATCGAATCATTATCCTTAGTAGCTTCGGCAGTCTCCTTGATGATGTCACCCATGAGTCTTACACCGTCCATATTAAGACCCGTACGTGTGGATCCCAATACCACCGAGCTCATTATCCTTTCTGTTGATGCCAAAGCCTTTGGAATAGATCTTATAAGCATCTCTTCGGCCTTCGTCATCCCCTTGGCTGCAAGAGCGGTATATCCTCCGATAAAATTGACCCCGACTGCCTTAGCCGCCTTATCAAGCGTAAGCGCGATCTTAACGAAATCGTCCGTACTCTTACATGCGGCAGCGCCGATAAGTCCTATTGGTGTTACGGATATTCTCTTATTAACTATCGGAACACCGAGCTCCGTGGATATCTCTTCACCCGTCTTAACCAGGTCCTTAGCCACCGTTGTGATCTTATTGAATATATTGTCACACAGCTTATTAAGATCATCCGATATACAATCGTGCAGGCTGATTCCCAGCGTGATTGTCCTCACGTCGAGATTCTCCCTCTCGATCATCTTATTAGTCTCTTCTACTTCAAATATATTAATCATAAACCTTTTTCTCCATTATTCGTGGCTTTGGCGCAGCCAAAGCAGGGATATTACTAACTCACGGCGAAACTGCCCTTGCAGTGAGCGCATAAGTTTGTTATATCCTGTGCATAGCAGAGAATATGTCCTCGCTCTGACACTTAATCTGCACACCGATATCCTCACCGAGTTTCTCGAGTTCTTCTGCAATATCTCCGAATGGCTTGGTTGCTTTAGAAAAGTCGGTAATCATCATCATATTAAACCATCCCTGTACGATGGTCTGAGAAATATCAAGGATATTGATTCCGTTGTCTGCCAGGTATGTGCACACCTTGGCGATTATTCCTACCGCATCATGTCCGACTACGGTTATTATTGTTTTTTTCATAATTCTTCACTCCATTCTGTATGTATTGATTACAAGTTCTTAAGCATTTGTACAAGTTCTTCAAAACTTCCTCTCGGTCCGTCCCACGGATGATCCTTACTCGGTATCATCGTATCCGTCACCAAAAATCCGTCCATCCCGCATACCGTACATGCGGCGTACATGTCTTCTTCTTCGTCATTGCCTATCATCAGGCACTCGGAAGGTTCAACACCCAGTCTCTCGCATACGGTCTCAAAATACTTCGGATTAGGCTTACAGAAGTTGTCCGTCTCATATGATGTCACAAGTTCAAAATCTTCGGGCTTAAGCCCCACCCATTCCATTCTCGTAACCTGACCCGGCATGGGGAAAAGCGGATTTGTGGCCAAAGCAACCACATCTGCTTTATCACGCGATATCTTCACCGCTTCGGTTGCCAGGGGATTATCCTGTGTGAAAGCCTTGGCTCCCTTAAATTCCATTCCGTAAAACGAATCGCACTCGGCCTCTATGCTCTTATCCGTCACTCCGGTAAGCTTATAGAACACTTCCCAAAAGGCTTCTATATTCTCGCGGCTTCCGTCGTTACGAACCATGGCTGCCGTACCCTTCCATATGGAATCGATAAGTTTATCCGTGGGGATATTGTAAGGTGCAAGCCTCTTGGCCAGAAGCTTAAAATACCCGTCAGTGAATTCCTTCATGTCCATAGGCACAAGAGTTCCGTCCATATCATAAAGTATAGCCTTATATTTCTTTCCCAAATTTATACTCTCCTTGATATTAAAATTCTATCATCCGTGTCGGCTCGCTTCTTTTGGCAACCAACATCTCAAAATCATTGGCGTGATATTCGTTATCACCCGTCTCTATCTCAAGTCTTACCGTCTCATAGGCAAGTTCCGGAAGATTGTTCTCTTTACTTAAATGTCCTAAGATTATCGTCTGTAATCTGTCACAGGCAACGTCGCTTAAAAGCCTTCCGGCTGCCTCGTTGGACAAATGACCGCGTTCTGAAAGAATACGCTGCTTAAGCTGATAAGGATAGGGGCCCACCTGAAGCATTCTTATGTCGTGATTGGCCTCCAAAAGCAGCACATCCATGCCCTTAAGATGCTCCGTGATATAGTCGTTATATCCGCCCATATCCGTGGCAATTGCCATTCTTTTGTCCCCGCAGCTAAAACTGTATGCTACGGGATCTGCCGCATCATGAGATATCCTCATGGAACTGACACTGATGTCACCAAGTTTAAACTCCCTATCCGGCTTTATCTCCACAAAGAGCTCCGGCGGAATATATCCGAGTGCTCTGTTCAGCTGTATCTGCCTAAGGGTGGCTGCAGTTCCGTATATCGGTACGGGATACTTCCTTGTGAACACACCCAGTCCCTGGATGTGATCGGCATGCTCATGCGTGATGAGGATGGCATCTATGTCTCCTCCCTTAAGCCCTGTCTGCTTAAGTCCGTCTTCCAGCCTCTTTTTACTGATACCCGCATCGACAAGGATGTGAGTATTGTTGCTTCCCACATATATTGAGTTGCCGCTGCTTCCGCTGGCTATGGGACACATTCTCATGATCTTCTGTCCTTATCCCAGTAAATCTCTATCATCTCACCGCCATGAAGCTCTTCCATATATTCGGCATCATGACCGTTAATCCTGGTTATCAGAGTACCCTTCGCCTTTGTTCTGTCAAAGTCTATCTCATCAAAGACATCAACGAAGACGTACTTGCTCTTTCCTTTAAGCTCTACGGGTTTATTGTTGACACTGACTGAGATATTGACGGTCGGGGCCTTAACCTCAGCGACCTTCTCTTCCTTATCGTCATCCGTCTCTATCACTTCTTCAACATAATTGGTGGCTACATAAGCACTGGTGTCAAATAATCCATCGGTCACTTCCCAGCTTACCGTGAAGTTCTCATATACCTTAGTGTCATCATCCGCAGGCACATTGTTGACCATACATACGCTGTCGGGCGCAACCGTGATATCCATAAAGGTCTCTATCTGCGAAACCGTATAGTAGTCAAGTATCTCTATCTCGTCTCCGCTGACTATATCATAGTATTCGGACTGAAGTTCTCCGTTAACGGACGCATACTTCGGAAGATCTACGCTGTTGCCGTTAACCGTAACGGTAAGTATGGACTTATACTCAGGCAGCTCTCCTATCGTCATATGGGCAGCTTCGCCGGCAGTTGACTCCTCAACTTCTATAATATCGTTCTCCTTAATCGGAGAATGGAGATTGGCGAGTGCTCCGTTAACCTTGATTACAGCCGCTTCACCCATCTGTCCTCTTATAAGTCTCTTTGTTCCGTTTATCGTAAACTCAAGTTCCGGTCCGCTCTTGGGGAAGAATCCTCCGCCCTGGAATTCCGTCTGCATCGCAGCATCCATAACGGTCAGATTGTTGTTGTTGTATAACTTAACCTTGCTTCCGTTGAAGTTAACCAGAATAAAGTTATTGCTCTCCTCGTAGTAGTTAAGACATATACCTATCGGAGTTACCAAAAGCGAGTCTATCGGAAGTTCCGTATGCTCAAAGATGATATCCTGCATAACTTCCTTTCCTCTTAAGGCTACTCTTTCGGGTGCCAGTCCGAGCTTCTTGGCCAGACTGTCCGTATAGCCCGGTACCATTCCGCCGCCGCCTACGACAAACACGGCGCCCACACTTTTACCGCCGTTAAGTTCCTTAATCATGCTTGCTGCAAGCTTGGCCATCTCATCCACATCCTTGGACAAAAGCGTCTTGATCTGCTTCTGCGTGATGGTCATCTTGGTTCCCATGATGTCCTCATATTCGATGACCTGATCGGTATCGGCCTTGCGCTTTATAATCTCCGCACCGTTAAAGTCAACCATACAGTGATTTGCGATTCTCTCGGTCAGGCTGTCACCCGCCGTGGGAATCATGCCGAATGCGATGATCGAACCGTCTTTTGTAACCGATATATCCGATGTTCCGGCACCGACATCAACAAGTGCGATATTAAGAAGTCTGAACCTCTCGGGTATCGCAAGCTGGATAGCCGCTATGGGCTCCAAAGTAAGGTTGGCCACCTCAAGTCCTGCCATCTCAACCGACTTATACAGACCGTCAACAACATCATCGGGAAGGAAGGTTGCTATCATATCAACTCCGATAACCTTCGCCTTATGATTCTCAAGATTTGAGATTATGAAATCATTCAGATAATATCTTACTGCGCTGCTTCCGACACAGTAGAAATGCATATCCGTCTTGTTCTCATCCAAAAACTTCTTATATGCATCTTCTATAGCCACGGAATTAAGCGTATATATGTCTTCGGCCGTAACCGTGCGCTCTTCTTCAAGATCGACTTCGGAATGTGTCTGCATTGTCTGCAGCACACGTCCGGCTGCCGCTATGCACACGCGCTTTAATTCGCCGCCTATCTGCTTCTCCAGTCTTCTTTTTACGTCGGATATCGTCTCCGCAACGCGTCCTATGTCATGGATCTGTCCGTCAAGCATGGAACGTGTGTCATGTTCCTTGTTGCACTGGGCTACCACAACAAAGTTCTTGCCCTGCTTATATCCGACAGTTCCGACTATACTTCTCGTTCCTATATCGAGACCGAATACCATCTGTTTGGGATTGCCACTATCTGCCATCTCTACCTCCAAGCCTTGCATCTATCTGATACGCGGTTACATTCATGTCGCCGCTGTTATCTATCACCGCATCACTGTTTTTTCTGAATTCCTCATCACTTAACTGACTGGCCATTATGCCGTCAATCTTCTCATCGCTGTACCCGCGTGAGTTCTTAAGTCTTTCTCTTCTGACATTCGTGTCAGCATATATGTACCACATCTCATCAACATAATCATTGAATCCGCATTCTATAAGGAGTGCCGCTTCAATGAAAAAGAACTCGGGCCTGCCGTTTCTTCTGGCCGCGTCTCCCTTCTCCTTTATACGGGCTATCACGGCGGGATGTATTATCGCATTGACTTCATCCCTTAACTTCTCATCCGCATATATGGCATCTGCCATCTTCTTTTTGTTGATGTATCCGTTATCATCAAGCACGTTCTTTCCAAGCAGCTTAACTATCGCTTCATAGCATTCTTCTCCCGGCTCCTTGATCTCATTGGCGATATCATCGGCCGTTACTATCTCGCAATCATAATTTGCCTCTATATAATCCAAAACACTGCTTTTCCCGGCTCCCACTCCGCCGGTTATGCCTATGATCTTCATATGACACCTACTTGGCTTCATACCAGTCGCTTCCGGAATGAACATCCACCTCAAGTTTTACGTCAAGTTCTGCCGCATTCTCCATCTCACGTTTAAGTATCATTGCGGCCTTTTCCGCCTCTTCACTCTTAACTTCCAAAAGCAGTTCATCATGAACCTGAATCAGTATAGCTGCATCCGGCAGTTCTGCTTTAAGCGCCTTATAGACCTTTATCATGGCTATCTTCATGATATCCGCCGCAGTACCCTGTATGGGGCTGTTCATGGCCACTCTTTCACCGAACTGTCTCATCATGTAATTGCTGTTTTTCAGTTCCGGAACGGGTCTTCTTCTTGCGTACATCGTAGTTACGTATCCGTTCTCCTTGGCATCGCTTACCTGCCTGTCAAGGAATGTTTTGACACCCGGATATGTGATGAAATACTCATCTATGTACTGAGCCGCTTCTTTACGGGATATTCCAAGATCCTGACTTAGCCCGAAAGAACTTATGCCGTATACAAGTCCGAAATTCACGGCCTTGGCATCTCGCCTTTTCTCGGGTGTTACCTCGTCAAAAGGAATATGGAACACCTTGCTTGCCGTAATCTTATGGATGTCCGCATCCATTCCGTAAGCTTCAATAAGGCCCTTATCCTGCGACATATGTGCAAGCAGTCTTAATTCTATCTGCGAATAGTCGGCATCTATGAATACATATCCCGACTTCGGAACAAAACACTTACGTATCTTTCGACCGAGCTCGGTCCTTATCGGAATGTTCTGTAAGTTTGGATCCGTCGAGCTTATCCTTCCGGTCGCGGTTATAGTCTGGTTAAATGTTGTATGGATTCTGCCGTCTTTAGCAATGCATTCCTGCAGTCCGTCCGCATAGGTACTCTTTAACTTGGTCAGTCCTCTGTATTCGAGTATGTCATTGACTATCGGATATTCGGGTGCAAGTTTCTCAAGCACATCAGCTGCCGTCGAGTAACCGTTCTTGGTCTTCTTACCGCCCTGAATTCCCATCTTGTTAAAAAGTATCTCACCAAGCTGCTTAGGTGAATTGATGTTAAACTTCTCACCCGCCTGGTCACAGATGCTCCTTTCAAGTTCGTCTATACGGCCCTCCAAAGAATTGCCGTATTCGATAAGCTTATTCTTATCCGCGATAATTCCTGCCTTCTGACAGGTATAGAGAACGTAAGAAAGCGGCAGTTCTATATCTTCATAAAGCTTATCCATTCCGGCATCTTTAAGTGCCTTAACAGAAACTTCATAGTCGTTGAATATCTCATGCGACACAAATCCCGGCTTATCGTCATATTCCCTGGCCTTAATCGGATTAAGAAGATAAGATATCAGCATCATATCGTCGATATGCGGAAAAAGATGCCCGTTATCATCAAGTCCGACTGTCTTATCGGCATCGCAGATATATTCATACACCGCCTTAACATCATATGTGACGGGACTGACATCATCCCTTACAATAAGCGAGTTCAGGCATTCAATGACAAAACCGTGCTTAAGGCTGTCACCCGGCTTAATCACATATGTGCCGCCGTCATAAGTCACTGACATCGAACCGAATTCCTTCACGTCACGGTCACCCGATCCGTTATCAGCACCCGCCGTCATGGCTTCAAGATCAAAGCCCATCTGACCGTCGGATTCTTCACGCGTATTCTTATTCATCTCAGGCTTATGTATGACAAAGACCACATTGCCCTTAACGGAATCAAAAAGCTTACCGCATTCATTGCGGTCGTCTATTGTTACAAATTCTTCCGCCTTTATACCGGAATCAGACGTGACATTTTTGCCCTCGAAGCGGTCAAGTATCTTCTTAAGGCCCAGGGTCTTAAGCGACTCGTAAGCTTTGTCCGTATATATATTCTTAAGTGCTATCTCATCCCATGTGACACCCGTGTCACAATCCGTCTTGATCGTTGCAAGCCAGCGGCTGAGTTCCGCCTTGTCTCTGTTGGCCTCCAATGTGTCATGCAGACCCTTCTTGGTAATCTTGTCAAGATTGTCATATACATTCGCCACGGTCTTGTATTCAACCAAAAGCGAAGTGGCTGTCTTCTCGCCGACCTTGGGAACGCCCGGAATATTGTCGGACGAATCACCCATAAGAGCCTTTAATTCTATTATGCCCGCAGGTGATACCTGATACTTATCGATAACATCCTGCGTATGATATATCTCATACTCCGTCTTGCCGGCTTTGGTCTTCGGCAAAACAATCTTGATTGCATCCGTAGCAATCTGCAGCAAATCCCTGTCACCGGATACCAGGCTTACTTCCATACCCTCGCTCTCGGCCTTAACCGCAAGCGACCCTAAGATATCGTCGGCCTCCCAGCCGGCATGCTCAACGATGGTTATATCCATCGCCCTAAGCACATCCTTAAGTACCGGAATCTGCTCACGGAGTTCTTCCGGCATAGGCTTACGCGTACCTTTGTATTCGGGATATCTCTCATGTCTGAATGTGGGTGCACTCATGTCGAATGCGACGCAAAGATAATCCGGAGACTCATCATCCAAAAGTTTAAAAAGTATGTTAAGAAAACCGTAGATGGCATTAACATGAAGCCCCGAAGCATTTGATAACTCCGGAACGCCGTAGAAGGCCCTGTTCACTATGCTGTGTCCGTCTATAAGCATCAGTTTGGACATTGGTCTGTATCTCCGATCTAATACATCTTATCGATCATGTATGATCCATACCGAAATCACATCAGTATGAATACCAGAATGAGAATGAATATAATGGCGGCTCCCGCTATGGCTTCCATCCAGTATATGATTACATTCTCGGTATGCTTTCTCTTAAGCTTCTTCTTGTACGCCGTCACCTTTTCGGACAGTTCCTTGTCAAGGTTAAAGCTTCCGCCGCTCTCAAGTCTTGCCGTACCCTCACGTACCAGAAACTGTATGTGCAGTTCCTCTCTGCAATCCTTACAAGTGTTCATATGGTCTAAGAATTTCGCTCCGCGCTTACCGTCAAGCTTACCGTCAAGCCAGTTGGGTATCAGTCTGATAAACTCCTTACAGTCCATCTCGGCATTACGTCCGGCGCGTGCGCTTCTTTTCCTGTGTGCGGCCTTCTCACCGCGTCTGTCAGATACACTCATCAGTGCTTAAGTTCCTCTCTGTAGAAGTTCTTAAATTCCGTATATCCCTGTTCCTTAAGCTGCTCCTGCTGGAACTTCTTGTTCTTGTTCATACGTGATACCAGGACCTGCTTGCCCTGCTTACGGAGCGCTGCAGCTTCTTTCATCACTTCGTTAAGTCGTGCGGAATCGATGCCCTTCTCAATTAAGAATGCATATTTCTCCTGTTCATCAGGTATCTGATATCCGTTCTCAAGCAGAAGAAGAACTATTCTCTCAAATCCGATCGAAAATCCGCATGCAGGAACGTTCTGTCCCGTAAACTTTCCGACCATTTCATCATATCTTCCGCCGCCGCCGCAGCTTCCGCCGAACTGTGGCATCGCCACTTCAAAAATGGGACCGGTATAATAACTCATCCCCCTTACCAGAGTCGGATCAAACTCTATCTCAAAATTGCAGCTCTTACCCGCATTGACACTTTCTATTATCTCATTAAGGCCCGTGCTTACTTCTTCATCAAGGTAATCCTTTATGTGCTCCGCAACATACTTAAGGCCGTCTGTACCGCCCTCGGTTGCACCCATGAAAAGATCAAGATACTTATTCGCCTTATCTTCTCCGTATCCGGCCTTGATAAGTTCCTCAAGCACACCTTCCGCACCTATCTTGTCCATCTTATCAAGCATGATGAACACATCATCATAGGACTCTTCCGCAAATCCTGCATATGCCGCCATTGCCTTAAGGATTCTTCTGTCATTGATTCTTATCTTGAAATCCTCAAAGCCCAGCTTTCCAAGCGTTGTCGTAGTAGCCGTAATGAGTTCTATCTCCGCAAGATTGGAGGCTTCTCCGAGTATGTCTATATCGCACTGATAGAACTGTCTGTATCTGCCTCTCTGAGGTCTGTCGGCTCTCCATACGGGGCCGATCTGAAGTGCTTTGAAAGGATTGGGAAGCTCCGCATTGTTCTGTGAATAAAAACGTACAAGCGGAACCGTAAGATCGTATCTTAAACCGGAATCGGTAAGACTTTCTTCAGTAGATTCGCTGTCGATTCTGAGCTTTTCTCCTCTTTTCATGATACGGAAGATGAGCTTCTCATTTTCTCCTCCGGCCTTACAGTTAAGATTCTCTATATGCTCTACACAGGGTGTCTCAATATGTGTGAAACCGAAGCTTGCATATGTCTCTTCGATGACCCTTATCACATAGTCTCTTATCCGCATCTCCTGCGGTAAGATATCCTTCATTCCGGTAACCGGTTTCTTGCTTAATGCCATTCTTTATATCTCCTCATTATTGATTCACATAATCCTATATATTTTACTATTTTTTTTGCTTTTTCACAAGTTCCGTATCAGATTTCTTCCTCATATTTCGGCAGAAATAAAAAAGCGCGGAACGTACCGCAAACAGTACGTTCCGCAATTCACTTTTCATTCTTTGTAAATATACTTATGCGTCATTATCCGATTCCGAAATACCTTACGGCATTACGATAGGATATCCCCTCAACAATTTGCTTAAGGGCCTTATCATCATTGGGGTATTCCCCGTTCTCCACCCATGTTCCGATCAGGTTACAAAGTATACGTCTGAAATATTCGTGTCTGGTATACGAAAGGAAAGATCTTGAATCGGTCAGCATACCGATGAAATTCCCAAGCAGACTCTGCTCGGCCAAAGACTTCATCTGTGCTTCCATTCCAAGCTTTGTATCATTAAACCACCACGCCGGACCGTGCTGAAGCTTGCCCGGAATCTCAGGCGACTGGAAACTGCCGATTATGGTATCGATCAATACATTATCCGTCGGATCAAGCGAGAATATCACGGTCTTCGGAAGTTCATCCGTTGCATCCAGATTCGATAAAAAAGCCGCAAGTGCGCTTCCGCAGTTATTCTGTGCAATAACATCATATCCCGTATCGGGACCCAATGTCTTAAGCATTCTTTCGTTGGAATTGCGCAGACACGAATAATGAATCTCCATAACAATACCGCGCTTATGATACGCCTTTGCAAGTTCCGTAAGAACCGCCGTCTCATAGCCTTCGATTTCTTCCGCAGTAAGACTCTCACCTCGCATGGCCTTTTTGAACGCCGCATTAAGCGCCCGGTCATCAAGCTTATTATATGGCACATAATCAAGACCGTGATCCGAAGCCACGCATCCGTGGGCAACAAAATAATCAAGTCTTTTTATAAGTGCATCAATGACATCCTTTATCGTATCGATATGATCCTTATCTGCCGCCGCCGCAAGCTTATATATATACTCCGCAAATCCCGGCTTATGAATATTGACGGCCTTATCGGGTCTGAACGAAGGTCTTACCGTAAAAGTGACAGATTCATCTTTTGCAATCTTTTCATGCCACTCCAAAGAATCCGTCGGATCGTCCGTTGTTCCGATAAATTCAACATTGCTCTTCTTGATCAGTCCTCTCACGGTCATACCGGGATCGTTATGCAGCATGTCATTGCACTTATCCCATACTTCCTTCATATTCGAGCGGTTTAAAGGTTTATCTATGCCGAAATATCTCTTAAGTTCCAGATGACACCAATGATACATGGGATTGCCCACGGCCATGTTAAGTGTATCGACAAAACTCACAAAGCGCTCATACTCATCCGCCCCTCCGGTCACCTTATCTTCAGGAATTCCGTTGGCACGCATGAGTCTCCACTTATAGTGATCTCCGGCATAAGTTCCGCCAGACTGCTTACCGCCTAACCATACCTGCGTTAGATTATCAAATCTTAAGTCCTCATATATCTCCTTTGGAGAAAGATGACAATGATAATCGATTATCGGAAGGTCTTTAGCATAGTCATTATAAAGATGCTTTGCCGTCTCACTGTATAACAAAAAATCATCATCCATAAATGCTCTCATATTAACGCTGCACCCTTCCCGAAGCATCACCGCCGGCAAGCTTTGCAACTTCCGCCACGCTCACCCTGTTAAAATCTCCCTCTATCGAATGCTTAAGTGCCGATGCGGCAACCGCAAACTCTATGGCGTCCTGTGATGTATAGTTATTAAGCAGCGCATATATCAGTCCGCCTCCGAAACTGTCTCCGCCGCCTACTCTGTCAACAATGTGAAGATGATACTGCTTTGAAAAGCAACAGTTCTCTCCGTCATAGAGCATTCCCTGCCAGTCATTGTCATTGGCCGAAATGGAGGTTCGCAAAGTTATGGCCACTTTTTCAAATCCGAATCTGTCCGCAAGCTGCTTTGCAACCGACTTATATCCCTCCGTATTAAGTCTGCCGCCTGTTATATCACTGCCCGCGGCTTCAATACCGAACACATCCTTTGCATCTTCTTCGTTGGATATGCATACATCAACATATTCGCAGAGCTTTGTCATCGCTTCCCTTGCCTGTTCTCTGGTCCAGAGCTTACCTCTGTAATTAAGGTCGCAGCTTATCTTTATTCCTTTTGCTTTGGCAGCTTTGCAGGCTTCAAGACATATGTTCACAAGATTGTCGCCAAGCGCCGGAGTGATTCCCGTAAAATGAAACCAGTCTGCTCCTGCAAATATCTCATCCCAGTCAAAGTCCCCGGCGGACGCCTCCTGTATGGCAGAATGTGCCCTGTCATATATGCATACGCTTCCTCTCTGCGATGCACCCTTTTCAAGATAATAAATTCCGATTCTGTCTCCACCTCTGACTATATGCGAAGTGTCCACACCGAATCTTCTTAAACTGTCAACGGCTCCCTGTCCTATTGCATGATCCGGAAGCTTTGTAACATATACCGAATCAATTCCGAAATTGGCCAAAGACACGGCAACATTTGCCTCACCGCCACCAAAAGTGGCTTGAAGCTGATCGTCCTGGAAAAATCTGTAATATCCGTTAGGCGCAAGCCTTAACATTATCTCTCCGAAAGTTACTACTCTGCTCATTAATTCTTCCTCTCAATAAAATATCAGTCTTACTTTCTGGTCAGATGTATTGGGAATCCTCCGAACTCACCGTCAATGTATATGAACTTCGTTCCCCTTTCATCCGTCATTCTTGACTTCTCATCAAAGGTTATTCCCTTCTTTTCAAGGTGATATATCGCCCTGTCCACATTCGTTACGGCGATTGCTATATGACCATGTGTTCCTCTTGCTTTATAGTTCATAACCTCCAAAGCCTCTCCCACAAATATGGCTTTATCGGTCTGTCTGCATTCCATATCGAATATTGCCGCAACGGTTTTGGCCAGTTTTTCCGCTTCTTCAAGATTCTCTGTGTTGATACCTATGTGACGAAGCTCAAATCCCAGCATCTTCTTTACCGCAGCCTTACATATGGCCGTAATCTCGTCATAGCATTCACCTTCGATAAGTTCTTTTTTTACCATCCATGTTCCGCCGCAGGCAAGCACTCTGTCAAAAGAAAGATAGTCCGCAACATTTGATGTATTTATTCCGCCTGTCGGCATCCAGTAAAGATTCTTATACGGTCCGGCAAGCGCCTTAAGCATCGAAAGACCGCCGTTTGGCTCTGCAGGGAAAAACTTCACGGCCTCAAGACCCAGGGCCATTGCCTGCTCCATCTCGCCGGCTGTGGCTGTTCCGGGCAGCATACAAACGCCTTTGTCCAATACATATTTTGTTATCTCCGGATTGAATCCGGGACTTACGATAAAACTTACACCCGCTTCAATCGCTCTGTCTGCCTGTTCCTTCGTAAGGACCGTTCCCGCACCGACAAGCATCTCAGGCACTTCCCTTACTATGGCTTTTATGGCATCTTCCGCAGCTTCTGTTCTGAATGTTATCTCAGCCGCAGGAAGTCCGCCGGCAACCAGAGCCTTTGCCAAAGGTACAGCCTTAGAAGCATCCTCTATGGCTATCACGGGTATTATTCCTATATCATGTATCTTCTTAAGAAATCCGTTCATCACTACCTCCGCAACGTATTGTACTTTATAGTTTTCCTATGTTCCATACTACATCTTTTATAACAAAAAGACCATATACACATGTTTTTAACGCAACAGATTCAACAAGCAGCACAAGTTTTACAATGTGTTCGCAAAAGTGCAAACTGTGTCCGGCCCTTTTATGTTGCAGTTTCTCGTATTTTTACGTAGAATATAAACATGAATGCAGATTATTTTACAAGTTACGATGACAGACAATATATGCAATCCTCGGATTTTGAGCTCTACTATTATCAGGATCTTAAGCCTGTTAAGAGGACGGGGCTGCATATGCATTCATACTATGAGTTCTATTTCTTTGTCGAAGGACATGCCGAGATAACCGTAGGTCAGCAGCAGTATGCATTAAGTTACGGCGATATCGTTATCATTCCCCCCAATGTATCTCACGGTGCATTTATCAAAGACTACAATGTCCCTTACAGGAGATTCGATTTATGGATAAGCATACCGTCCTATAACAGACTGATATCCCTAAGCAGAGATTTCGGATATGCCGTGGATACGGCAATAGCCAATGACAGCTATGTCATTCACGCCGACAGAATAACCTTTAAGAACATTGAGAATATGCTTTTCGGCATCCTCGAAGAGATGAAGTCCTATCATTTCGGTCGTTCCAGCCGTCTGGCACTTGACATTGCACAACTCATTCTTACAATAAGTCGCACATCACACGAACAGTGTGAGAAGCAGAAGCTTAACAAAGACGATCTTTACGGCAGTATATGCAAATATATAGACCGGAATATAGGCGAAGACTTATCGCTTGAAAATATTGCGGAACATTTCTCTTTAAGCAAATCCTATATTTCTCATATATTCAAGGATAATACGGATGTTCCTCTGCACAGATACATAACTAAAGAAAGGCTCAAACTCTGCCGCGATGCAATCGCAGCAGGTGAGCCTATATCTCATGTTTACGGCACTTACGGCTTTGATGATTATTCAAGCTTTTATCGTGCCTTCAAAAAAGAATTCGGTATTTCTCCCAAAGAACTCTGATTCCCAAATGCAGCCTTTTTAGTACTTAAGTGGTGATGTCCAATACTTCTGTCCGTACAGATCCGTGAAGCAATATGTCATAAGTGCGGTTCCCGAACCGACATCCGTATTGCTTATTAACATATCCTTCATATCCTTCTCTACGGTCATAGTCTCTCCGAGATAATAGCTGTCATCATAAGCCTTGTCATAGCTGTAATGGTCGCAGATGAAATCTATCTCATCTCCCTTTTCAATTTCCGTCAGATTCTTGGCTATCGTATCGGTCTCTCCCTCTACATAGTCAAAACATGCACCGGCAATATATCCGTTCTCATTCTCATCCGTAAACACTATTATAAGATTGCATCTTACACCGTTAAGTTCACAGGGTACGCGTCCCGAGATAATATAATCATTCTCATCACCCTGGGTATCAAGATGATAATATGCCACGGGCTGGCCCTCTATCGACAACCATGTTCTGTCCGTAGGAGCCAAAAGATTACCCTCTTCATCATACTCAAATACATTATCAAGACCGAGATCTATATATCCCGTTCCGTCATCATAAAAGGCATTGAGCTCAAGATCTCTTACAAGAGCCCACTGCTCATCGCTTAATGTAATAACGGTATCGCCGTATTCATTGGCTGTCCATATTATCGAATTCTCATCAAAGTGATTTGATGCAATGTATTCCGATGCGGCATCTATATCGAGGCTTCTGCCTAAGAATGCCGTATTGGCTGCCGAAAGTCCGGATATGGAACTGAAATCGCTTCCCATGAATGATGTAAGCAGCTGTCCTATCATTGCTGCCGAATCAAGCGAACTGCTGCCCGATCCCGTCATATCTCCGAACAGAGATCCCGTTGGAGCCGATGTGCCGCCTGCTGCCACCTGACCCGCTACACCGAGGGATGCAAAACTCTGAATACACTTCGAATACTCTTCATCCATACCAATGGCTTCATATGTATCCACCATGGAATCAACCTTGGATGCCTTCTTATAAGGGAAGTATATTGAAAGACCGTATGCGTTGGTCATACTGCTGCCGGTCTTGTTGTATTTTACACATCCGAGTAATGCTTCAGCCAAAGCCTTACCTTCATCAGTACCCATCCTCTGAGCGAAGTCTATAAGGTCAACCTGATCTATCTTTGAAGAAGTCGCAAATTCTCTTGTATTGCCTCTTGCACTTGATACTGTCGCATATTCCTTATTCTGTATCATATCCGACGTATCTTTTGAGAATGCCGCAAGTTCCGAAGGTACGGTCGCCTCAAGCTCGGCAAGATCTATAAGTGAAAGTGTGGTCTTCTGTCCCTGTGCACTCCTTGCGCATGCATCCGTGAATGTATCTATGATATTCTTGCCTATCTCGGTTGTAGGCATAGAGGTATCGGCATTAAGCTTGCTTAACCAGTCCGTATAGTACCATCCTATACCGGGCTCAGTCTCCTCGGAAGCAATCATATAATCGCTGTAGTTGGATACCACAAGTGCAGTCTCCACGGTAGCCATAAGACAAGCGTCAAATCCCACGAAGTCGAATGTAACGCCGCTTGCCTTCAATGCCTTGTTGATGCCCGACAATGACATCGAACCCGAAGATGCATACTTCTCGTCATATCCGTAACCGCCGGTAGAACCGCCGCCGTGATCCCACATGATAAGTTCATATCTGTCCGCCGGGAATTTGCCTGCCGCGTACTTAATAAATCCCGTAAGTGTATCGGGTGCGGTCATTGCCGCCTGGCCCAGATTGTCTTCAAGGCATAAGAGTTTTCCGCCCTTCACCTGATATATCTGATTGACGGAACTGCTTATAACATTGTTCTGCCATTTTTTACATCCGCCGGTATATATGATGAGATTTATATTGTCTCCGACATTGGCCGCAAGCATCTCCTGCAAATCTTTCGATGCCATCGCGGATCTGCTCTCAAGATCGGTACCGCACATATATATCATTATGGTCACTTCATCATCGCCGTTACCCTTAATGATAGTACGCTTTTCTCTTGCACCCTCTGCAACCGATGTATCAAGCACGCCCGTATTGGCCTTGCCGCTCCATGCGGAAGAAGCGTTACCCGTATATACGGATCCTCCGCCCAATAAAGAACCCAAAAGCGAGCTTCCGCCGCCGGTAGAAGTCGTTGTCTGGTTGCTCTGAACCGAATATCCGGGATCCTGATAAGTGTCAGTTCCGCCACCTCCTAATAAAGCGCCGATACCGCCACCGCCGCCGAGAAGTATCACAGCCGCGATTATTATGAGCATAAGCGGACTTCTTCCGCCGCCCCTTGTCACATTTCCGCCGCCGGAACCCGTACTTCCCGAACTGTATCCGCCTGTACCGACGGGACCCGTTCCAAGGCCTTCACCTCTCATATGAACGCCGGCTCCTCCTTCGGTCACATTTTTCTTTCTGCTAAGCGGTCTGTCTGCCATCTTATCACTCCTTACACTCTGTTAATCTTCAAACACTATAATCATATCTGGAGCTTCTTTAGTTGCTCTCTCACACATCTTTTTAAAATTTCTCATATACTTTCCCAAAATGGCCTCTGCTTCGGCACAGCCGGTAAAATATATGCTCCATTTCCTTCCCTGATCCGTGAATACGTCATACAATGCATCCAGGGTGCCTCCGTAATATTCTGGCAGAGGCAGAGCCTCTCTTAACACATCCTGGAACTCATCCACCGAATATATTCTTGCCAGATCTATCTTATACTGAAATTCGTCGTTCATATTCTCTCCCGCGTAATTATCATTCTTCGCCGTAAAGCAGGGTAAATGTTGCGTAATGATCGCTCGTATAATATATCAGTCCGTCATTGGAATATATTATTCTCTTTGCTCCGCGCTTTCTTTTACCCAAAGTGTCTATATCGCATTCCCTATACTCTCTCCCTTCCTTTTCGGGCAACAGGCCTTCATAGTTACCGAAGTAATCTCCGCCTATACACTTACCCGGAGCATAGGGTTCAAGCGAACCGCCTTCCCATCCTAACTTCTCGGCCTGCTTCTTTGTAATGAAATTCCCGGGCAGTCTGCCGAATTCATTAAGATAAGCCGCAACATCCGCAGCGGATGTGTAAGTTCCGTCCACTCTGACACTTACACCTGTCTGTGCCGTATCGCCGGCCGACTCCGATGCAGCCTCTTCACCCTCAGATACTGCTTCCGTCTCCGATACCGCTTCGCTTTCGGATTCTTCCAAAGATACGGTCTCTTCTTCAGTTACCGCCTCGGTCGGCATCAAAGACTCTTGCGTACTTTCCTCTTCGGATACCGTCTCAGCCTCGGTTGTCTCAAGCATTACAGGCTCTACGAGTTCTATATGCTCAGCGGGTTCTTTATCCGTCTTTCCGCATGCCGCAAGCGTTATGCAGATAATCGCAAGCAATATCGATAATTTACGCATTATTATTTTTCTCCTTGCGCTCCGTTTTGGAATAAAGGAAACGATCAATCGGAGTCTTCATCTTAAGGGATGACTCCACAATATAATGAACTGCTTTATCTTTCTTTGTTACCGTATTCATCGAGCCCTTTAGGATTGCGCCTCTGATAAATCCTATTATCACTCCGACTATCAAAGAAGCTGCTATTCCTTTTGACGTAATATCGTGACTTCCAAACGCTATTACAAGTCCCGCAAGTATTGCAAATGACACAAGCGTGCCGAGCGCAACCTGAAGCCAGTATTTGCCTTTATCTACGGGCAATGCGCCGACCATCTTACCGGACTGACCGTTAACGGCAAACTGATACGTCTTCCCTTCAAAAGAACCGGACATCATCCAGACGGGAAGCATTGCATACTCAGACTTTCCGTTGGAAAGATTGATACTCTCCGCCTTCTGTGTCACACCGTCGTAGTCCTTAACGGCTTCTCGCATCTTATCCCTGAACGTGTTCTGTACCCTCGTATTTGCACGGGGCTCGCTGTCTTTGCTTGTTACATCGTATTTATCGGCAAGGTATCCGGCAAAATACGCAGCATCATATGCAACGGCCTTTGTTGTATCATAGGGCTCAAGTGATTCCATCGTTGCATCATCTATCTGTGTTGCCGCATCAACCGGAATACGGACAAAATCCATCTCGCCGCTTCTTTTTAAGTTATAGTAATCCTTTTTTACATAGTCTGCCTTTGCATCCGACCATTTCTTCTCTTTATAGGCATCGAAATTCACAAATCCGTCTGCATGACAGCTGAAAAGCCAGAACGGAACATACAGTCCCGTTATATTGTCTATTCTGTTACCGTTTGCAAAATTGGCCGGCAGAAGTTTCTTACCTTTAATAAACTCTTTAAGCTTACTCTTGGCAGTCTCCTTATCCACGGCAAAAGGAACAACAAGGTCCGGCTTATATACGCCTTCAAAGGCCTGTTCAACAATGGCCTGATTGCCGCAGTACGGACATTCCGTTGCCGCCGTAAGTTCGGTAGCCACCATCTCGGCATTACATGAAGGACATACATATCCTCTTATCTTGCCCGATTCATCCGTAAGCATTCCCTGAGTTACATGCTCCCACGAAAGAGACGAACCGCTGCCGTTTTCTTTCTCCGCTTCTTCTGCCGCTTTGACCATCTCCATATCAAAGCTGGCTCCGCAGTACTCACAGGTCATCTCACCCGTCTTACCGCTGAAATTCAGTTCCGCTCCGCAACCGGGACACTTGAAATTGGTTACCTCACTCATCGTACCCTCCTTCATAATCATCATAATACTCTTCGTCGTTGTCATACTCCGAATAGTCTTCTATATACCCGCCGTCTTCATCGTAATATTCCTCTTCCGGCTCATCATACTCTTCATATTCCTCAATACGCCTTGAACCTTTCTTTTCCTTAACCTTAACGAACAGGCGAATAAAGCGTGTATGGTATACGATAAAAATCGCGATCACCAGGAATAAATGTGCAAAAAACGTACTCACCAATACTCCGTTTGATCTTAACAGATACTTGGTCGAAAAGCCGTACAGACACATAATTGCGGTATTCGCAAGTCCAAGGAGCAAAAGCGGTATATTGTGAGATGCGTTTTTGATGGTTGTAACAAAGTCTTTAAAGGACGAATCGAAATATGCGTATCTTCCGACCATAAGACCCAGGAAATATATGATAAAACCATCGTAATTATTATTCTCGTATATGAACTTTATATACATAAAGATCAGTATTATATATAACATGCCTATCAGCCTGACCGAACCTTTCTGCTGTGTCGTGACATTGCGAAGCGGCACGTACACCCTGTCAAAGGCCGAATTGATCACACATGACAATATAATCATCACCAGCAAAAGCATGTCCGAATGCTCCGCCCAGAAGTCATGGAAAGCGCCCTCCGTTACAAAACGCTCTATTATGTAATATGCAGATAAAAACGAAAGAATCGACGTGGCCGAAAATATCATCTCATAATATCTCTCGGTCAGATTATAGGCCCTTGCCGCAAACGCTCTCTGTCTGGCTGTTTTACTGCGTCCCTTTGCATAGCTTTTGGCGCTGATGATAATGATGATGACCGATACCATCGTGCACACAAGTGCAAGCCCCAAAAACTTAAGTATCTTTGATGCCACAAGATAATGTGAAAAATAGTCTGAAAGTGTCATAAATCTCTTTTCCCATGCAAAATTCTGTCTTGCAAATTATACTCCTTCTTACCTCTATACACAAGTCTGAGGCTGTTTACAAACAGCGTATAAAGGTCGTATATCATACATAAAAACAACAAAAACTGGATATTGAAAGCATAATGATATATAATAGATAATTAAGTATGTAACAAAGACAATACAGGGATATTAACAGGGGGTATTTTCTTTGAGTTCCACAATCGATTTAACTTCCATATATACAACCAATCTGCTCGGCTGCCTTATGATGCTGGTTTTGCTTATCTGTAAGGGCTGGAAGATCCATTCGCACAAGCTGACCAGTACTATTTTGCTTATTATGATACTGTCGGCAATGACAGGCTGCATACTTGATCCGATCGTATTCCATGCGGACGGCAAGCCGGGCGAATTTAACTATTTCATCGTATATGCGGGTAATTTCATACTTTATCTGCTTAACATCATCGTAGGTCCCAGCTTTGTTACAATCGTATATAATTACATAAACGAACGTATATCCAAGCTGCATATCAACCTCATATATATATTGTGTACATTCGAAGCACTGTTGCTTTTCATCAATCTTATTGTTCCGATAGTTTTCAGTGTCGATGACAATAACGTATATTGCAGACATGCCTTCTACTGGGTATATGCGTTTGCTGAGGTTCTTTTGATCTGTGACGGTCTCGTTATATATTTCAACGCCGTTCGCAAAGGAAGGGCAAGACAGTACTATCCCATGTGGGTATTCATTGTTCCTCTTGCCGTAGGATCGCTTATTCAGTCGTTCTCTTACGGAGTATCGCTTTTATGGCCCTGTGTCGGAATATCCGTATGCAGCATAGTTGTCAGCCTTAAGAACGAGGGTATTATCACCGACAATCTTACCGGTGTATTTAACCGCGCATATCTTGATTCCGTTAAGGCAACTTTACGTAAGAGCCATTCGGGTAACTTCTCAGCTCTTATGCTTGATATAGACGGCTTTAAGCAGATCAATGAGAAGTACGGTCATTCCGAAGGAGATGAGGTACTTATCGAATTTGCGGACATCTTAACCGATACCGTCAGATCTTCTGCAGCCGTTATCCGTATTGTCGGCGACAGATTCTTTATATTGCTTGATTCATTTTCGGATGATGTTCTTTCGGATTGCAGACTTGCGGTTATGAATGCCATAGAGGAATACAACCGCACTTCAGACAAGCCTTATTCAATCTCCGTTTCAATCGGAAGCAATAATTTCAATCTCAAAGAGTGTGATATCAACGAATTGCTGGATTCCTTCGACAAGATAATGACAGCGGTCAAGTACGGATATGAATCCCCTGTCTTAAAAGAACTTGAAGAGAACAATCTGTATCCCGGAGTGGTGGTATAATGGCTTTGTGTGACGAATGTGCCTATAACGAATATGATGAAACGGACGAGGAATGGTACTGCTCCGTTGATATGGACGAAGATGATTACTTTCGTTTCATATCAGGCGGGACCAAGGATTGTCCGTTTTTCAAAAACGGCGATGAATACGCCGTCGTCCGACATCAGATTTAATCAATCCCGTAAAGCTTCCTTTTACGGTCAATCATCTGTTCCGTATTTTCCAGATATAACTTTAGATCCTTATGTGTATCGCAGCGCTCTATACGTACGCTGTTATCGTCCTGTACATACACGCGTTTAGAGACCGTTCCGGCACCGCACGCAACGATATCCTGCACTTCTTCCATCATAAGAATATTGTATATTCCCGCCTTGCCGTCTTCAGCATATCCGGTATTCTCAAGATTACCCCTGATGTTCTTCTGTCTGTACAGGTAATATGGGGAAAGGCCGATGCGTGCCGCCGTCTGCTCGGTAAGTCTCATGGCTTCCTCATAATCTATACCGTCATTTCGTAACATGACATTACTGTCACCTATCTTCTTATTCTCAAGCAAAAGCTCCGCCAGCTTGCTGCCTCTTTTAACCGCAAGAGAATGGACGGTAAGATCATTCGGCTTAAGTTCCTCAATCTTATCAAGTGTATACTTAATGTCATCTATATTCTCACCCGGAAGTCCCAGGATTATATCCATATTGATATTGTCAAATCCCACTTCCCTGGCAAGATAAAAAGCCTCTATAGTCTCAGCCGCCGTAGCCTTTCTTCCGATAAGCTTAAGCGTATCCTCATTGAATGTCTGTGGATTGACGGATATCCTGTCTACCCCCATCTGTCTAAGCACCGTAAGCTTCTCTCTGTCAATAGAGTCTGCTCTTCCCGCCTCAACGGTGAATTCCTTTATATTGCTTAAATCTATCTTCTCATGTACATAACCGATAAGATCTTTAAGCCTTTCGGAACTTAATGTCGTAGGCGTTCCTCCGCCTATGTATACGCTGTCAAGTCTTCTTCCCGCAAAGGAACCGGCAACAAAATCCAATTCCTTTTTTACAGCATCTATATAGCTGTCGACCGCCCCTCTGTGTGCGGCAATCGGATATGACATGAACGAACAGTAAAGGCACGTACTCGGACAGAAAGGAATGCCGATATAAAGGCTGTAACCCTTTTCATCCGCACCTATATTCTTTATTATCTGTCTTTCCCTTGTCGCAATATCCGTAGCGAGCTTCGCCTTTGTATCGGAACAGAGATAAAAGTCTTTCATATATCCGACTGCGGCGTCCTCACTCATGCCCTCATCAAGGCATGTCATTGCAAGCTTCGTGGGCCTTATACCCGTAAGCGTTCCCCACGGAAGCTCCTGTCCCGTATATTCTGACAATGCTCTGTATAAACTTCGCTTAAGTTCGCTCTTATACGCCGCTCTGTCTTTTGAAAGCGAATCAGAGACGGCGACTTCTTTAACAAGCCCCTCAGTACCGTCTGAGTCTATGCCTGTCTTTATCTTATCCATTCCCGCATACACGTAAAACTCCGGCATGTTACTGTCGGAGTTTAAATCTTCATCATTAAGCACTACCTTAATATCCTCTGCCGGATAGAATGCCTTTATCAATGAATGTATATCGTATGAATAGCTTTCTTCGTTAATCTTAACGCAAATCACTGTCTATTCCTCTTCGGAGAAGTTCCTTATTCCCTGACCGAGCATTGACTCATGTGCCGCAGTCACCGCTCTTACCTCTTCTTCGGCTTCCGCAAATATCTTGGCAATCTGCGGATCAAACTGTGTACCGGCACCCTCTGTTATAATGCTCATGGCCTTTTCAAAAGTAAACGGCTCTTTGTAACTTCTCTTTGATACAAGTGCATCAAAAACATCGGCGACCGCCATTATACGTGCCGAAAGAGGTATCTCCTCTCCCGCCTTGCCGCTCGGATAACCCGTGCCGTCCCATCTCTCATGATGGTATGTCGCCAGGTTCTTGGCTTCCTTAAGATAGCCGCTGTCGGATACCAGCGACATCGCACTTGCTATCACCTTGCTTCCGGCAGTCGTATGACTCTTCATTATGGCAAACTCTTCGTCCGTAAGCCTGCCCGGCTTATTAAGTATGGTGTCTGAAACCATTATCTTGCCCACATCATGCAAAGGCGCGGAATTGGCCACATCCTCAATAAATTCATCGGTCAGCTGATCAGCATATATACCTTTCTCCCTCATCTTATTCATGATGAGCCTTACATATGCCGCCGTCTTACGCACATGGTCACCCGTATTCTTATCTCTGCTCTCGACCATATCCGCCAGAACATAGATAAGACCGTTCTGCATATGGGCAATCTCTTCACCCTTAGCTTCCACATCCTCAAGATAACCTACGGTCTCGGCAATTGTCTTGGACAATGAATCATACAGATTCTCTATCTCATCACCCGTTGAAATCTCAAGATGCTGCAGTCTCTCCACACTTATCTCTCTTGCTTCCTCACTGTCATAAGCAAACTTCCTTGCTGACGCAGTCATGGCGGTAATCGGATAAATCAGATGATAATCCACAAGCCATATACAAAGCGCAAGTATGAATATATAGAATCCCATGAACAATGAGAATACCTTGGCCATATAGTTAAGTGTGGATATTCTGATATCCTCGACTTTTATGTCCGCACCGGCGTAGCATACAACCTTGCCCGAAGAATCATATATGGGATCCAGTACCGTCAAAAGCTTTCCATACTGAGTATCGTCAAGTATGGGATCAACTTCTCCTCCGGCAATTAAAACAGACTTATATGGTCTTATATATTCTTCATACTCTATAATTGCACCGGGATGCTGACCTTCGACATCATTCGTATTAAGGTCGAATATGACCTCAACACCGTCTTCCAAAAACTTGTATACATACAGGTATTCAATATCAGGATTGCCTTTTCTGATTCCGTCAAGCTTATTCCTGACAGCAAGATAATCCGAAGATGATTTTCCTTTTCCGACATTGATATACTCATCAATCTTCTTCGTATCGATGAGATTGCCAGCAAGCTTCGCTGCGCAGGTACAGCTGTATGTATACTGATTCATCGCAAAATTCTGGAACAGTATATAACTGATTATCGTCGTGAATACGGCTACACATACCATGATTACGGAAATGATGGCGATAATCTTGCCTCTTAATGAGAACGATCTGGTATTGCTCTTTTTTACGGCTGCAATTGCTTCGTCGGAAAGAGGTGCCTGTCTCCATCCCGTAAGCCACAGTCCCGGCTTAAGCTTCTCAGGAATTGATTTTATTATGAAAAATGCCAGAACTACGGTAATCGCTTTATCTATGATATCTATAACAATATCCGAAGTGAACTGAGCCCAGAACACATTCATGCTTCCACTCTCTAAAAGCCTGCGCGCAAAGGGAGCGCTTATACCTTCACCCATTCCGAAACCGTAAAGGATATAAGTAAGAATCGAGCCCAATCCTCCGCCTATCAAGGCATATACCGGAATTGTAATAAGCGCTTTGCCGAACTTTTTGTAATAGCCCTTCCTGCCGAAATATGTTCCGCATGCGGCTATCATTGTCGAGAGAACAACATAGTATGCATTACCGGGATTGCCCTGCATATTGATGATATTGTTGAGATATCCGACTGCGATGCCGGGTAGATATCCTCCGAGCACGGCAGCCATAAGCGTTCCGACATTATCAAGGTATAACGGAACTCCATAATATGACGCAAGTCTCGGAAGCAGGAAATTAATCAGAATTGCCGTTGCAAAAAACGACATCTGAAAAACAAGATACTTGTCACTCTGAAAATCTACTGTCTTTTTGTTACTGTCCTTGTACATAAACTCCTCCCCAATAACCCCTCATAATATAATACCACAAAAAAAGCCCGACGAGAATGTCGGGCTTGCAATATCATCTCGGCCAGAAAGGATTGTAACCATTCTCATGTCCTATTGTAGTCTGATCACCGTGTCCCGGATATACCGAAGTATCATCCGGAAGAGCGGCCAGTTTCGTCTCTATGGAGTGAGTAAGTTCGCTCATGCTGCCCGTAGGCAAATCCGTACGTCCTACGCTTTCGGCAAAAAGAGTGTCTCCGCTTATAAGTATGTTATCATCGATAAAGTAATAACAGCACGATCCGTGTGTATGACCGGGAGTTGCAAGTACCTGTATCTTAAAGCCGTTTAATTCAAGTACATCCATGTCTTTGACATAATTATTGACCTTGACTGTACAGGCACGTCCCGCAGCTTCGGATGAATTCAAAACCGCACTCTCCATCACGTCCTGTTCCAGATCAAGCGCATATACGGGTGCGCTTGTAAGACTTCTTAACTTTGAACATCCCCATATATGATCAAAATGACCATGCGTAATGAGAATGTGCGTCACTTTAAAGCCTTTGCTTTTAAGCGCCTCATATATATAGTCACCTCTGTCGGCGGGATCTATAACTATGCACTCACTCTGTCCTTCATGATATACAAAGTAGCAGTTCGTTGCACATACACTTAAGACTATTCTTCCGATCTTTAAGTCGCTCATTATTCCTCCGTTATCATCCGGTACGTCTTTCTATGTCTATTACACCCTGAATGGCGTTAAGCCTCTCTATCACATTGTTAAGCTGTTCTCTTCCCGTCGTCTCAAAAGAAAGCATCATTGTACATACGCCCTGCTTGCTCACTCTTGTATTGACGGAGATAATATTGATATTCTTCTCGGTAAGCGTACGTGAGACATCAACCAGAAGTCCCGTACGATTATTGGCATATATGACTATCTCTGCCTGATACACGCCATCCGTCTCATCACTGTCATCCTGCCACTCCGCATCGATAAGTCTTACCCTCTCGCTGTCCGAAAGACTTAAGACATTGATACAGTCATTACGATGGATGGATATACCTCTTCCTCTTGTCACGAATCCGACAATCTCATCACCCGGCAGAGGATTGCAGCACTTTGAGAATCTTACGGATACATCGTGAACACCCTTAACAATGATTCCGTTGCCCGACTTGCCGTATGACTTGTCCGCCTTCGCAGCCGCATCGGCAATCTCGGAAGCAATCTCCTCATCCGTGATCTCCTTCTTATGGTCTTCTTCATACATCTCGACCATACGATTGGCAATCTGACCTTCTTTTAATGCACCGTGTCCAATTGCGGCAAGCACACTCTCCCAGTCACGGAAGCCGTACTTACGCATTATTCTCGTCTCGTATTCAGTGGTCTTAATTGTATTTACATCTATTCCGTGCGCCTTGCAGTAAGAAAGCAACAATTCCTTACCTTTAACGATATTGTCATCCTTGCGCTCAGCCTTAAACCACTGATTGATCTTATTCTTGGCCTGAGTGGACTTGCAGACATTCAACCAGTCTCTGCTCGGGCCCTTGGAATTCTGAGATGTTATGATCTCAATCTTGTCGCCGTTCTGTATCTCGTAGTCTATGGTTACAAGTCTTCCGTTGACTCGGGCACCGACCATCTTGTTGCCGACGGCACTGTGAATCGCATATGCGAAATCTATGGGTGTACTTCCCGCAGGAAGGTTCTTGACTTCGCCTCTGGGAGTGAAACAGTACACACTGTCGGAGAACAGATCCAGATCGCTTTTAAGAAGCTGCATAAACTCCTTATTATCCGACATGTCCTTCTGCCATTCCAGTATCTGTCTAAGCCATGTAAGCTTCTCTTCCTCACCGAAATTACCCTTCTTACCGTCGGAAGTTTCTTTGTACTTCCAGTGAGCCGCGATACCGTACTCAGCTGCCTTATGCATCTCCCACGTACGAATCTGTATCTCAAAAGGCTGTCCGGACTCACCGATAAGCGTCGTATGTATGGACTGATACATATTCGCCTTGGGCATGGCAATATAATCTTTGAATCTTCCGGGAATCGGAGTATATAACTCATGAATGACACCGAGTGCGGCATAACAGTCCTTAACCGAATCAACTATTATACGCACCGCAAAGAGATCATATATCTCCTCCAGTGTCTTATTCTGATTCTTCATCTTCTTGTATATTGAGAAGAAGTGCTTGATTCTTCCGTCGACCTCCGCCTTGATTCCGGCATCGTCTATATGCTTCTTAACCTTAAGCACTATACCCTCTATATACTTCTCTCTCTCACTCTTCCTGATAGCAATCTTATCAACGAGATCATAGTATATATCCGGTTGAAGATACTTAAGACTCAAATCATCAAGTTCAACTTTGATCTTGGATATACCGAGCCTCTGTGCAATCGGACTGTATATATCCAGGGTCTCCCTTGCAATTCTCTGCTGCTTCTCAAGAGGCATATGCTTAAGCGTACGCATATTGTGAAGTCTGTCCGCAAGCTTTATGATAATGACCCTGATATCCTTGGCCATCGCAAGGAACATCTTACGCAGATTCTCTGCCTGCATCTCTGCCCTGTCGGATGCCTTATCCGCTCCGACGTTCTCGGCAAGCTGAAGATCGTTAAGCTTTGTCACGCCGTCAACAAGATGTGCCACGTCTTCACCGAACTCTCTGCCTATATCATCAATCGTCCACTCCGTATCCTCGGCAACGTCATGTAAAAGACCTGCGGCAATCGTCTCCTTGTCCATCTCCAGATCTGCAAGGATATTCGCCACATACAAAGGATGCACAATGTAGGGTTCACCCGACTTGCGCACCTGTCCCACATGAGCCTCACTGGCCGTCTTGTATGCCTTCTCAATAAGGCTTATGTCATCGGAAGGATGGTATTTTTGCACACGATTAATAAGATCGGCATAAAGCTGCTCAGGAGGAAGAAACTCTCCTATCGACTCTATACGACCGTCGTCGAATACTATACCGTGTTCTTCAGTTGTAGATGTTACGAGCTTTTTCTCCTCCATACATCCACCTTCCAATAGTTATGCATTGCCTTGCAAAAGCGAAAGCGCCCGCGTTACTTGCCCTCGTACTGAATAGCCGAATAAACCGGACACTTGATCCTGTCTCTGCCGTGAAGTCCCTTAAGCTCCATGAGCACAAGCACGCCCACAACTTCTCCGCCGAGCTGTTCAACAAGCTTTATTGTGGCTTCAAGAGTTCCGCCCGTTGCAATCAAATCATCAACAACAAGCACCTTCTGCCCGGGCTGAATGCTGTCCTTATGCATCTCTATGGTTGCTGAACCGTATTCAAGATCATAGGATGTCTCAACAGTCTCTCTCGGCAGCTTACCCTTTTTACGAACAAGCGCAAAAGGCTTATGCATGTTATATGCTATCGGTGTACCGAATATGAATCCTCTTGATTCCGCTCCGGCTATCACGTCATATTCAAGTCCCTCAACAAGCTTCTGCATCGAATCTATGGCCATGCGAAGTCCGTCCGCATCCTGCAGCACACTTGTGATATCACGAAAGATTATTCCCGGCTCCGGGAAATCGGGTATGCTTACCACATAATCTTCAAGTTTTTCTTTGATCATCGTAATCCTCCACGCATTATCTTATAACACTATATATAATGTCGAATCCTAAAAAACTACCTAAATATTATACTCTCCTATATAATCAACGTCAATGCGCGAACTGCGCTTCAAACAGCTCACTGTAGAACCCGCCCTTTTTAAGCAAAGCCTCATGAGAACCCTGCTCAACGATATGTCCGTCCCTCATCACAACGATGATATCGGCGTCCATGATTGTAGAGAGCCTGTGGGCCACAATAAAGCTCGTCCTTCCGTTCATCATCTTATGGAAAGCCTTCTGTATCCTTATCTCTGTTCGCGTATCAATGCTTGATGTCGCCTCATCCAGAATAAGCATCGGCGGCAGCGCAAGCATGACTCTTGTGATACACAAAAGCTGCTTCTGACCTACGCTTAAGTCTCCGCCGTCCTCGGCAAGTACCGTATCATAACCCTGCGGAAGTCTCTTTATAAAGCTGTGTGCATGAGCTTCCTTAGCAGCATTTATGCACTCTTCCCTCGTCGCATCCGGCCGACCTATCCTTATGTTGTCCAAAACGGTACCCTGCTTTATCCACGTATCCTGAAGCACCATTCCGAAACGTTTCCGGTGCTCCTGTCTGGTAAGCGACATTATGTCCTTACCGTCCACACTGATCTTACCGTCATCCGTATCATAAAACCGCATCAGAAGATTTATAAGAGTCGTCTTACCGCTTCCCGTAGGTCCGACAATCGCAACCGTCTGTCCGCTTCCCACGTTAAGCGAGAAGTCCTCTATAAGCGGCTTATCCTTAACATATGCAAAATCAACCGCTTCTATGTCTACTTCACCCTTTATACCATCCTCATCATCGGACGAACCGTCAGATGCCTTAATGTCGTATATCTGCGAACCCTCCTCTTCGCTTTCTCCTATGAGAGCAAAGACTCTTGAGGCACAGGCAAAGGCATTCTGCAGTTCCGTAACGACTCCGGATATTTCATTAAACGGCTTGGTATACTGTGTGGCATATGCAAGCAAAGCAGATAAACTTCCGACGGTAATATGACCGCCGAGAACCCTTATCGCACCGACCAGCGCAACAAGCGCATACACCGTCGAATTGACGAATCTTGTTGCCGGATTGACAGTCGATGAATAGAACAGAGCCTTTAACGAACACACAGCAAGTCTGTCATTAATCTCATTGAAGCGCTCAAGTGCCTCATCTTCATACCCGAAAGATCTGACCACTTTCTCATTACCGATCATCTCATCGATAAGCGCGGTCTGTTCTCCTCTTGTCACGGACTGAGTTATGAACATGTCATGCGTATGCTTTGCAATGAAATTGGCCACAAAAAGTGACAGCGGTGTCACACAGACAACAACTATCGTTGTCATTCTGCTTAATGTCCACATGTAATAAATCGTGCCTACTATCGTCACAATACCCGTAAACGCCTGCGTGAATCCCATCAGCAGTCCGTCGGCAAGCGTATCCACATCAGCCACCATACGGCTGACTATCTCACCGGTGGAATGTGAATCCAGGTAGTTAAGCGGAAGCTTCTGGATCTTCTCAAAAGCATCGTTCCTGATATCCTGTGTAACCTCATATGTTACCTTATTATTGACCATGGCCATTACCCACTGCATCAAAGCGGTAACGCCAATTACACAGCCGACTCTTATAAGGCAATTAACCACGGATCCCATATCGGATAAAATGCTGTCTATGGCCTTACCGAAAAGCACGGGAACAAAAAGCGCGGTAAGGCTTGAGAAAAGAGCCAAAGCAACAGAGAGCACAACCAAAAAGCCGTGCTTTTTTAAATACTTTACAAGTTCTCTTCCCGTATTGCCGCCGTATTCAGTTTGCACATTATTTTTTGCTTTCAACAAATCAACTCCTGTGTAACTGACTTTCGTGTATCTCTTTATACAAATCGCAGCTCTTTAACAGTTCTTCGTGAGTTCCGATGCCTTCCATATGACCGTCCTCAAGGACAATTATCTTATCCGCATGCTGAATCGACGAAGTTCTCTGCGATATGATAAATACCGTCGTATCTTCGGGCAGTTCCTTAAGCGCACGACGAAGGCTTAAATCCGTCGCATAATCAAGTGCTGAGGAACTGTCATCAAGTATAACTATGGGTGTTCTCATTGCCAAAGTTCTGGCTATCGAAATCCTCTGCTTCTGACCTCCGGAGAAATTGCGTCCGCCCTGCTCCACGCAGGCTTTAATTCCGCCCTTGCCCTTAACGATTTCATCGGCCTGAGCTTTTTTAACGGCATCGTTGATCACATCTTCCGATACATCGCCCGCGGCCATACGAATATTGCTCTCTATCGTTCCGCTAAAAAGCACCGCTTTTTGCATAACCGTTCCCACAAGTGAATGCAGCTGATCGTATGAATAATCCTTAATATCATGACCGAACAGATATACACCTCCGCCCGTAACGTCGTAAAAACGTGCTATCAAAGAGGCAATCGTACTCTTACCGCTGCCCGTACCGCCTATTATTCCGACGGTCTGGCCCTTATTTACCACGAAGCTTATATTCTCAAGCGAATCTTCAGAAGATCCGGGATAAGCGAAAGAAACGTCTCTGAAGCTTACGGCCTCAGAGCCCGCATCAGACTCGGTCTCAAGCACATCATCATCAGGATCCGTATCAAAATCAACCCCATCTCCTTCGCGCATCGATGTATTGATATCAAAAACAGCGGATATACGGTTGGCGCTTGCCATAGCCTTATTAAGTGTTACGACAAGATTGGCAAGCTTAACAAGTTCGACAAGTATCTGCGACATATAGTTATAAAGCGCAATAACCTGACCCTGAGTAAGAATGCCCGACTCAACTCTTAATCCGCCCGAATAGATCACAAGGATTATTCCAAGGTTAATCAGCACATATGTAAGCGGATTCATAAGCGCCGATATATGACCGGCCTTTTTAAGTCTGCCTGTAAGTTCATCCGTCACGCCGTTAAATGACTTAACGGAATCAGCCTCAAGCCTGAATGCACGGATAACACGAACACCGTTAAGGCCCTCTCTCACGCTTCGAGTTACTTTATCAAGGCTTTCCTGCGCCCTTAGAAGTGCAGGAATATTCCGTGACATTATAAATCCCACAACGGCAAATAAAACCGCTATGGTGGCCACAAAGATAAGCGCTATGTGTGAATCTATGGTAAATGCCATGATCATGGCTCCGAATACTACAAAGGGGCTTCTTAAAAAAAGCCTTAAGAACATGTTGACACCGTTCTGTGCCTGATTGACGTCGCTTGTCATACGCGTGATCATCGTAGACGTACCGACGGTATCTATCTCGGAAAAAGACAGACCGAGCAGATGTCTGAAAAGCTCGCTTCTTAGTCTTGTCGCAAACCCTATGGCGGCCTTGGCCGCAAAAAACTGTGCGGTTATGGACACCGTAAGTCCGACAAGCGCAAGAATACCCAATATTGCCACACACTTAATGATATGAGGCATGTTCTCCCCGCCTATACCCTTATCAATAAGACTTGCTATGACAAGCGGAACGATGAGTTCAAAACATGCTTCAAGCATCTTAAAAGCGGGTGCAAGAACACACTGCATTCGATATTCTTTTAAGTATACGAGCAATTTTTTCATAACGTCCCTATTTTATCACATTTAGCGGCAATATAAAAGGCGAACCGCTCATGCGATTCGCCTTTATTATGCTTATTGAAATTATTATCAATAACCCATTCCGCCCATGCCGGCACCTGCAGGCATTGCCGGAGCATCTTCCTTGATATTTGCTACAACAGACTCTGTTGTAAGGAGTGTGGCTGCCACACTTGTAGCGTTCTGAAGTGCAGAACGTGTAACCTTGGCGGGATCAAGGATACCTGCCTTAACCATGTCAACGTACTCTTCGTTAAGTGCATCAAATCCCGTACCAACCTCTGACTCATATACCTTATTGATGATAACTGAGCCTTCAAGTCCTGCATTTGTAGCTATATGATACAGAGGAGCCTCCAATGCCTTAAGTACGACATTGGCACCTGTCTTCTCATCACCTTCAAGTGTATCGGCAAGCTTTGCAACTTCCTTTGAAGCATGGATGTAAGCAGATCCGCCGCCTGCAATGATACCTTCTTCAACGGCTGCTCTTGTAGCTGCAAGTGCATCCTCAAGTCGAAGCTTAGCTTCCTTCATCTCTACCTCAGTAGCTGCACCTACTCTGATAACGGCTACGCCGCCTGCGAGCTTGGCAAGTCTCTCCTGAAGCTTCTCCTTATCGAAATCGGATGTGGTTGTCTCGATCTGCTGCTTGATCTGGCCGATTCTGCCTTCGATTGCAGCCTTGTCACCTGCACCCTCAACGATAACCGTGTTCTCCTTCTGAACCTTAACACTCTTGGCACGACCAAGCTGATCGATCGTTGTGCTCTTAAGGTCAAGACCGAGCTCTTCTGAAATAACCTGACCTCCTGTAAGGATAGCGATATCCTCAAGCATAGCCTTACGTCTGTCACCGTATCCGGGAGCCTTAACCGCTACTACGTTAAATGTTCCTCTGAGCTTATTAACGATAAGAGTTGTAAGTGCCTCACCCTCAACGTCCTCAGCGATTATAAGCAACTTAGAACCTGACTGAACGATCTGCTCAAGAAGGGGAAGGATCTCCTGGATATTCGATATCTTCTTATCTGTGATAAGGATGTAAGGATTATCAAGAACCGCTTCCATCTTCTCCATATCCGTAGCCATGTAAGCTGAGATATATCCTCTGTCAAACTGCATACCTTCTACAAGGTCAAGTTCAGTCTGCATTG